>NZ_JAMYME010000123.1:0-525 GCF_040318345.1 Mesorhizobium sp. M1169 | reverse complement strand
AGCCGGCCGGCTCGACGGTGCGCAGATAGGTGAAGGCCCACAGCACCCCGGCGACGCCGATGATGAAGGACGAGATGGCGAACGCCAGCAGCTTGGTCTTCAGCACAGGGACGCCGATCACCCGCGCGGCGGTTTCGTTGTCGCGCACGGCGATGAAATTGCGGCCGGTCGCGCTGTTGACCAGGCGCCAGACCAGCGCCGTGAGCACGATGACCGTGGTCACCGAGAGCAGGTAGCGGCCCGTCGCCCTGTCGAGCGAGAAGCCCGCAACGGCAAGGTGCGGCGCCGAGATCACTCCGGATGGGTTGTCGTTGGAGAACCACCCGAACTTGGTCAGCGCCCACTGCACGAAGAACTGGGCGGCGAGCGTCGAGACGGCGAGATAGAAGCCGCGCAGGCGCAGGCTCGGCAATCCGAACACGACGCCGATGCCGGCGGCTGAAATCCCGGCCAGGATCATGGTCGCAGCCAGCGGCAGTCCTTCGACCCGAAGGTTGAAATTGTAGGCGGCGAAAGCGCCGACCG
>NZ_JAMYME010000122.1:0-603 GCF_040318345.1 Mesorhizobium sp. M1169 | reverse complement strand
CTCGATGGCGTCGTCGACGCGTAGTCCACCGAAGGCGATGCAACGCGGCTCGCCATTGTCAAGCAGACCACGCCAGCAGGAATAGTGCGGAATGTTGTGCTTGGTTTCCGTGTAGCGGACCGTCAGCTTGCGGCCGCAGCGCCGGCAGCGGACAAGGCCGGCGAGCAGAGCGTCGCCATGCTTGGGCGCTCCGTGATGCCGGCTTGTGGGCACGTTGTCGCTCACCATCTTGCGGATCGCTTCCGCCCTTTCCCAGCCGACGTAGCCTTCGTGTGCACCCGGGATCAGCGCCAGCCATTCATCACGCGCCTTACGGCGGCTGCGCGAGCGAATGGCTGTTGCATCATATCCCGACGCAGCACAGGCAAATCCAGCCCATGTTCGAGGAACCAGAGCAGGGCCTGGGGGCCACTGCCGAGTTCCGCCACCTTGTCAAACACAAGGGTGATGGCCTCCTGCATGCGACGGTCGGGATCCTTCTCCCGCCGGTCGCCGATCTTCACGAAGCCGACCGGAGCAGCGACGACGAGTTCACCGCGCCGGGCCTTCTCATAGCGGGCCGACAAGGAGCGCTGACGCAGAAGATCGAGCTCATACTCGTTG
>NZ_JAMYME010000121.1:0-632 GCF_040318345.1 Mesorhizobium sp. M1169 | reverse complement strand
GAAATCCCGGCCAGGATCATGGTCGCAGCCAGCGGCAGTCCTTCGACCCGAAGGTTGAAATTGTAGGCGGCGAAAGCGCCGACCGCCATGAAGGCGGAGGAGCCCAGCGAAAGCTGGCCGCAATAGCCGGTCAAAAGGTTGAGGCCGACCGCCGCCAGGCTGAGCGCAAGGAACGGCAGCAGGATCGCCTCGACGAGATAGCTCGACGCATAGGCGGGGATCAGGCCGTAGGCCACGGCAATCAGGGCGACGGGCAGAGCTAACCTCTGCCAGTCGATGGGAAGCCTTGCGGCATCGAGCGCTTGCACGGCCATCGGTCAGACCCTTTCGACAGTCTTCTGGCCAAACAGGCCGGAGGGGCGCACCAGCAGGACGACCAGCGCCAGCGCATAGGCGAACCAGCCTTCGATGCCGCCACCGACAAAGGGTCCGAGGTAGACCTCGGCGAGCTTCTCGCTGGCGCCGATGATGAGGCCGCCGACGATGGCGCCGAGGATGGAATCGAAGCCGCCAAGCACCAGTACCGGCAGCGCCTTCAGCACGATCAGCGACAGCGAGAACTGGACGCCGAGGCGCGCGCCCCACAAAAGTCCCGCGACCAGTGCCACGAACCCCGCGGCCGTCCACACCGT
>NZ_JAMYME010000120.1:0-652 GCF_040318345.1 Mesorhizobium sp. M1169 | reverse complement strand
ATCATCATTGGCGATGAGCACCAGTTGGCGGACGGCCGCGATGATATCGCCGGACGTGCTGTTGCGCTGTCCACGGCGCCGCTTCGGCAGGCGCAGTTCAGTATGGACGCCGCCAACCCAATGGATCAGAAGAACGATCTCTGACGCTTCGTCATCGATATCGGCGACCACCTCCCGGATGACGGTGCGAACGATGCGCTTCTTGAGCCTTGCATCCGTCGTCGGCGCCGCCCATACAGCCTTGAGATCGGCGGCGAGCGCGGTGACGTGTATTGGCGACAGAAGTGATGGCTCCGATGTCGAGGCATCATGCGCGGCAATCCTGCTCTCGATCTCGCCGACACGCGTAAGCGCCCGGTTCCATCGCAACTCCAGTTCCGCCGCGACCAGCCGGTTCTGCGGATCGATGGCGTCGTATTGCCGGAACGCCCGATCGGCGTTGTAGCGTGCCGCCTCGCGATCGCGCATCAGAGCATCGCGGACCTGATCGCGGCGACTGGCCGCTTGCGCTTCGGCCTCGACGGCCGCGGCTATCGCTGCCGGCTCGACAACCCGCAGAAGAGCTTCCTCGATGGCGTCGTCGACGCGTAGTCCACCGAAGGCGATGCAACGCGGCTCGCCATTGTCAAGCAGACCACGCCAGCAGGAATAG
>NZ_JAMYME010000119.1:0-668 GCF_040318345.1 Mesorhizobium sp. M1169 | reverse complement strand
GCGACAGCGAGAACTGGACGCCGAGGCGCGCGCCCCACAAAAGTCCCGCGACCAGTGCCACGAACCCCGCGGCCGTCCACACCGTTCCCCAGATCCGGGGCAGCCGCAGCCCGACGGCAAGCGCGGCGAACTGGTCGTCTGCGACGGCGCGAAACGCCAGGCCGATCCGGGTCCAATAGAAGAATGCGCTCAAGCCGGCGACCATCGCCGCGGCAATGCCTGCAGCAAGAAGATCGAACGACGAGATCAGGATGCCGCCGACCTCGAACGGCGTGTCGTCGATGCCGAGATCGAGCCCGTGCACCTGCGTGCCCCACACCAACTGGGCAGCGCCTTCAATGATGTAAGACAGGCCAAGCGTGGCCATGAACAGCGTCATCGGCGAGCGATTGACCAGCGGCCTCAGCACAGTTCGCTCGATGGTGAAGCCCAGCGCAACCATGACCGCGAGGGTAATGAGCAGCGAAAGCGCAAACGGGATGCCGCGTTCGACAAGGCTGACAAAGGTGAGTGCGGCGAACAGCACCATCGACCCTTGCGCGAAGTTCAGCACGCCCGACGTCTTGTAGATCAGCACGAAACCGATGGCGACGAGCGAATACATGACGCCTGAGAGCAAGCCACCGACCAGCACCTCGATGACGAAGAGGAAATCATAGTAGCTCATC
>NZ_JAMYME010000118.1:0-712 GCF_040318345.1 Mesorhizobium sp. M1169 | reverse complement strand
CTCGATGGCGTCGTCGACGCGTAGTCCACCGAAGGCGATGCAACGCGGCTCGCCATTGTCAAGCAGACCACGCCAGCAGGAATAGCGCGGAATGTTGTGCTTGGTTCCCGTGTAGCGGACCGTCAGCTTGCGGCCGCAGCGCCGGCAGCGGACAAGGCCGGCGAGCAGAGCGTCGCCATGCTTGGGCGCCCCGTGATGCCGGCTCGCGGGCACGTTGTCGCTCACCATCTTGCGGATCGCTTCCGCCCTTTCCCAGCTGACGTAGCCTTCGTGTGCACCCGGGATCAGCGCCAGCCATTCATCACGCGCCTTACGGCGGCTGCGCGAACGAATGGCTGTTGCATCATATCCCGACGCAGCACGAGTCTTACCATAGGCGTAGGCGCCGCCGTAGATCGGGTTCTCGATCATTCGGTGGATGGTCGCATAGCTTGGCCTGCGCCAGACCACATCGCCATTGTTGCGCTTGGCAGGCAAATCCAGCCCATGTTCGAGGAACCAGAGCAGGGCCTGGCGGGCACTGCCGAGTTCCGCCACCTTGTCAAACACAAGGGTGATGGCCTCCTGCATGCGACGGTCGGGATCCTTCTCCAGCCGGTCGCCGACCTTCACGAAGCCGACCGGGGAAGCGACGACGAGTTCACCGCGCCGGGCCTTCTCATAGCGGGCCGACAAGGAGCGCTGACGCAGAAGATCGAGCTCATACTCGTTG
>NZ_JAMYME010000117.1:0-782 GCF_040318345.1 Mesorhizobium sp. M1169 | reverse complement strand
TTGGCGGTGCGCTGGCATCGCAGTCCGAGAAAGTCAATAATTTACCAGGATGTCGCGTGACATGTTGCTCAACGACTTGACACCGTTCTCGGTCACGCGGACAGTCTCACTGAAGATGTAGCCGTCATTCTTCTCCCAAATGCCGATAAGGACGTGGAAGGTCATGTTAGGTTCGATAACGGTGTGATCGTCGGGATTGAAGCTGAGGTCAGCGCCCCAGTCGATACCAGTGGAGTAACCGCTCCTGGACTCTTTACGTACGCCATAGGGTTCGAATGCCCGCTGAAACGCATGCGAAACATCGGAGCACTTCACTCCCGGCCGTATTGCGTCGACTTCCGCGAGGAAGCCGTCCAACGCCGCTCGATGTAAGTGCTGTGCGCGAGCGCTCGGCTCCCCCAAAAAGATCGTCCTTGACAATGCACAGACGTAACGGTGTCGGAATGCACCAATCTCAAAATTGGTCTGGCAGCCCATCTTATAGCTGGCATCGGACCACTTGAGATGCGGTGCATTGGCTGGGGAGCCAACCGGCATAGTAAGAGCACCATAGCAAGGCCCGCCAGGAAATTCTGGGGTTCCTTTAATGAGAGCACTTTGCACCGCGGCAGCTACGTCACATTCGCGCGCGCCAACGGCAATCTCGATCCGGCCGGCTTGCAACGCCCTATCGGCAATCTTTCCAGCCTGCTCCATGTAGGCGAGTTCCGCCGGCGACTTCACTCGTTGCAGCGTAACAACCATGCCATCGGCATCGATAGCGTTTGAGAGATCCAAGTGAC
>NZ_JAMYME010000116.1:0-809 GCF_040318345.1 Mesorhizobium sp. M1169 | reverse complement strand
GGGTTTGCAGCCAATTTTGCAGATCGCCGATCTGTTACCCACAGGGACTTTTTCCTCGCCACCAATTCGTCACGATCGCCCTCAGCGGTCGCTCGGCTATGCATCGCAGCTATGGCGTAGTGGGCTCTGTTGGTTCGATAGTCTTCTTTTTGGACAGTCATCGTTTGCTCCCAGTTTCATAGCCCCTCTTTTTGCCCTTGCGGGGAGATTAACTGCCGGTGCATTACGCGAGTCAATCGATGAAACGACCACTCCGCAGTCGCGAGGGCGGGAAGCAAGCCGACAATTTTAACGTTGGAACGGCTTACAGAGTGCCGGCAACACAGCCGCCCTTTCGTCGGCTGCGTTGATCGCGTCCATGTTGCCCTTCAGCTCGGCTCTTGGCTTCACGTACCTTGATGTCTGTGTTGTCCATCATGCTGCCAACCGGCAAGCCAAGCCAAAACACGCCGTCCACATCATGGCGGGCGGTTCTGTCTTGTATGGCCATTATCGGCGCGAGGTCGGAACTCGTTCGGTAAAGTTCGGCTTCCAACTGGCTGCAGGACTTGCCCGCGTATACGCGGACGAAACCAGCGTGGGCTTGATGTCGGCTGGGCGAGTAGCGCAGCCCGACAAAACGCTGATGGCTACAAACGCACATAACTTGATTCATGCTTCCCCCAAAATGCCCGCGGCTAGCAGGCGCTGAGGGCAGGACGAAGTCTATTTGCCTTAACGGCATGCGGAATATATTCCTATTTTGCGGGATGCCGCACCCTCGCCGACACGAAGCCGTTTCCGAATATCACCTCGCCAAAATTGAACGA
>NZ_JAMYME010000115.1:0-821 GCF_040318345.1 Mesorhizobium sp. M1169 | reverse complement strand
CTGAGATCTTCGATGCGCCTTCCAGCCCACGACTTGCTCAATTCCTGCAGTCTGAACTCGCTTTTCAATAATCCAACAAGAAGGGAACCCAAGAAATGTCTGCAATCAAATCCAGTTTTTCGCGTCGTTATGCCCTGGCCGTCGCCGGCGGCATCGCAATTGCCCTTGCGACAGCAGGGATCAGTTATGGTCAGACCGTTCGGACAATCAAGATCGCGACCTCTGCCGAATCCAAGCCATTGGCTTGGGGCGCGCTCGGCGTCGAGCCGCAAGGCTATGAACCCGATCTGCTGAGGGCGATCAACGCAAAGCTGCCGCAATACAAGTTCGAAATGGAAGGTGTCTCCGACATCGCGCAGGAAACCGGCCTGGCCACAGGCAAATACGACATCGCGGTCGGCGGTTACTACAAGTCACCCGAGCGCGCCAAGCAGTTCTTCATTCCGGAAAACCCCATGGGCGCCAGCCTGATGAAGATCTACAGCAAAAAGGGCAGCGGCATCAAAGAAATGAAAGACCTGGTCGGCAAGAGGATCGTTCCGACCACGGCTGGCGGCGGAACCTATAAGTTCATCATGAACTGGCAAAAAGAAAATCCGCAATACAAGCTTGACGTGACGGCGTCGAGCGCCGGAATCCCGTATCCAAACCGTTTGGACGAAGTTCAGAACGGCAAGTTCGACGCGCTGGTCCTGCCTTCAAATCTTGGTGAGCAGACCGTCATCGATGAAAAGAAGCTCGACATCGTGGCGTCCGAACCAGTCTTCACCAACAACACTTATATGCTTATCCACAAGTCAGATGAAAACAAGGTTCTGGTC
>NZ_JAMYME010000114.1:0-834 GCF_040318345.1 Mesorhizobium sp. M1169 | reverse complement strand
GGGAACACGCGTCCGTCCGTGGTGTCGGTGCGGCCGTGGTTGATGGTGATCAGCGGCACCTTGTCATCGGTGATGCGGTCGATCATGGCATAGGCGATGCCGACCGAAAGCGGGTTCCAGGCGGCGATGCCGGGATTGCTCTTCAATCGTTCATAGACCTCGACGCCCTTCTCGACCTCATACTGCGTCTCGCCCTCGCTCCAGGTCAGCTTGACGCCGTTGACGCCGCCGTCGCGGATGTTGATCAGGTTGAGATAGTCGATGAAGCCGCCGAAGAAGCCGGTGCCGCCGGCGGCATAAGGGCCGACGCGGTAGCTCTGCAGGGGAAAATACTGCTCGTCGGCGTGGACCGCCGTCGCGCCGAGGACGAAGGCCGTGGCGATCGCCGCTTTCTTGAGGTGACTGAAGAAGGTCATGGATTGCGTCTCCTGAGGTTGTGGTCCGTGAGAGGATGTCGAGCGGCGCTCAGCTGGACCTTGAGCCGATCCGTCGTTTCAGGCGGTCGAAGAGGGCCGACAGCCCGTTCGGTTCCGCGATGAGGAAGATGATGATGAGCGCGCCGAGCACGATGCGCTGGCTCATGTCGAGAACACCCGAATCGAACAGTCCGCCAAACAGGAAGGCGCCAAGCCGCGACAGGATGAGCGGAAAGACGACGATGAACGCCGCTCCCAGAAAGGCGCCGCGTATCGAGGCCAGCCCGCCGATGATGATGATGAACAGGATCTGGAACGAGCGGTCGAGATTGAAGCCGGCCGGCTCGACGGTGCGCAGATAGGTGAAGGCCCACAGCACCCCGGCGACGCCGATGATGAAGGACGAGATGGCGAACGC
>NZ_JAMYME010000113.1:0-840 GCF_040318345.1 Mesorhizobium sp. M1169 | reverse complement strand
GGAAGGTCACGTAGCCGTCACCTTCGTGATTGTCCCAGGAGACGTTGATCGAGTGGAACAGGTCCTTGGCGCCCAGCGCCTCGACGCGTGCCGGATCGAGCTTGAGATGCTCGAAGCCCCAGCGGACTTCGTCGCCGGTGAGCGTGCGGTTGCCGAACTTGGCCTGCGCGATGCGGACCGCCTCGACATTGAGGATGCCGTTGACGATGCCGAGATTGTGGTAGACCGAGCCGATACGGCTCTTTTCCTCGAGATTGCCTTTGCCGGCTCCGTAGACCGTTTTGACGATCTCCTGGACCACCGGATACTGCTCGCCTGACGCCTGGGTGGTGATGGCCGTATAGCCCTTGGCGGCATCGCCCGCGGGGATCACATCCTCTTCCGAATTCGACCAGACATTGCCGACGATGTGATCGGCCGGGAAGCCGGTCTTCTGCGCGGTCTTGAGCGCAACCGGGTTCATCACGCCCCAGCCGCGCAGCACCACATAGTCGGGATGCTCGCGACGGATCGTCAGCCACTGCGCCTGCTGCTCGTTGCCTGGATGCGGAACCTCGATCTGCGACAGCTCGAAGCCGTATTTCTGCGACAGCAGCTCATAGATCGGAATCGTCTCCTTGCCATAGGGCGAGCCGTGATAGAGCACGACGATCTTCTTGCCCTTGAGCTTGTCGAGGCCACCTTCCTTGGAGGCGATATAGTTCACGATGCCCGAGGTCTCGCTATACGGATTGAGCAGCAGCGGGAAGACGTAAGGGAACACGCGTCCGTCCGTGGTGTCGGTGCGGCCGTGGTTGATGGTGATCAGCGGCACCTTGTCATCGGTGATGCGGTCGATCA
>NZ_JAMYME010000112.1:0-847 GCF_040318345.1 Mesorhizobium sp. M1169 | reverse complement strand
GCTCGACATCGTGGCGTCCGAACCAGTCTTCACCAACAACACTTATATGCTTATCCACAAGTCAGATGAAAACAAGGTTCTGGTCAATGACGTGAACAAAGTTCTGAAGGAGTTGAAAGACGACGCTACGATCGAAAAGCTCTCGCAGAAGTGGTTTGGCGAAGGCATCGTCAAGTATATGAAATGATGCGATCTGAGTAGATATCGTCAGCGGCAAGGCTGAATTGCAAGAAGGAGTGTTTCAAAGTGGATGTTTCTGCTATGATTCCCGAGTTGCTCTCGGCATTGCCGCTGACGCTCGCTATCACGTTTACCGCCATGTTGGTCGGCTTTTGCTTGGCGCTCGTTGCGACAACATTGCGGATTCGCAGGATACCAGTGGTCAGCCACCTCACCGACCTCTACGTGTCCTATGCCCGCAGCGTTCCCGTCGTCCTCCAGTTGTTCGTCGCGTTCTACGGGCTCCCCCTATTGGTGGCCCTGTTCGGCTCCGCAGATTTCTTCTCGCCGACGATCGCTGCGATGGTCGGACTGAGCTTTTACCACGGCGGCTATCTGTCGGAAGTCCTTCGGCCCGCATACCTGGCCGTCGATCGCGGCCAGCATGATGCGGCCGACAGTCTAGGATATACCTTTCGCCAGAAGATCACCCGCATCGTGGGCCCGCAAGCGGTGCACTTCGCATTGCCTGGCTATGGAAATTCCATCATCTACCTGATCCATAACGTTGCGCTGGTCATGTACATCGGGGCGGCCGACGTGATGGCGACCGCGCACTTGATCATGGAGCGCGACTATAACCAGTACCAGTTCGAAACATACCTCGTCCTGGCCGTCATCTATGCGC
>NZ_JAMYME010000111.1:0-852 GCF_040318345.1 Mesorhizobium sp. M1169 | reverse complement strand
CGTCGACTTCATGTGCTTGTGGTGAGCTAGCGGCAGCCGATAGAAGCTCAGCGTCTCCTCGATGTTATCTTCCACCCAGTTGACCAGCTTCGGGTATTTGGCCTGCCATTTGGCGATCCACTGCGCCAGGTCGCGTTTGACCTCGGCAAGGTCGCGCCGGTCGTAGAACCATCTGAGCTCCATCAGGCAATCGTCGTCGACCTTGCGCGGCACGTAGTCGAGCGCGTTTCTGAGGAAGTGCACGTAGCAGCGCTGCCAGACCGCTTCGGGCAGCACTTCGCGGATTGCCGCCCTGAGCCCCGGATGGTCGTCGGAGACGACGAACTCGACGCCGGCGAGCCCGCGATTCTTGAGCCCCGTCACGAACTCGCGCCAGCTCGAATGGCTCTCCCGGTTGGCCAGCTCCACGCCCAGAACCTGGCGCCGGCCCTCCCAATCCACGCCGATCGCCACCAGCACCGCCTGGCTGGCGATCACGCCCGCCTCGCGAGCCCGTTCATAGCGCGCGTCCAAGATGAGATACGGATAGCTTTCCTCGAGCCGCTGCGTGAAGAACGCCTTGAGCGCCTCATCCAGCCGCATCGTCGCCTCGCTCACCGTCGAGGCCGAGAAAGAGTGGCCGCACAGTTCCTCCGTCACCGCCTTCACCTTGCGGGTCGAAACGCCCTGCACGTACATCTCGACCAGCGCCGACACCAATGCCTTCTCCGAACGCTGGTAGCGCTCAAACAACTCCGTCGAGAACCGGCCAGCCCGATCCTGCGGAACGCGAAGCTCCAGCACCCCGACCCGCGTCACCAGCTTGCGCTCGTAATAGCCGGACCGGTAACTCGTCCGCTCCGCCGTCCGCTC
>NZ_JAMYME010000110.1:0-914 GCF_040318345.1 Mesorhizobium sp. M1169 | reverse complement strand
TGGCGAAGTCTGCGGCCAGTTTTTCCGCCACAGCGATCGCCTCGGCGTCGGTCTTGATGACATGCGCTCTGGCCGACGGACGCTCGACCGGGGGGACGGCGCTGCGGATATCGGACGGCTGCTTCGATTGGATGGTCATGCTGCGGTCTCCTTGGGAAAATGTTGCGATGGAAGCGGCGTGCCGCCGAGATAGTAGGTCTTAATGTCGTCGCGCTGGCGCAGGTCGGCGGCCGACCCTTCCAGCACGCTCTTTCCGTTTTCGAGCACGGTGGCGTGGTCGGCATATTTCAGCGCCACTGCCGAATTCTGCTCGGCGACAAGGATCGAAAGATCTTCGTCCCGATTGAGCCGCTTCAAAGCGCTGAAAATCTCGTCGACGATCAGCGGCGCCAGCCCCATCGAAGGCTCGTCCAGCACGAAGAGTTTCGGCCGCGACATCAGACCGCGGCCGATCGCCGTCATCTGCTGCTCGCCGCCGGAGGTGAGGCCGGACCGGGTTCGCCGCTTCTCGGTGAGCCTGGGGAAAAGCGCATAGACGCGGTCGAGGTCGGCCTTGACGCCGGTGCGGGAGGACGAACGCCCGAGCGCGCCGGTCAGAAGGTTCTCCTCGACCGTCAGCGAGCGGAAGCAGTGTCGGCCCTCGAGGACCTGGACCAGACCCTTGCGGACGAGGTGAGAGGGGCTTGCCCTGGAGACATCCTCGCCGTCGAAAGTGATCCGACCAGCGGTAACAGTGCCGCGCTCGGCCGGGAGGAGATTGGATACGGCGCGTAGCAGCGTCGTCTTGCCGGCGCCGTTGGAGCCGAGCAGTGCGACGATCTCGCCTTTGCCGACCGACAGGTCGACACCGTGCAGGGCGGCGATGGCGCCGTTGTAGACGGCCTCCACGCGACTGACCGACAGGATCGGATTTT
>NZ_JAMYME010000109.1:0-933 GCF_040318345.1 Mesorhizobium sp. M1169 | reverse complement strand
TCACCACCGTGCCATGGCCGCTCGCCCCTCAGAGCAAGCCCCGTTCTCTCTCCAAAACTTTTTGCAGAACCTTCAGCACACTATCTTCCCAGGTGGAGGAGGCGTATCGCCAGGTGGGTCTAGACCAATGTCGTCAAAGTGGCCGCTCCAACACCAGCCATCATCGCTGGCACTGCGGGCACGATAAAGGGCGCCAGTGCCTCGACCGAATTCATGTGAACCCGGTCGATCCTATAGAGCCGGTTGTCGTCATCTGCCGGGACTACCGGTCGTGCCAGCGCTCCTGCAAACCTCTGGACGAACCCGAGTAGACTGCCAACACTACCGATAGCAAGCAGCGCGCGAGCACGCCGAGAAGACTTAACCAATAGACTTCCATTCCCTGGAATCGCAGTGGACCAGACGGTGCTTGCGAGTGATGCTCGCAAGGGCGCGGACGGGTCAGGCCGCCGCACCGGGGAAAAGGCCCTGGAACCGCCGCAGGTACAGTGGCCAGCCTTGATCGCTATCAACCCCCACGCGCACGCCCTCCCAGCCTTCGCCATGGCGTTCGAGATTCCGGTGCTCGATCTCGACCCGGGTTCGGTTCTCCGTCTCAGGCGTGAACCGGACTTCCCATTCGCTGGTTTTGTTCAGGTCGCTCTCAATCTGCCACCGAGGACTGATGTCCCAGCTCAGAACGAGCCGGCCGGGGGGATCGTAAGCCAACACACGAGCCCAGTGGCACTCGCTGCCGTCCACGCCGCGATCGTAAACGTGGCCCCCGACCCAGGGTTCGAAGATCGTCTCTGCGATCGGCCCGACAAGAAGATTGTGCTCGCGAGGTTTGAATTTCCCGAAATCCTCGGTGAAGACCTTGAAGGCACGCGCGATAGGTGCCTCGACAACGACGAAATGCCTTACGGGCGCGGTTGCAGGAAGCTTGCTCATGGC
>NZ_JAMYME010000108.1:0-986 GCF_040318345.1 Mesorhizobium sp. M1169 | reverse complement strand
ACGGCATGATGGGGTGGACGGCGCCCGACGGCATCGGATGTGCCAGAATGAGTTCGTTGAGATCTCAAACAAGGGAGCCGTCCGTGGAACACCTTATCCGTATTGGCATGGATACGTCCAAGAGTGTTTTTCAGCTGCATGGTGTCGACGCTGCGGAGCGTTCGGTGCTGGTGCGTAAATTGCAACGGCGGGCGGTAGTCCCGTTCTTCGCCAAGCTTGCGCCGGTGAGGATCGGGCTGGAGGCGTGCGGTGGCTCGCATTACTGGGCGCGCACGCTGTCGGGGCTGGGTCATGAGGTGGTGCTGATCGCGGCGCAGCACGTGAAGCCGTATGTGCGGCGCGGCAAGCATGACGCGGCTGACGCCGAGGCGATCTGCGAGGCGATGAGCCGGCCCAGGACACGCTTTGTTGGGATCAAGAGCGGCGAGCAGCAAGCGGCGCAGATGCTGTTTGGGGTGCGCGAGCAGCTGGTGCGGCGGCGCACGCAGCTTTCCAACACGATCCGCGGCTACGCAGCCGAATTCGGCCTGGTGGCCGCACAAGGCCTTGCCCGCATCGAGCCACTGCTGGCCCGCATTGCCGGCGACGCGACGGTGCCGGCGCTGGCAAAGGAACTGCTTGAGACGCTCGGCGAGGAATACCGCGCGGTGTGCGCGCGATACGCGGCAATCGACAAGAAGCTGTTGGCCCATCACCGCAAGGACGAGACTGGACAGCGGCTGGCTGCGATGCCCGGCGTCGGGCCGGTCGTGGCGAGCCTGCTCGGCGTCAAGGTCACTGATGCGACAGCGTTCGGTTCGGGACGCGACTTCGCGGCGTGGCTGGGGCTGACGCCGAAGAACCATTCGACCGCCGGCAAGAACCGGCTGGGGGTGATCACGCGGGCCGGCGACGAGATGCTGCGGCAGGCGCTGGTGGTGGGCGCGACGGCCCACATCCAGCAGGTGCGTCGCGGCCGCGCCAAGGCCTCGCCGTGGCTGGCGGCG
>NZ_JAMYME010000107.1:0-1056 GCF_040318345.1 Mesorhizobium sp. M1169 | reverse complement strand
TAGAGCGGAATGAATTTAGGTTGGGCATATCCGGCCTCGGTGAAGTAATTTTGGCATTCGTTTGAAGTGACAATTTTGAGGATTTGGCCGATGGCGTCACAGACGGTTTCGACTGTTCGCTTTGCAGCCTTGCGCAGCCAGTGCTTGAGCTTGGCGAAGAGCTTCTCGATAGGGTTGAGGTCGGGCGAGTATTTCGGCAGCAAGAACAGCCTGGCGCCGGCTGACCGAATGGCGCGGCGCACGGCCTTGCCCTTGTGCGAGCCGAGATTGTCCATGATGACGATATCGCCGGGCTTGAGAGTGGGAACGAGAACCTCATCGACATAGAGCTGGAAACGCTCGCCGTTGATCGGCCCGTCGATGAGCCATGGTGCATCGACGCGGTCATGGCGCAACGCCGCCAGGAAGGTCATGGTCTTCCAATGGCCGTGTGGCACCTTGGCTTTGATCCTCTCGCCGCGCGGCGCCCATCCTCTGAGCGGGGCCATGTTGGTTTTGGTCCAGGTCTCGTCGATGAACACCAGGCGGGAAGGATCGATACGGTCCTGATACTTTGCCCACTGTGCCCGCCGGCGCGCCACGTCCGGGCGATCCTGCTCAGCCGCGATCAGCGTCTTTTTTTGTGACTGAGCTTCTCGGCGTGGACGAACGCCCACACCGAGCGGTAATCGACCTTCAAGCCGCGCTCAGCCAACTCGATCACAAGACCGCGCAGCGTAAAATCCGCAGCCCGGCAGCGCACCAGCAGCCACTCCCGATGCTCACCGGCAATCTTCTTCGGCCTGTGCCCACCCATCTTGCCGGGCGCAAGACTGTTCGTTTCGCGTAAACGGCTCACCCATCTGATGACGGTGCTGATACCAACCCCATAGCGCGCCGAGGCTTGCCGTCGTGACAGCCCATCCCGCTCAACCGACGCAACAACCCGTTCGCGAAGATCCATCGAATAAGGCTTGCCCATCAATGCTGACCTCCTTGCCCAGCAAGAAGGTTGAATCAGATTTGCCCGCCCAAGGGAATCCCACGCCGATTCAGCCTCAAGTCATCCCGCTCTAG
>NZ_JAMYME010000106.1:0-1202 GCF_040318345.1 Mesorhizobium sp. M1169 | reverse complement strand
AAGTGATCGAGACCGCGCTAACGCTCCGCGACATCATGGAAGCGGAAGGTCTGCAGAGCTGGCCGAAGGTGACGGGCGGCAAGGGCATTCACTTGATGGCCCCACTTGAGACGAAGATCACGCACGACAATGCCCGGCTCCTTGCCCGATCGTTCGCCAAGCGCCTCGCTGAAGCTCATCCCGATCGCTATCTGCTCTCCGCTGCGCCGGCAGCCCGAAAGGGCCGCATCTTCATCGACTACCTTCGCAATGGGCGCGGTAACACGGCGGTCGGCGCCTTCTCCCCACGAGCGCGACCCGGCTTCCCAATCGCCCGTCCCGTGACCTGGAGCCAGGTTGAGGCAGTCATCCGTCCAGATGCCTTCACCATTGACCGTCCGTTTAGGGCGGCTGCGAGAAAAGCAGCGTGAGCAATCTCGCAGCGCATTCTATTGGCAGTGGGCGACGACGCCCGGCGATTCCGCCGAACATTCGATCATGTCAACTAATTGCCGGACGGGTCGATCTCTATCCAGGCGGGCACATGATCACTCGGCTTTTCCCAGCCTCGCAGGTCAGCGTCCACGCCCGCGTCACGTAACCTGTTCGAAAGTGATGGGCTGACGAGGAGGTGGTCCATCCGCAGGCCGGAGCTCCGATCATAACCGCCTCGGTAGGAGAAGTTCCAGTACGTGTAGATGCCTTTCTCCGGATGAATGCAGCGGACGGCATCCATCCAGCCATTGTCTAGCATTTCGGCATAGGCCTGCCTGCTCTCCGGAAAGTAGACTGCGTCGCCCGTCCAACGTCTCGGCACCACCGCATCGATCGGCGTTGGCACGACGTTGTAGTCGCCGCACAGAACGCTTGTGATCCCCTCCTTGAGCAGTAGCTGGCCGTAGCTGATCAGACGGTCGAACCAGCGGAGCTTATAGTCGAATTTCGGGCCGGGAGCTGGATTGCCGTTGGGCAGGTAGATGCACCCCACGACGATCCCATCCACCTCTGCCTCGATATACCGGCTGTGAGTATCGTCAGGGTCACCCGGCAGGCCGCGTCGACGCTCCAGGGGCTCCTTTCCCCGTGCGAGTATGGCTACACCGTTGTAGGACTTTTGCCCGTGCCAGATCGCGCCATAACCGGCGTTCCTGACGGCTTCCGCGGGAAATTTCTCATCCGAAGTCTTCAATTCCTGAAGGCACACGATGTCATAGTCGGTCTGA
>NZ_JAMYME010000105.1:0-1337 GCF_040318345.1 Mesorhizobium sp. M1169 | reverse complement strand
CTGATTCAATCTTCGTCGTAAGAGGAGATTGAGTCGATGATGGGCGAGCAAAGTGTGATGCAGGAGGAGCTGTTCTACGGCTTCAGCCTGGAGCGGCATGTGCCGGCGGATCACCTGCTCAGAGCGATCGACCACTTCGTCGACCTGTCCGCCATCCGCCAGCATCTGGCGCCCTTCTACAGCCCGATCGGCCGTCCCTCGATCGACCCTGAGCTGCTGATCCGCATGCTGATCGTCGGCTATTGCTTCGGCATCCGCTCGGAGCGCCGGCTGTGCGAGGAGGTACATCTGAACCTGGCCTATCGGTGGTTCTGCCGGCTTGGCCTCGAGGGTGATGTGCCTGACCACTCAACCTTCTCCAAGACCCGCCACGGCCGCTTCCGCGATGCCGACCTGCTGCGCGAACTGTTCGAGACCGTCGTCCGGCGCTGCATAGCTGAAGGGCTCGTCGGCGGCGAAGGCTTTGCGGTCGATGCCAGCATGATCGTCGCCGACGCCCATCGTCAGCGCGGGATCGAAACGGCCGAGGACCTCAATCCCAAAGCCAAGCGGGCCGTGGCTGAGTATCTCGCCACTCTGGATGACGCCGCCTTCGGGGCCGCCACGCCGGTGGAGCCCAAGTTCGTCTCCCCTGTTGATCCCGCCGCGCGCTGGACTGCCGCTTGGGGTGGCCCAGCCGTCTATGCCTATTGCACGAACTATTTGATCGACGTGGAGCACGCCATCATCGTGGACGTGGAGCCCTCGACCGCGGTGCGCCAAGCCGAGGTGACGGCCGCCAAGACTATGATCGAGCGGGCGCACGACGAGCTCGGCCTCTGGCCGGAGCGGCTGATTGCCGACACCGGCTACGGCTCGGCCGAAATGCTGAACTGGTTGGTGCATGAGCGTGGGATCGAGCCGCATATCCCGGTCTTCGACAAGTCTAGGCGCAAGGATGGCACCTTCTCGCGCGACGACTTCACCTACGACCATAAGGCCGATACATACATCTGTCCTGGCGGGAAGACGCTCAGGCAGCGCCAGAAGACCTATCGGATGCCACACCCTCTCGTCGACGAGAATGGCATGATGCGCTATCGCGCCAGCAAGCTGGATTGCGACGCCTGTGCCCTGAAGCCCAGCTGTTGCCCGAAGGAGCCGGCGCGCAAGGTGCTGCGCTCGATCTATGAGGGCGCGCGCGACATGGCCCGCGACATCGCAAAGACAGACGCCTACCAGACCTCACGCTATCAGCGGAAGAAGGTGGAGATGCTGTTCGCGCACCTCAAGCGCATCCTGAAGCTCGATCGATTGCGATTGCGCGGCCCCTGTGGTGCCCGCGATGAGTTCCACCT
>NZ_JAMYME010000104.1:0-1428 GCF_040318345.1 Mesorhizobium sp. M1169 | reverse complement strand
GCTGCAGACGGCGGTCGCCAGCCAGCTTGAGGCGCAGTTGCCGCAACCACTCGCCATCCTCTCCGAGCGGATCGCAGGACAGCTACGCGATTCTGAGCACTGCCAAATCGGCCTAATTTTCCGCTGCCGAATGGACGATGAGACGCGTAAGCGAGTTTCCGGACCGGAAGCTATGCGTTGGGTTGCCCAAACGATGCAGAGGCGCTGCTGTGTTGGCGCGACACGCTCGACCGCAGGTGCGGACGGCATAAGAATTTTGGAGAGGCCCGTGGTGACTGGGGATTGCGCCGGTATTGGCGACGCGCGAAGACTGGGTCGATATCTGGGCGAAGGCAGCCCCTGCGACGCAGCTTCATACCGGAGAATGCGCTGCGAGGTTGTTGCCTCGGCTACCAACTCAAAGTGATTGTCCGGGAGAGTTCGGCGATGTCGCCATAGATCATCGAACCTGTGACGAGAAAACATTCATCACCGAGGACTTCGAAGGGTGAGCTTGACGCGGTACAAACCGGCAGGTTCTTCGAATTGGCGTACGTGCCGAGCGTCGCGGTTTCGACCTTACGGTCCTTGGCTTCGGCACAGCCGACACTGATCGCGAGGATTGCGATAGCAATGAGAGTCGTCTTGCTCATATTTTGCCCCTGGAGCCAGCTCTTGTCGGGTAAGTCGCGCGATGCATCAAAATAGCACCGGCCCACGATCGGCTTCATCCATCGATTGGAGGAAGCAGGCTCATCCATAATTAGCAATATCTTGAGTAAGGCACCGAGCGCACCAGACTCATGGAACGGCGCGCGGAATTTCCATTCGTGACGAGGTGGCGATCCCGGCCGCCTTCGCAAACGGGTCATTCAGCACTGCGTAAACGTCTCGATTCCGAGCTATAGCTTTCCGCATTCGATCATCGATCATACCAAGGTGAAGAAGGGGCAGCAGATCGAGCTTACCGGAGAGATCACGCGCGTAGACGAGGAAGGCGGCAGGGTGACCGTCGATCTGGGACCACTGGTGACGATCGACATCGACAAGGTCAGGCTGGTCGAGAAGTACAGGACGCCAAAGCGCAAGAAGCCGCTGCGCGACATGGTGGATTAGCTCGCGGACCGCCACTTATCCACGCGACATCGGTACCACTCAAACGAATGGCAATTTTCCGTCTGAATGCGTTTAGGGTCCATGCTCGGAGACCACGCATGGGTATCGCGCGGGAGACAGTGACTCCCCGTTTCAAGGCGTCGAGATGCTACGAGCACCGAAAAGTCAGTTCCTTAGACCTAAAGATCGGGCGATCTGCCAGCGGGTTGTCGACCAGGTAACCGCCGACGCCAAATGGTACAGCACCCCGATAGACGGTCAGATTCTGGCCTCGACCACGCTGAATCTCTTTCAATCAGGGGTCGTAAACGAAACGAATTTGCTGGCACATGT
>NZ_JAMYME010000103.1:0-1437 GCF_040318345.1 Mesorhizobium sp. M1169 | reverse complement strand
GCTTCTCTACGGGATCGGCTTTAGCCCTCCCAGCATGGGATCAGGAGAATGAAGCGGCACAATCTGATTCGCGGCCTGATCGGCTGCAGTGAGCGACCGGTCCGAGTGCTTCAACGAACTCGCCTCATCCATCGTCCCGCGAAGGACGTGCTTCCGCCGGTGGCGGAACTTGTCTCTCTCCTTACGGCCTTCCCGGTCAGATAGCGGCTGGGAGGCCTCCCGCGTCCAGCGGAATTCGGTGCCGTCCACCCACATGCGGTGCATGATGACCGCCAGCCGGCGGGCGAGTGCGACGATCGCTTTTCGCAGGCCGCACCGCTTGGCGACATTCATCGCCCACGCCTTCAGCCATGACCACTTCTTGACGCGCGTTAGCATCACTTGGGCGGCTTCGTAGAGCAAGGTGCGCATCATCCCATCGCCGCACAGCGAGACGCGACCCACGCGGTGACTTTCACCTGATTGGTTGAGCACCGGCGTCAGTCCCAGGATGAACCCCACCGTTTTGGAGTTTCTGAATCGCTGTGGAATGTCGATCGTCGCGGTATAAGCCAGCGCCACCACAGGACCGACGCCGGAGATCGTCATCAAGCGCCGACAGACCTCATCGTCCCGCACGATTCTCAGAAGTCTGCGATGTAGAACTGTAAACTGTTCTCGCAGCTTGCAGCGCGCCTCCAGCAGCGGCGTGACAATTTCGGCCAGTTCACAGCGTCCTTCGACGAGCTCGCGAATCCGATCCTCAAACTTGACGGTCCCGACGACGCCAACCTTGAGCCCAAAATTGCGCAACAGGCCGCGCAGGTCGTTCTCGATGGCGAGGGCCTTTTCCTGCAGCAGCTTGCGCGCCGTCAGCAGCGCGCGGCGCTTTTGGCTCGTCAGCGTCTTGACATGCACCGGGCGGAACAGGTTGACGCGCATCATCTGTGCGATGCCGCGCGCATCATTGCGATCCGTCTTGTTCGGCCGCGCCTTGAGGAATGCCTTGGTGTGTCGGGTCTCGATGCAGATTGCCGGCAAACCGGCCCTGGCCAGGCCTTCGAACAGCCATTGCGACAACGGTCCGGCCTCGAGCCCGATCCGCTCGATGCGCAAGGCGGGATCTTTCAGAACCGCGGTGAGGTCGTCGGGGTGGCTGACCACCTTGACCTCGCGGCAGATCTTGCCAGTTTCATCGACAATGCAAACGGCGGTCTCTTTTACCGAGATATCCAATCCGGCATAATGCTTCATGCTGCGTTTCCTTTCCTGATGCTTGTGGCTGTAGCTGCAGACCACGTTCTATCATCAGCTCGGAGCGCAGCACCTCCGTCCATCACCGTCGAAGATGGGGCTCAAGCCGAATATCCCATCTGATTCAATCTTCGTCGTAAGAGGAGATTGAGTCGATGATGGGCGAGCAAAGTGTGATGCAGGAGGAGCTGTTCTACGGCTTCA
>NZ_JAMYME010000102.1:0-1819 GCF_040318345.1 Mesorhizobium sp. M1169 | reverse complement strand
TTCGTAACCGGTATGATCATGACGGTGCCATCCGATCCCCGCTGGAGATGAGCGATTTTCGGCGTATGGTGCGACCATCCGGGACAGGGGCACCGGGAGCACGCCAAGTGCGGGCAGGCCGATGTATTCGATGAGCTGCGAGCTCGCGTTAGTAGCTGGCCGCCCCTGCGACTTGCCCGGTTGCGCCGAGAGCGCGGATCCGTAGGTGTCGCGTCGCCCGCCGGCTCCCGACTGTTTGAGGAGAGGGAGCCGATGAGACGTGTGATTGGAATGGACATCCACCGCACCTTTGCGGAGGTGGTGGTTTGGGAAGACGGCCGGCTGCGCCATCACGGACGGGTCGACATGACCCGCTCCGGACTGGAAGGGTTCGGCCGCAGTTTGCGACGGACGGATGAGGTTGTCGTCGAGGCCACGGGCAACGCCATGGCGGTGGTGCGGGTTCTGTCGCCCTATGTCGGCCGGGTGATTGTCGCCAACCCGATGCAGGTGAAGGCGATCGCCCATGCCAGGATTAAGACCGACAAGATCGATGCCGGCGTTCTGACGCAGCTCCATGCCAGCGGCTTTCTGCCGGAGGTCTGGGTACCTGACGAGCGGACCGAGCGGCTTCGCCGCCTCGTCGCGCGGCGCAACCAGGTAGTTCGGCATCGCACGCGCGTGAAGAACGAGGTGCATGGCATCCTGCAGGCGCACCTAGTGCCGAAGTGCCCGCATGCCGATCTGTTCAACAATCGCGGTCGCGCCTGGCTCGAGCGGCAGGTGCTTCCCGACGACGAGCGGGCCGCCATCGCTCGCCACATCCGCGAGATTGACCGCCTGGCCGAGGATCTGGCCGACCTCGATCGCGACATCGCCCGGGAAGCGATTGATGATGTGCAAGTCCGGCGGCTTCAGACGATCACCGGCGTCAATGCCATCGTCGCGAGCGGTATCATCGCCGCCGTCGGCGATATCCGGCGGTTTCGCGAACCGCAGAAGCTGGTGAGCTACTTCGGCCTCAATCCGCGTGTGCGCCAATCCGGTCTTGGCTTGGCGCAATATGGCCGGATCAGCAAACATGGTCGTTCCCATGCCCGCGCCATGCTGGTCGAGGCCGCCTGGGCGACGGCGAAGGCGCCCGGACCGCTCAGGGCCTTCTTCCTACGCATCCGTAACAAGCGCGGCCATCAGGTCGCAGCCGTGGCACTCGCCCGCAAGCTCGCCGTGTTGATCTGGCATCTGCTGACAAAGGAGCAGGACTACTTCTGGGCTCGCCCGGCGCTGGTGGCGGCAAAGCAGAGGCAGCTCGCTCTCAAGGCCGGCGCGCCGGGCGAGCGCGGTGTCGGTCGCCGCGGTTCGGCTTACGCCTACAACGTGAAGGAGTTGCGAAACAGCGAGAAAGCCGCGGCCGAGAATGCCGAACGTGCCTACGAGCTAATGGTTCGGCATTGGCGGTCACGAGGGCCGAAGCGGCGCACGGACGCCACAAACGAGGAACGACTATAACGGCTGCGTGGCGGCACTCTCATCCTCTCGCACCACTCTTTGCCACGTGGTCGTCCGTGCCGGACAAATATAGCACAAGGAAATGTGGCGGCACGACCGACGCCCTCGGTCCGCTCCAGAATGGCGCCGTGCTCGACGCCGTCAAGGCGTGGCCTGGAAACCTCGCAGCCGGCCGTGGCGCCATCGCACCGGCCAGCCTTGACTGCGTCTCGACACGCTCGCGTGGGAAATCCTGTGGGCCGGGACGAAGAAACAGGCTCACCTGAGCCGAACAAAGAAACGCAACAGGAATCGAAAAAGTCGAAATCAGGGTTGTCGATGTCATCCGTCG
>NZ_JAMYME010000101.1:0-1957 GCF_040318345.1 Mesorhizobium sp. M1169 | reverse complement strand
CATCATCGACTCAATCTCCTCTTACGACGAAGATTGAATCAGTGCTTCAGGACTGCTGCAACCCGGACTTTTTCAACACTATCGGTGGCGAGCCGACGCTCCACGCGAACGCATGGAATGGCCGGATTGCTGGGCTAGCCGGACGTTGAATGTGGATCAATTCGGGCTGAAAAGAAGCACAGTTCTGGCTCCATGACGCCGGCAGAGCCGATGGTCCCGCCAGCGCAAATCCTTTCTCTGCCCGTTTCGGACCGACGCTTCTCAGAACGCGAAATCCGCGGACTGAACGACATCGGCTGGGAGCCAGGTTTCATGAACTTGCAAGATCTCGGGCCCCCGGCTGTTGCCGCGATCGCGGACCACCATCGTCGTGACCCGGCCATTGTTCGGTTGATCGGAGTCCTTCGCGTCGCGTTGCCATTCGTGATAGTTCACGACCGCCAGGTCGGCGCTTTGATGGCTGATCCGGATGTCGCGTATTTTGATACGGAAGGCCGGATTCGATCCGTAGATGCTCTTCATGTAACCTGCGAAATCATTTTTCCCGAACGCCCTGCCGCCCGGCATGATGGCGACCAGATCGTCGCTGATCCGGTCGAGCGCGTTCTTCTTGAACGTCGCGTCGTCGCCAGGGCATCGGCCCGCCACCCAGTCGGTGAAGAATTCGTGGATGTCGTGGATCGTCGCCTCGATTTCCTTCGTTTGAAGGGACATTTTTTCCTCCTGTCTCAAGATGATGCTGGATCAGGCGCTTTACGCCGTGGCTTGCCCCGACCGGACGCTGCTTGAGGACAGCCCGTACCAGGCGAGCCACAGGCACATGAGAAGCGAGGAAATCAGCCAGATCGGACCCCCGATGCCGATCCCGAGCTGCTCACCGAGTGTCCACCCGGTTGCTGAAAGGATACCGAACGCCGAGCCGACGATCGCGGCCCATCGGGGCAGTATCCCAACGTTGTCGCGGGCATCGTGATACGCGACAAGCGCTGTCGCCAAGGCTAACGCCCAGAATCCGTTACCCATGCCGCCGGAAAACGCCCACCAGGTCATGAAGGTGTTGGTGTCACCCCGGTCGGCCGCGACCGCGACCACCGATGCCTCGGCGACTGCGGTGGAGAACGTAGTCAGGGCGCCGAGAGCCATCACCATCCAGGCAGAACTCAGCATCGGCGAACGCCGAACCCGGGGGTTGAGCGCCAGGTTCAGGAACGAAGCGCCGGCGATCAGGAACAGCGCCGCTGCCGCCGTCCAATGGACCGTAGCCCATCGCCCATGGCCCTCGGCGATATTCTGCATCTGAACAGACAAATCCGCGTCCGGTGGCCCGTGAAAGACGAGCGCAGCCGCCAGCAGCAGCGTTCCGGTGGCGAGCCAGACACCGCCCGGCCCGCTCATGCTGTTATTATTCGTTTGCATCGGGAAAACCTCCTGTGGCCTTTACCACGCCATGAAGTTTAGACCCGCGCCACGGTTGCCCGCTTCGGCGTAAATACCCACGCAGCGAGAAATTTGGCTTGGGTAGGATTACCCAGATACGACCATGCCGATCAGGCCGTGCTCGACCGCATAGGCCGTGGCTGCCGCGCGCGTGCGCACGTTCAGCCGCGTCAGGATATCGCTAACGTGACGGTCTACCGTCCGCTGGCTCAGACCGAGCTCGCGGGCAATTTGAGGAGGTGGCGGCAGGTTACCGATGTGACAGAAGTTCGTTTCGGGCTCAATCGAGCCGTTCATCGCGTCCGCCGCCGAGGACCGGGGGAAGGGTGGATGCTGCCATTCGTCTCGTCGATGGGAACGAGTAGGTAGCGCCAATATCGCGACATTCATGGCGCTTCTCAAAAGCTGCCCTTCGCGCAACGGCTCGAATCGACTGATAGTGTTGAAAAAGTCCGGGTTGCAGCAGTCCTGAAGCACTGATTCAATCTTCGTCGTAAGAGGAGATTGAGTCGATGATGGG
>NZ_JAMYME010000100.1:0-2501 GCF_040318345.1 Mesorhizobium sp. M1169 | reverse complement strand
GCGCCGGCGACCTCTACGCCGCCGGCTTCCTCTACGGCTACACGCAAGGCCGCAGCCTCAAGGATTGCGGCGATCTCGGCTCGCTGGCAGCCGGGCTGGTCATCCAGCAAATCGGCCCAAGTCCACGGCAAAATCTGCGCCGAGAGGCGGAGCAGGTGGGATTGCTGTAGGTGGCGAGCCAAGAACCAGCTGCCCAGCCTCCTTAATCCAGCCCGAGCCTTTTCTTCAGTTCCGCATTCTCCTTGCGGAGACGATCGGCAAGGAGGCTCTTTAGCCGCTTGTTTTCTTCCTCGAGCGCGACGAGATCCTTCAGCCCGTCACTGTCCGCCGCCGGCGCCGCCGCCTTCTTCCAAAGATAATATGTCTGTTCCGAGATGCCGGCTTGCTTCACCGCGCTCTTGAGAGTAGCGCCGCCGCCGATCGAGGTCTCGATCTGCGCCAGCTTCTGGGCACGATCGTTCGCGGAGTAGCTCTTTCGGCCTGTTCGCGCTGACGGCGGTGCTTCAGTGGTCGCGGATATCGGCTTGGCGCCCTCCTTGCGGGCAGGCGCGCTCGCCTCAGCTTCTGGCTTCCTCGACCGCCGCGCTCTCGTCTTCGGTTTTGGCGTTTCCGCTTTGTCTGCCGGTGCGCTAGGAACTACTGCCGACTCGGTTTCCAGGGGATTGGCCATGAAATGCTCCACTCGCGGTTTTTGCAAAGGTTCAGCATCAAGAGCCACTACAGTAGAGTCAACAAGCTGACGATTTAACGGCTCGACTTCCTTTGTTGTCTCGGCCATCGCCGCGGCGATGTCGAAATTGCCCCAGATGGAACGTGCGGATTTTTGATAATTGCGCTTTTGTTTGACTTCCACGGTGAATGGTCGCGTCTGCCGCCTCATAGTTCCTTCCTGAATAGGAGAATGAAGTCGCCGCTCGAATTTTTGGCGCTTGCTGCTTAGCGCGGAGCATTATCGTATAGCCGCTCAACGGGCAAGTGATGCCGGTCTTCGATGGCTGACCCATCTGGGGAGATTTGAGCGGCTTCGCGCGTCCTGCGCATGCCTGTAAGAGCCTGACTCGAAACTCGACGCACGACGTGGAGCTGCCATGCGGCGAAGCATGAGGCGGATCGAGGCGATGAAGATCCATGCCTCGGCGCTGGCGATGGTCGCCTCGAAGTCTTTGGTGAGCCGGCGACAACGTCCCAGCCAGGCGAAAGTTCGCTCGAGGACCCATCGTCGTGGCAGCACCTCGAAGCCCTTGGCCGCGTCGGAGCGCTTGATGATTTCGATGGTCCATGTGCCGAGATTGGCCAGTGCCTGCGACAGTTTTTCTCCGGCATAGCCGCCGTCGGCGAACAGATGCCGCAACCAGGGAGAAAGCCGTCGAATGGAGGCGATGACGCCGACTGCCTTCCTGGATGTCGGCCGTGTGCACCGTCAGCCCGACCAAGTGTCCCTCGGTGGCAGTAATGATATGGCGCTTGCGGCCTTTGAGCTTCTTGCCGACGTCGTTACCGCGCAAACCGGCAACGTCCGTAGTCTTTGCCGATTGGCTGTCGATGACACCGGCGCTCGGGCTCGCCTCGCGACCAAGCGCCAGGCGTGCCGCAGCCACCAAGTGGAAGTTGATGATCTTCCACAGCCCGTTGTCCCGCCAGGCATAGAAATAGCGTTGAACCGTCGAGACCGGCGGGAACCGATCCGGCAATGCCCGCCATTGGCAGCCGGTCCAGGCGATGTAGAGGAGCACGTCCACGACCGCCCGAAGTTCTGTCGTCCGCGGTCGTCCCGTTGTCTTCGTTCCCGGCAGG
The DNA here is from genome assembly GCF_040318345.1 of Mesorhizobium sp. M1169. Taxonomy (NCBI): domain Bacteria; kingdom Pseudomonadati; phylum Pseudomonadota; class Alphaproteobacteria; order Hyphomicrobiales; family Phyllobacteriaceae; genus Mesorhizobium; species Mesorhizobium sp. M1169. The sequence goes on along the minus strand of NZ_JAMYME010000100.1, from coordinate 707 downwards.
AACGGCTCGAGCAACGCCCATTCCCTGTCCGTCAACGCGTTTGCATCTCGCTGCCCCGCGCGGCAATATCGCCGGCGGGTGGTCTCCGTCCAACCCATGTCGTTATCCCGTTCAAGTCTAGACAACTCAAGCGAATCACAACGGACGGGGCCACTCAACCGCTTCCACCCCCAAAACCGAGTTTCGGGTCAGGCTCTAAGGGCAAACACCATGCCATTGTGGGTGGTGGTTTGCGTGGCGAGACACGCCTGGTAAGGACCCTCGTGGTTCCGGTACGGCCCCTGAATATCGTGGTCGCAATTGGGGTGGTAATGGTTTGGCGGGATTTGCTGACGCGAGAAAACGGTGTCGCTGCCGCCGCCGCAAACCTTCCTCGATGAAATCGCCGCCACTGCAGCCCTTTTCGCCTGCTTCACACCGATTGTGTTGAAAAAGTCCGGGTTGCAGCAGTCCTGAAGCACTTCTCTATTCGGCACGTTGAGGTCAAGCGCTTTCGAGCTTGCGGCTTCTCCGGCGTTTGACGTCTTTCGCGGGGCCTCGCTTCTCTACGGGATCGGCTTTAGCCCTCCCAGCATGGGATCAGGAGAATGAAGCGGCACAATCTGATTCGCGGCCTGATCGGCTTCTCTATTCGGCACGTTGAGGTCAAGCGCTTTCGAGCTTGCGGCTTCTCCGGCGTTTGACGTCTTTCGCGGGGCCTCGCTTCT
>NZ_JAMYME010000099.1:0-2614 GCF_040318345.1 Mesorhizobium sp. M1169 | reverse complement strand
GAGCCGCGTAGAGCGCGATCGCATAGTGTCCGATCGACAGCAGGAAGCGGTCGCGTCCCTCCCACAACGTGTCCTCCGGCCGGTAACGAAGCGCATGGAAATAGGCGACGGCAAGCACGTCGGCGACACCCAGCGCCTGTCCGACATAACCTTGGCCCTGGACTTGACCCATCCGCACGGCGTGCCGGCGGATACGATAGGCTCGTTCGGCCAGGCTGACATTGCTGCCAGCGCGAGGCATCTCAAGCTCCATTGTCCACTCAGCCATGGATTAGCATCCCACCGTTGACATCGATCACGGCGCCGGTGATGTAGCTGGCCAGATCGGAAGCCAGGAAGAGATAGGCGCCGGCTACGTCGCGCGCCTCGCCCAGCCGGCTGAGCGGGATTCCCTTGATGATGTCGGCGCGCATGGCGTTGGTCAGTTTGCCGCCGGTGATGTCGGTCTGGATCAGGCCCGGTGTGATGCAGTTGACGCGGATGCCTTCGGGACCGAATTCGCGCGCCATGGCCTTGGCAAGCCCCAGAACACCCGCCTTGGCAGCCGAGTAGTGCGGGCCACCGAAGATGCCGCCGCCGCGCTGGGCCGAAACTGACGACATGCAGATGATCGAGCCGCCGCCATTTTCGCGCATGTTCGGGATGAATGCCTGGCTGAGATGGAGCACGCCGCGTAGGTTGACATCGAGGATGCGGTCCCAGTCAGCCGCGCTGATCTCCAGCGTCTTGACCGGCTGCGTGACGCCCGCATTGTTGCAGAGCACATCGATCCTGCCCAAGGTTTCTGTCACTTGCGCCGCCGCCCTCTTGCAGGCGTCGAGGTCCGCGACGTTGCACGCAAGGCCGATATGGTCGGGTCCAAGCGACGCAGCGGCGTCACGCGCTTGCCCGTCATCGAGGTCGAGTATTGCAACGCGAGCCCCGTGCTGTACCATCAGCGCTGCCGTGGAGCGGCCAATTCCCCGGGGGCCCGCGGCCCCCGAAATCACCACGGCCTTGCCCTTCAGCAACAAGTCGAACTCTCCTGCTATTTCTGTTTGCCGGTGATCTAAAGTCGGTAGAACCGGGCGGCGTTGTCATGGAACAGCGCGAGCCGCTCCTCGTGCGGGTGGGCGATCGTAATTTCCTTGAAGGCGTTCAAAATGGCGTCGAAGCTCGAGAACAGCTTGTCGACGGGGAAGTTCGTCGCGAACATCGAGCGGCCGACGCCGAAGGCTGCGATCGCCTCCTCGATGCTCGGCGCCGTCGACCTGCATGCCGGTGTGATTGAGAATGATCTGCACGTCGGGAAAGTCGCGCGCCAGTTCGACGAACTCGCTCATCTGCGGATAGTAGAGCTGCGGGTCGAAGCTCAGCCCGCGCTTCGCCAGCTCCCGGAAGCCGCGCCGCCATTCGGGCGTACGACTGACCTCCGGCCGCGCCAGATAGGTCTTGGCGGGGTCGGGATGATAATTCATCGGCTGCCGCATGCCGCGGAAGTTCGGATATTCCATGTGGCGGTCGAGGAGGTCGCCGACGTCGGGTTGGGACAGGTCGGCATAGCCGACGATGCCATGCGGAAAGCCTCGCTTGTTGGCGATCTCCTGCAGCCAGCGCGTTTCCCCAACCGGATCGCCGGGATCGAGAAGCAGCACTTCGGCTCCGGTGGAAAGGGCACGAGCGATCCGGACGATCTGGCCTTCGTGGAGGGACAATTTGCGTGCCGGCATTATCGATGATCGCTTCGCCGATCGCTGGGTCGATCAGCTGGAGCGCTCCGAGCGCAGTTTCGCGCGTGCGGCGACGGCTGATCTGCGACCAGCCCGACCTCGCATGCACAATGCCGATGTTTTCCGCGACCGGACAGCTCGGGCAATAGCGCCAGCTCCTGATGCACCACCGCGATGATCGGGCTGTTGTGGTCGGCCTTCGACGAGGCGAAGCCAATCTCGCCGGCTTCGCGTGAGGTCAGCCCTGTGACGATGCGGATGAGAGTGCTTTTGCCGGCGCCGTTGCCGCCCAGGAGCGCGTGGATTTCGTCGGCCCGGACCTGAAAACTCACACCCCGCAGGACACGGGTTGCGTCATAACTCTTGTCGATATTGGCAGCTTCGATCAGGGGCTTCCTGGTCCATACCTGTCCAACTCCCGGCACGTTGCCGGCGCTACCCAAGCTTTGGGTTGAACTCGGCTCCATCCTGTATCTCCTTCCGGGACCACTGTGCGACCGATTGACATTCGGCTCAATTTTCGTTTCTTAACATTCTGTGTAGCTGAGCTTAACTGACGAGGACGAGGTCAGACATCAAGTTCAATTCGATGACGCATTTCGAGGCAGTCGCGCGGCTCGGCGGCGTGGCAAAGGCCGCTCAGGAATTGCAGGTGACACCTTCGGCGGTTAGCCAGCAGCTGCGGCTGCTCGAACACCAACTCGGGGTGCGGCTTTTTCAGCGCGAAAAGCGCCATCTCTCGCTCACTATCGACGGTGAGCGGCTCTTCCAGACCACGACCCAGGCTTTCGAATCCATACGCGAGGTGCGTAATGCCATTGTGCGGCAGCGCGAAAGCTTCCAGCTTAGCCTGCGCGTCAGTCCTTCCTTCGGCGAGAAATGGCTGGCGCCGCGGTTGGCCGAGT
>NZ_JAMYME010000098.1:0-2845 GCF_040318345.1 Mesorhizobium sp. M1169 | reverse complement strand
GTCGTACGCCTCCGGCGAGGGCCGCCTTGCGGGAGCATGGCCCGGTAGCGAAGCTGCGCTCTTAAGGTCGTCCTTTCGAGCGTAGTTAGCAGCACAGCATGAGCCATGTGACGTTATTGACCGGACCGGAGCGTCGTCGTCGTTGGCGTGAAGAGGATCAGTGCCGGATAGTGGCCGCGGCATTCGCGCCCGGGGCCACAGTGGCGGTGGTGGCGCGTCAGTACGATGTCGCGACCAGCCTGATCTATAAGTGGCGGCGCACGATGAGAACCCGCGAGACGGGCTTTGCCGAAGTTGTCGTGGTTCCCGATAAGCCTGTCGCCGTTTCGCGGCTGGCGGCGTCCCCAGCGGTGATCGAGCTGGAGATCGCCGGCAAGGTGCGGCTGCGGATTCCGCTGACCACGCCGCCGACACTGGCGGCGGCGATGGTGAAGGCGCTGGGCGTTTCATGATCCCGGTTCCGAGCCAGGTGCGGATCTGGTTGGCAGTCGGCCAGACCGATATGCGTCGCGGAATGCAGGGTCTCGCTCTGCAGGTTCAGGAGACGTTGGGCCGGGATCCGCATGCCGGCGATCTTTATGTCTTCCGCGGCCGCAGCGGCAACCTGATCAAGATTATCTGGCATGATGGGCTCGGCATGTCGCTGTATGCCAAACGGCTCGAGAAGGGCCGGTTTCTATGGCCGTCGCCGGCGGACGGCACGGTTTCCATATCACCGGCGCAGCTTGCCTACATGCTCGACGGGATCGATTGGCGCAACCCGCGTCACACGTTCCGACCTGAGCGCGCGGGCTGAGTTTTTCTTTGAGTTTGCGCCATTTTCCGCGAGTCAGCGGACGCGTTTTATGATTCACTCCAGGGCATGGTTGCCACCGCCCAGGATGCTGTTCCGGACGATATTGGCGCGCTGAGAGCAGCGCTGACCGCGGCGCTGGCCAGAGCCGAAGACGAGGCCGCACGCGCTGCGCTGGTCGAGGCCGAACTGGCGGTCGCCAGGGCCAAGGCATCGGATGATGCGGCGCTGATTGCACATCAGGATCTGACGATCCGCAAGCTGCAGCGGGCGCTGCATGGTCAGAGTTCTGAACGTGCCGCCCGCCTGCACGACCAGATGGAGCTCACCTTCGAGGAACTCGAGAGCACGGCCACGGAAGACGAGATCGCCGCCGAACAGGCAGCGGCCCGGACCACCGAGGTGGCGCCTTACATGCGCAAGCGACCGGCGCGCCAGCCATTTCCCGAGCACCTGCCGCGCGAACGCGTGGTCGAGCCGGCGCCGACCGCTTGCCACTGCTGCGGCGGTCATCGGCTGCGCAGGCTGGGTGAGGATATCACCGAGACGCTGGAGGTGGTGCCGCGGCAATGGAAGGTGATCCAACACGTGCGGGAGAAGTTCACCTGCCGCGACTGCGAGGCGATCAGCCAGGCTCCGGCGCCGTTCCACGCCACCCCGCGTGGCTGGGCCGGTCCCGGCCTGCTGGCGATGATCCTGTTCGAGAAGTTCGGCCAGCATCAGCCGCTCAACCGCCAGGCTGAACGCTATGCGCGCGAAGGCGTGCCGCTCAGCCTGTCGACGCTCGCCGACCAGGTCGGCGCCGGCGCCGCGGCGCTGATGCCGCTGTTCAAGCGGCTCGAAGCCCATGTGCTGGCCGCTTCGCGTCTGCACGGCGACGACACGACGGTGCCGGTCCTGGCCAAGGGCAAGACCGATACCGGCCGATTATGGACCTATGTGCGTGATGACCGACCGTTCGGCGGTGTCGATCCGCCGGCGGTCGTGTTCTACTATTCGCGCGATCGCCGAGGCGAACATCCCGCGGCGCATCTCGCCGGCTGGAGCGGCATTCTGCAGGCCGATGCCTATGGTGGTTATGGCGATCTCTATACGGCGGCCCGTCAGCCAGCGCCTATTCTGGAAGCCAGCTGTTGGGCTCACAGCCGGCGCAAAGTGTTCGAGCTAGCCGATATCGAGGCGGCGGCGCGCAAGAAGGCGCACGGCGAGAAGCCCAACCTGGTCTATCCGCTCGCGGTTGAAGCCGTGAAGCGCATCGATGCCCTGTTCGATATCGAGCGCGAGATCAACGGCCTGTCGCCGGCCCAACGCCACGCCGTGCGCCAGGAGCGGACCCTGCCGCTGGTCGCGGAGCTCGAGACCTGGATGATCGAGACGCGCGACAAGCTCTCGCGCGGACATGATCTGACCAAGGCCTTCAACTACATGCTGCGCCGCTGGTCATCCTTCGCCCGGTTCCTCGACGACGGGCGGATCTGCCTATCGAACAATGCAGCCGAGCGAGCCCTGCGCGGCATCGCTCTCGGCAGAAAGTCCTGGCTGTTCTGCGGTTCCGATCGCGGCGGACAGCGCGCTGCCGTTCTCTACAGCCTGATCGTCAGCGCCAAGATGAACGATATCGACCCTCAGGCCTGGCTCGCCGATATCCTGGCGCGCATCGCAGCCCACCCAGCCCATCGGATCGATGATTTGCTGCCGTGGAATTGGAGATCCGCACAACTGCGGACCCAATCAGCGGCGGCCTGATCATGCAGCGCAATAAGGTGCATCACGTCTACACCGTTGAACGTGTCGCCAGGGACCTCGGCGTCAGCGAAGCGCTCATCCAGGACCTGACGCTCGGTCTCGAGCCCGAGGACGGCGTCATCTGGGTCTACGGCGCCAACGATGACGACGGGATCTTGGCATTCACCGATGAAAGGCATCGAGGAGGTCGAACTCCTCCTCGAAGAATATCATCGCGTCTCCCCATCAAAAACTTGACCCGGCACCGCGGTGCTCAGGTCCTCATGGCCGCCGGATACACGTCTGCGGTCTTCACCGGATGGGTAC
>NZ_JAMYME010000097.1:0-2971 GCF_040318345.1 Mesorhizobium sp. M1169 | reverse complement strand
GGGAGGGGTTAGGGGTGGGGGTACGTCGTAGAGCGAAAGCCTCGGCTTTCCATCTGCAATAGCCCTGCCCATTGTGGGGGGAGATGGCCGCGCAGCGGCCAGAGGGGGTCGGCACGACCGGACTCGGCCTGCTGCTGCAGAACAGGTTGGCGCTCTATGCGCGGCGACCCCCTCTGTCGCCTTTGGCGACATCTCCCCCTCAAGGGGGGGAGATCTGCCACGTCACGGAACCAGATCGATTTCCTCGGTCTCGCCGCCACTGCAGGTGTAGCAGCAATCGTCGCACTTTTCCGTATTGCCGGGGCCGACGCCCCAATAGGTGTTCTCGTCGCCGTCGACCCAGGCGCCGTAGCAGATCGATTCGCCGTCACTGCAGGACAGCGGGATCGCCTTGGTCTCGCCGTCGTTGAGATAGTAATCCTGATTGTTGCCCGGCCAGACATGATCGCGGTCCTGGCTGTAGAGCTCGACGCGCATGGCGTTCGGATGGCTGTTCTTGATCTCGAAAGTGACATCGCCGGCATGCGCGACGGGCGCAAATAGTGCGGCAAGGCAAAGCGCCGCGACGGCGCGGCGCGCGAAAGCATAGGACAACATTGCAATTCCCCCCGGAATGAAGCGGCCTGCCCGGCCGCGAGGGGGAACATGGCATGGCGGCGGGATGGGTGGAAGGGGGTGCGCCATTTGCACATCGCGAAAGCGCAGCGTTGCCAAGGAAGACCCCTCTCCGGTTTGCTTCGCAAACCACCTCTCCCCACTTCGTGGGGCGAGGAAATGCCAATCGCCGAAGCCTCACAAGACCTGGGTTCCTCGCCCCCACAAAGTGGGAGAGGTGGCCGCGAAGCGGCCGGAGAGGGGGCGGTCCGACCGGGCTCAACGCCCGGGCTTCAACAGCGTCCAGATCCAGCCGATGAATGTGAGCACCAGGGATAGCCGGCGGCGGGCAAAGGCGACGAGGTGGGCAGCAAGGGCGCACTCCAGAGGATCATGCCTGCCGACACGACAAACAGCACGGCGGCGACGAGAGCGGTCAGCCGCATCCATAGCGCGAAGGTTTTCGGCGCGCTGACCATGACCAGCGCCGCCGCCCAAAGCGAGATACCGCCGACATAGGAGGGCACGCTGGCCTCAAGCCCCGCCGCATTGCCGGAGAGCAGCAGGCTTTCGCCGGCGAGAAAGGTCAAAAATCCAGCCGCCACCCAGTCATTGCCCTGGCGCTGATATTTCATCGTCAGCAGCGCGGTCGCCACCACGAGCGCCACGCCGTCGATCGTCCAGAGCGTTTCACGAAGGGCGGCGCTCGCCACGAAGGTGCCGGCGAGTCCGAAAGCGCCGCCGATGGCGAGGCCGATCGCGGCGATGGTATCCAAGGTGGAACGCATTGAGATCTCCTCCCAAAGCCGCCTAAGGATACTTCAGGACGAGTACTCCCAAAAGGTGGGCTTATGCGGGCCGAAATCAACCATATCGTGAATGGTCTGATCGCAGGGAAGATTTTCCGGCAGCGCTGTCGCGGATTTCGAGCGGCGCCGATATTGGACGAGATTGAGACCTTAAAGCGGCGAGAGACGATAGGACTCCGCCCGGCAACTCGGCTGGCCTTTGAGCGGCCTTCCGACAGCAGTGCCCTGCCGCTCCCGGCAAAAATACAAGATCGCCAGCATCACCGCGACAAGCAGAATGGCGTAGTAGATCGACAGGGGGGCATAGATCGCCGCTTTTTCCGCCGTGAAGGGTCGGCCATGGCTGTCTGCGCGCGCCTGGATCGAGGCAACCAGCGCATCATGGGAAAACAATTGGTTTATTCCGGCCAATGGCCAGGTCGATGCGAACAGCGGGGCGTTGGGATCAGGAACGGTCCTAGCGTGGGAAAGACCTTCCCGAAGGCGCCATTGCGGATTCCGCAGGCGCAACATGGGCCGAAGTGAAGCGGAAAGAGGCGATTAAGTCGAGTGAGGTGTTTGGCTCTTGGGAACTCGCGTTCTGTTCGTGTATCGTGCACCGGTGGCATTAAGCCCGAGTCGGCACCGCTAGGCGCTTTTCTGAAAACATCGTAAAATTACAGAAGCAATAACGTCATATGCTGAAAGTACTTCAAGACGAGCACCGTAGGAACTTTCGCGATTTGCTCAGCACTGCATCCGCGGTACGCCGGGCAAAGGTGCGCGGAGAGATCCCGGCTTTGGGTCCTGCACACCTTCTGCATTTTTATGCCGCCGAGGTTGGCTTAAAATATCTTCTCAATAAGACAGCAAAAATACCATTTCGACATGAGACAACAAAAAAAGCCGAAGATGTTGAAGGCTTCAGTCATGGGATCGCAAAAATGATCGCGCGCCTAAAAGTGCCGGCGGCGAGGGTGCCTGCGCCGCCTAAGGCAGATTATAGGTGCGTGCCAGGGTTCAACGACGGTTCCGGAGGCCAACGCTTCTTGTTGTGCGATGCACATCAGGCTTGGAGGTACGGGTTAGTAATCGAGGCGACCGATGAAATTGATCTCACTGGCTACATTGAACAGGTCACTAAATACCTCGAAGGGGAAATTGCCTAATGAATGTACGTGATTCCTTGCGAGTCGCCGAACTGATCTCATGGGTAGATGTAGCCAGGAGGCTGTCTAGTATTGATGCGATCGGCGGTCCTTTGTCACCACCTAACGGATTGATTTCAACATCGGCTTACTGGAGCGGCCTTGACGTTGTCATAACTCGGGACGCCGACGAAGATGCAATACGTTCGTGGCTTAAAGGCGTTTTTGGCAGTTGGCTAAATACGACGGGTGAGCGGACGATGCACCTTGAGTTGTCGGCGCCACGGGGAATGGAGACCCTTCCGGTGGTAATCGTTCGAAGCGAGGAGACAACGCCAGCAAAAAGAATCTATGGGCCGATAGTGTTGAAGAAGTCGGCGATGAAGCCGTGGATCCACTCGCACCGAAGCGTCTTGATTAAGGTCGACGCGACCTCCTCGC
>NZ_JAMYME010000096.1:0-3183 GCF_040318345.1 Mesorhizobium sp. M1169 | reverse complement strand
CGGGAGCGTGACGAGCACCCCATCTTGCCTGAGGGCTATGCACTGGGGAGATTTGCCGCCTGATTTGCGGCAGCGAGGAGCGCAGGCGCATGGAGTGGGAGGACCCTGATGCCAGTCATCAAGACAGTCATCAAGGCAGGCATGAAGAGGGTCACTATCGCCGGGTCGAGGTGATCACAGGCCGGCGGAAACGGCGCAGCTGGACGCCGGCGGAGAAGGCGCGGATTGTTGCGGAAAGCGCGGAGCCGGGCGCCAACATCTCGGCTGTCGCGCGGCGTTGGGGGATCAATCGAGGTCTTCTTTCGGTCTGGCGACGGCACGTGGGGCTGGTGCAGGCGAAAGCGGCTGCGGAGACGACGCCAGCCCTGCAGTTTGTGCCAATTACGATCGCGGGCGAGGAGCGACAGCTCGAGCATAGTGACGCACGGAATAAGGAGGCGCCCAGGTCGACCGGTCGGATCGAGCTCGAGATCGGTGAAAGCCGCCTCGTCCTGACGGGTTCGGTCGATCCGGCCCTGGCGGCCGCCATCGTGGGTGCCTTGCGTGTGCCGCAGTGATTGCGCTAGCCGGCGACGTGAAGGTGGTGGTGGCGACGCAGCCGGTCGACTTCCGCCGCGGCATCAATGGCCTTGTTGCCCTGGTCGCCTCGGCTCTTGCAGCCGATCCCTATTGCGGTGACGTCTTTGTCTTCCGCCCCAAGCGCGGCGACAGATTGCGCCTTCTTTTTTGGGACGGAAGCGGCATGGTTCTGGCCTCGAAATGGCTCGAATCGGGGCGCTTCACCTGGCCGCCGATCCGCGACGGCCAGGTCCGGCTGACGCGCGAGGAGTTCGCCCTTCTGGTGGCTGGCCTCGACTGGACGAGGGTGGCGAAGAAACACGTCAAAAGACCGGTCAGAGCGGCGTGAAGTGACTGGATTTGCTTGAAGATTCGGGGTCGCCTGGTAGGGTTGATCATGTCGCCCCGCCCTGATTCGTTGCCATCGGATCCTGCCGAATTGCAGAGAATGGTTCTGGCTCTTAAAGCCGAGAACGCGGAGCTGCGCGTCTATGCCGATCTGCTTCGGCAGATGATCTTCGGGGTAAAATCGGAGAAGCTGGCCGTGCTCGATCCGGTGCAGATCGCGCTCGATCTCGGTGACCTCTGCGAGGTGCCGGCCGCGGCCAACGACGATGCCGTCGAAGACAAGGATCGGCCGCGACGCAAGCACCGGTCGGCGTCGCGCAACATGGGTGCCCTGCCGAAGCATCTGCCGCGCTGCGAGGAAGTGATCGAGCCGCAGAGCGCGGTCTGCTCGTGTTGCGAACTTCCCCTCCATCGCATCGGCGAGGATGTCAGTGAGGCCCTCGATATCGTTCCGGCACTGCTACGCGTGATCCGCACGATCCGGCCCAAATACGCCTGCCGGGCCTGTGAGGCCCATGTCGTCCAGGCGCCGGCGCGAGCGCGAGTAATGGACGGGGGCATGGCGACGACGGCGCTGATGGCGCATGTGGTCGTCTCCAAGTTCGCCTGGCATCTTCCTCTCTATCGCCAGTCGCAGATCTTCTCGGGTTACGGCATCAATCTCGACCGTGGCACGCTCGGCGGCTGGGTCGGACGGGCCGCCTGGTGGCTGAGGCCGCTTTACGATCGCCTGCTTGCCTTCATCCGCTCGCAGCCGCGGGTGTTTTGTGACGAAACGCCTCTGCCGCGACTTGATCCGGGACGCAAGCGGACGAAAGTCTGCCAGTTGTGGGCGCAGGCCGTCGATGATCGTCCCTGGCAGGGACCGGCACCGCCGGCAGTCGGCTATGTGTTTGCAGAAAGCCGGGGAACCGGAGAGATCGAGGCACAGCTTTCAACATTCGACGGCATTCTGCAGGTCGATGGCTATGCGGCCTACAAGAGCCTGGCGAAGCGGCGGCGCAAGAGCAATATCGCACCCTTGCAGCTTGCCTTTTGTCTGGCCCATGCTCGGCGCAAGTTCGTCGAGGTGGTCAAGACGACGGGCTCGAGCGAGGCGCTGGCGGTGGTCGCCGCTATTGCCGAGATCTACCGGATCGAGGAATGCATCCGCGGCATGAGCGCCGAGCAGCGCCTGTCGGTGCGCAAGGCCGAGAGCGCTCCGCTCATGGCGGCACTGAAGGAGCAGTTGGAGATGCTGATCGATGAGGTCTCGGCCAAGTCGTCGCTCGGCAAGGCCATTGCCTACACGCTGGCGCATTGGCATGGGCTGATCGCCTTCCTCGAGGACGGCCGGATCGAAGTCGACAGCAACGTTGTCGAGCGTTCGCTCAAACCAGTTTGCCTGACGAGGAAGAATAGCCTCTTTGCCGGATCCGCTCGCGGTGGCGAGACATGGGCGGTGCTGGCATCACTGGTCAACTCGGCACGGCTCAATGGTCTCGATCCCGAAACCTGGCTCGCCGACGTGCTCGAGCAGATCGTCTCGGGTTTCATTCCGGTCAATCGGCTCGACGAGCTCTTGCCGTGGAATTGGAAGGCGGACCGGGAAGCACGGGGCCAACTGGAGCGTGTGGCGGCATGATCGCTCGTCGGTCAAGGGGGCCCGTCGCCGCTCGGCCCGCTGCGGCGTCCTCGATTGCGCCTTCGCGCCCGATGCTGGACGATGCGGCCTTCGAGACGTTCCTGCACAAGCAGCGGCCGCATCCGCCGGTCTTCGGCATGGATGGGCTCGACGGCTATCTGACTGCGCTCATCATCGGTCCGCGCTTTATCGACCCGCGCCAATGGATTCCTTTGTTTGCAGGCGAGCAAGCGTTGATGGCGCTCGAAGGTACAACCGAGGCGCTCGCCGTTCAGACGCTGGTTGCCAACTATAACCGGATCTCGGTCGGGCTCGGCGAAACGCCGGAGACCTGGCGTCCGCGCCTTGCGCGACAGCAGGACGGCACATTCGACGCCTTCGAATGGTCGACCGCCTTCCTGCTTGCCACCGGCTACGCCACAAGGCTCTGGCGCCCCGTTCTCCACGGCCATGCCAAGACCGGCGACATCATCGCCCCGATCCGGGATACAACGGGGCTGAACTCCCGTCTCGACGACGCGGGCGTCGCAGCCGTTGCAAAGGCGGTCGTCGCCATCCGCTCGTACTTCATGCCCAAGCGGGTCAAAGCGGCCCGCATCTGAATCCTGCCTCTGTCAAGCAAGGACAGTCGTGCGGTGCTCGTGACGCTTACA
>NZ_JAMYME010000095.1:0-3189 GCF_040318345.1 Mesorhizobium sp. M1169 | reverse complement strand
TCCGATCGAAGCCCGCTCGCGCGACACCGCCAGCAGCAGAGCGGCCGAGATCGTCATCGACCGTCTCGATGCAAGACCAGCCGAGTGCCACCAGGCGATCGCGCATCGCATACTGCAAGGCCCTGCTCTCACGATTGTGCAGAACCTGATGGGCCGAGGACTGCCGCACATACAGGATCGCCTTGCGCTGCAGATGGTGGGGCCGGATCTTCTCATTCATCATGGCGCACTTCCTCCCCGTTGAACGGCGCGCGCGCCGTCGACGTGGATCGAGGATCAGGCGCACCATCAGCTTTGTTAGCGTCAGGCGCGTCTCTTCCGGCAGCGCCTGCCATGGTGGCATCTGCGCGGTCTCGGCATCGTGCGGGTTGGAGAACAGATCGAACTGATATGTCGTGGGCTGGCGCGGCATGGACCTCTCCCCGATTCGCGTCGGCATACCGACCTGTTTCTCGCATCAGCGGTCCATCAAGCGAACTGAAACAACCGGCGAGGACCGACAAGGGTGCCCAGAAAAAATCGAGATGCTCATCGCCGTCACATCGACAGCGATAGAGATGCGCCCGCCCGCCATCATTCGAGCATGGACGAGCGCACATAGCGACTAATCTGTGCGGTCGTCTGCACCGGTAGCACCATCACCGGCATAATTATCTGACGAAGCTGCTTGACGAAGCTGCTCCAGCTGTCGACGACGAGATTGGTGTTATAGATCGACGGGAACCAGTTGGGATAGACAGCGAAGATCAGGATGGCAAAAACGCCCGAGAAGAAGGGCGGAACCGGCAGGCCGATGATCGACAGGAAGGCGCGGATTTGGTCGAACACGGAATATTGCTTGTAGGCCGACATGATGCCGATCGGCAGAGCAATCAGCGCACCGATTACATAGGCGAGGCCGACAACCCACAAGGTCTGGGGAAGTCGCTCGACAATAGGTGTCGGGACTGCCGGGATCGCTGCCGAAGAAGCCGAGGCATTAATGTTCCTTAGTCCGGCGAGACCGACTATAGCGGCCGCATCAGCAAGATCGGGGATGCCGCAGTGCGCACCGCGCTCTATGAGGCCGCCCACATCATGCTGGTGAAGCCGCTCAAGGGCTGCACGGAGCTGAAAAGCTGGGCGATGCGGATCGCCCGGCGGGCCGGGATGAAGAAGGCCAAGGTGGCGCTGGCGCAAGCTTGCGGTGATCCTGCACCGCATGCTCGCCGATGGAACTGTCTTCAACGCGGCGGCCAGGACGATGACGGCAGCCGCCTGAGAAAGGGGAGAACAACCGTATTCGGGCGGGTCACGACACCAGGCCCTCCCGAAGCGAGGTCCCGTCGCTGGGACGCGATCAGGTCAGACCGCAACTTCGGACGTCGGCATTGCGACCACGCGTCCCTAGATTGGTCGGCCTCATCCTCTTCAGACCCCATCAGGTGGCGGCCGTGGCGCCGACCCCGTACAGAAGCGAGACCCCGGCGATTGGATGACGCAAAAAGGGATTGACTTATCAAGGCCCGTTACAGAAGGTTTCGAGGTTCGAAATTGACGGCGACTGAGCGCCTTTCTTGATCGAGGATCAATCGCCGGGCGGCTTGCGTCAAATTCAGCTTGCATATTGACATCATCTAGAAGCTCGAAATGTGTGCACCACTGCTCGCCATCGACCCTTTCCAGATCTGGCCCCACCCAAACGCAGCCAGCGCCCCGAAGATGCAGGTTCAAGAAAACGTCTTAGCGCAATCGATGTCGGAACACCTGCATTTCATCGTAAGGATGCGCCTCTTGTCCCATCGGGACAGACCGATCGTATGCCGCTCTCTTGCAGTTCGATAATTCCGAAGTTTACTGCTTTTATGGCAGCGACCGTTCTGCTAACCTGTATCCAGTTTTCGCATTGCGTTTTTATAGGAAATTGGTAGTACTTTCGGATATCCCTAAAATATTCCTATTTCCCACGACGATTTCCCTCTCGCCGTCCATAGATGCATTCTTTTTCTCTTGGAGAAAGGTCAGGGGATTCCTTTGTGCGACTTGAATTCGCGAAATTCGTGACCCTCAGACGGAAATGTAACGCGGCAAGTTGCAAATAAGCGATCGTTCTATTTTGGAATTCGCGCTCCCATGGTTGAGCGAAGCTCATGATCGCAAAGCTTCCATCAGGCCCGTGCAGTGGAACACTGATGCCTGACCTTGAGCCGAACGTCGCAGCCTCTTCGAAAACGCGCCGTTCATTTTCAGTCGTGCTTGCGTCGTTGCACACCTCGCTCCATCGAAAGGCGCCTGCACGTTTTCGGCTCTTCTTATGATGGGGTCTATCCTATCATAGACAGCGCTCCTGCCATTGATCAGGATAATTCAATCTGACCCCCGGATCGCCTCGCACCGGGTTTAAAAAATTTTGACCGGGTGCAAGAGAGCCATAGGCGATCCAAGGGCAATCAAAATGCAGTGCAAAAGCAGATAACAGGTCGAACATCTGCTCGGATTGAGCAGCACCATCAGTCTGATCGAGAAATCGACCGAACTCGACCGCAAACGTCTCTTTAGCTGCCTTCTGGAAATGCATTGATGGGACCAAAGAAAACTGGTCGGACACTCCGGTTGCCGGCCCCCGAAGTTGAGAGACCGCAGTCGTTCCCAGGCGTTCCGCTCCGCAGCCATTTGCGCCGGGATGCGTCACTGGTGCACAAAGCGCGCGCCCTGTAAGGCTACGGCACGGCCGGCTGGCATCGCCAAAACTCTATCAGATCACCGCTAAGCAGAATGTTATTCCAGGTTAAATGTCGTTTGCTCTAGCTTCGCAGAGATGTATAATCTTATAATAAACGTTTACAGTCTGCAATTTTTTGCTTTTGTCTTTGCGGATTAATGTTGCTTTCGACTACGCTGGAGTTGGATTATTTTATCTCCGGTCATATCCGCCTTCGGCCACGTAATTGGCGCATTCCTTTGATGTGACTGCATCGAGGATTTGGCCGATAGCGTAGCAGCGGCATCGGTTGTGCATCTGGCGGCCTTTCTGAGCAGGTGTTTGAGTTTGGCCAAGAGCTGCCCGATGGGGTCCAGATCGGGCGAGTATTTCGGCAGGAAGAAGAATTTGGCGTCGGCCTTGCGGATGGCGTTTGGCCTTGCCCTTGTGCGAGCCGAGATTGATGTGGTTGTCTAATCGCGAGTGGGGCGTCAAGCACCTACTGCATA
>NZ_JAMYME010000094.1:0-4257 GCF_040318345.1 Mesorhizobium sp. M1169 | reverse complement strand
CGCGCGAAAAATATGACGACATGCCGCTGCTGGTCGACCCGAGCGGCATCTATGTCCGGCCGGAGGGCTCGGTCTACATCACCGGGGGCGCCGAGGCGGAAGAGGGCGAAGGACCGGCCGATCCCGCCGACTTCGACCCCGACTGGCCGCTGTTCGAAGAGGTGATCTGGCCGGTGCTGGCGACCCGCATTCCAGCCTTCGAGGCGATCAAGCCGACGCGCGCCTGGGTCGGCCATTACGACTACAACACGCTCGACCAGAACGCGGTGATCGGCCCGCACCCGGAGGTCGGCAATTTCCTCTTCGCCAACGGGTTTTCCGGTCACGGCTTGCAGCAGGCTCCGGCGGTCGGCAAGGCGCTGGCCGAACTGATAGTGCATGGCGGCTATCGCACGGTGGATTGCTCGGCGTTCGGGTACAGCCGGATTGCCGACGGGCGGCCGTTTCGGGAATTGAATGTAATTTAACGCTGGCGCGAAGGGATGCTACCGTTGCTTGGTGGATTAAGCCGCCGCCAAGCCGCCCGTACCAAGATACGCCTGAAGCCAGCCCAGCACCCGGGCCCAGCCTTCGGCATGCTTCGTTGCGGCAGCAGCGATGCCGGCGAAGCCGCCATGGCAGATGGTGACGCGTGTGCCGCCGGCGATCGGCTCCAGCAGCCAGGCGACTTTGGTTTCGCGGCGGCCAAGCGTCGGATGGTCCCAGTCGTATCTCCGCGTCTGCACGATCCGGCGCGGCTCTTCGATCTCCAGGAATTCGCCGCTGGCGGGCAGGTGTCTGCCGGCCGCCGTCTCGACGGTGACGCTCCAGCGGCCGCCGACGCGGAGGTCGGCCGCCCATCCGGTCATCCGGTAGGTCCTGGCGGACCCCCACCAGCGCTCGACCTCGTGTGTAACGAGCGCGTCAAATATCCGCTCGGGCGGCGCGCGAACATCGGCGCTCGCCATGACGGTCTCGCCATTGGTCATGCTGTGCACCGCGGAACCGTGCATCACCTGTCCTCCAGAAGGTTTCGCTATCGAAACGACCTCAAGCTTTCGACGCCGGGCGCGACAGGCCTTTGCCGGTTTCGAGCAGGCTCTTCAGGCTGGACAGGATGAGCGGCCAACCGTTCGCCACATGGCCAAGCAGCTTGTGCGGTCCATCGGCTTCATGTGTGATGGCGAGCTTCATCATCTCGCCCTCCTGCTCGATGGCGAAGGTGCAGCGTGTGTAGCCGTCCGCCTTGACCTCGGGCATGAACTCGTTGCGCCATTTGAGCACGATGCGCTTGGGTGGATCGATCTCGAGGACCTCGCCGCTGTCGGTGACGCGGCCGTCGGTGTAAACCATCTTCCACGCCGAACCTTGTTTCCAGTCGCTTAGCATCTGAGCGCCGAGGAAATATTGCCGCTGGAACTCCGGCTCGGTCAGTGCTTGCCAGAGTTTTTCGGGCGAAGTGCGGATGTAGGTGACATAAACGAAAGTGTTGCTCATCAGTCTTCCCTTTCGAGACGTTTCTTCAAATCGCCGAGGGCGCCCAGTCGCCCCCGCTCGAATTTGCCGATCCAGCGTTCGGCGATCTCGTTGATGGGAACGGGATTCAGATAATGTTGCTTCTCGCGTCCCTTGCGGATGGTGGCGACGAGGTTTGCTTCTTCCAGGATCGCCAGATGCTTGGTCACCGCCTGGCGCGTCATGTCCATCTCACCGCACAGCGCGTTCAGCGTCTGTCCGTTCCTGGCATGAAGGCTGTCCAGCAATCGCCGGCGTGTCGGGTCGGCCAAGGCCCGAAAGACATCATCCATGCTCATGACCCTAATATGCAACTATTTGGTTGCATGTCAAGAGGCAGAATCTTGGCCAAGGATGCGCGGGTTGAGGTCGCTGGGAGTGGATTTCAGCGCTTGCGGCCGAACCAGAATGCGTTGGGCATGCGCTCCATGCCGATACGCTCATAGAAGCCGACGACGTCGGGCATGGAGATCAGGCTGATGGCAACGGAAGGTCCGAGTTGCCGGCGTGCCTCATCCATCAGACCCTTGCCGATACCCAGCCCTTGCGCCGATGCAGAAACAGCGAGCTCGGAGATATAGCAGACCCAGGAAAAGTCGGTGATGCCGCGAGCGACACCAACCAGCGGCTTGCCCGGTGCATCGATGCGCGCGGTGAGCACCAGGTCGGCACTCGTGAGCATCGCCTTCAAACGGGCATGATCATCGACGGGCCGTGTCTCGCCGAGGCCGGATTCCACCAGAACGCGGCGGAACTCGGCGATGCCGAGGCCCGGTTCGCTGGCGTAAAGGATCGTGGATCGCGTTGTCATGTCGACAAAAGTGCACCATGGGCCGGTGGTTTTGAAGCTGTTTTGTACCGATTTTGTGTCTCGATCGA
The DNA here is from genome assembly GCF_040318345.1 of Mesorhizobium sp. M1169. Classification (NCBI taxonomy): domain Bacteria; kingdom Pseudomonadati; phylum Pseudomonadota; class Alphaproteobacteria; order Hyphomicrobiales; family Phyllobacteriaceae; genus Mesorhizobium; species Mesorhizobium sp. M1169. The sequence goes on along the minus strand of NZ_JAMYME010000094.1, from coordinate 1,884 downwards.
CGACGGAAGTCCAAAAACAGCCGTCTTTTATTTGCCCGCGGCATTGTGTAAACCGAGCGCCAGCAATTCCCCGCAACGAGAAGAAGACGGGCAAGAACCATGGAAAAATTCACCAAGCTCACCGGTGTCGCCGCGCCGATGCCGATCGTCAATGTCGACACCGACATGATCATCCCCAAGGATTATCTCAAGACGATCAAGCGCACCGGGCTCGGCACCGGCCTGTTCGCCGAAATGCGTTACAAGGACGACGGCTCGGAAAACCCGGACTTCGTGCTCAACAAGCGGGCCTACCGCAAGGCGCAGATCCTGGTCGCCGGCGACAATTTCGGCTGCGGCTCGAGCCGGGAACATGCGCCGTGGGCGCTGCTCGATTTCGGCATCCGCTGCGTCATCTCGACCTCGTTCGCCGACATTTTCTACAATAACTGCTTCAAGAACGGCATCTTGCCGATCACCGTCAGCCCGGAAGACCTGGAGAAGCTGATGGACGATGCCTCGCGCGGTTCCAACGCGACGCTGTCGGTTGATCTCGAAGCCAAGGAAATCCGCGGGCCGGACGGCGGCGTGGTCAAGTTCGACCTCGACGAATTCAAGCGCCACTGCCTCTTGAACGGCCTCGACGATATCGGCCTGACCATGGAGAAGGCCGGCGCCATCGCTTCGTTCGAGAAGAAGAACGCTGCTGAGCGCCCCTGGGCCTGAGCGGTAGGATGACCTGGCCGCGACAGGCCGGGTTCGTGGCGGCTGAACGGAGGGGACAGTCATGACACGTTCGCTTCTTGCCGGGGCCTGCGCGCTGGCGTGGATTCTGATGCCGGTGGCAGGGGCGCATGCACAGACCGACATGGTGCTCGTGCCGGCTGACGATTCGTCCGGCGGGGCCGCCGACCAGGGCGCGTTGAGCAATGCGGCCCTAGCCGACAATGACAAACAGGCGCCGATCTCGTTCGAGGGCGGCCAGCTGACCATCACTCAGGAGGAAGAGTACGGGGAACGGGTACTCGCTTTCGACGGCAAGGAACTGGCGCGCAATTACGACGTCTTCTTCGACAAGATCGTCGAGGTCGGCGGCGTCAAGGTGGCGCTGGTCGATGTCGGCGACGGCGGCAATCAATGCGGCCCAGCCAAGGTGATCGTTTGGAAGCCGGAAGGCGGCACGATCCAGACGGTCACGGTCGAGCAGGATGAATGCGGCGCGCCGCCGGCCGCGATCTCCGACAGCGCCGTCTATTTCGTGCCCTATCTGCTGCCGGGTGATTCCAAGCCGGCGCTGCAATGGTCGCCGACGGCCGGACTGACGACGTCCGGCAATCTGACCTACATGCCGGAGCCGGGCACGGACTGGAAGGACGTCGATCCGTCGAAATACGACAACATCATCGACGCCTTCCACAACGAGGCCGTCTACAAGCAAGCTGAGACGCTGCTTGGCAAGGACATGCCCGACATGGCGACCAGCCTGCTGGTCGGCGGCGGCACGGAAAAAACCGCGTCGGGCGCCTTTTTTGCCAGCGGCTGCGTGCCGCATGATTGCGGCGGCAATGACGGCTTCATGGCGGTCGACCCGGTCAACCGGAAGCTCTATTTCGCCCGCCGCGGCGACAAGCCCGAGCCGGACGCGTGGCCAGCGGTGAGTACATGGCCGGCCGACGTCAAGGAAGCGCTGGACAAGGCGCTGGGGTCGGCGAATTAGGTTTTTTGCGCGGCGCGGCGACTACCCTGCTTTCGTCATCCTCGGGCTTGACCCGAGGATCCATGCCGTAACATCGGCCGAAGAACCGTTGTGTCGCTCGGATGTCACGGCATGATGGGGTGGACGGCGCCCGACGGCATCGGATGTGCCAGAATGAGTTCGTTGAGATCTCAAACAAGGGAGCCGTC
>NZ_JAMYME010000093.1:0-4600 GCF_040318345.1 Mesorhizobium sp. M1169 | reverse complement strand
TACCCCACGGGATCGCATCCAGATCAGCAAAACCTATTCACTTCAACGACATAGACAGATGGGTGTTATGAAACAGGATTGTAGTGGTCTGCCCATTCGGCGATGGTTGTTCGGGCATGGTCGAGGCCGAGGAACAGGGTGTCGTTCAGCAACTCGTCCCGCATCCGCCCGTTGAAGCTTTCGCAGAAGCCGTTCTGCATCGGCTTGCCCGGCGCGATGAAGTGCCATTCCACCTGATGATCCTTCGACCAGGCGAGGATCGCGTTCGAGGTGAACTCGGTGCCGTGGTCAGAGACGATCATGCCCGGCTCGCCGCGCCGGGCGATCAGTTCCGTCAGTTCACGCGCCACCCGGCGGCCGGAGATCGAGGTGTCCGGGATCGCAGCCAAACATTCGCGCGTCACGTCGTCGACGATGTTGAGGACGCGGAAGCGCCGGCCGCAGCCGAACTGGTCATGGACGAAATCCAGCGACCAGCGCGCGTTCGGCTTCGCTTGGACCAAGATCGGTGCCCGCGTCCCTACCGCTCGGCGCCTGGAGCGTCGCTGCGCACGGCCAGTCCTTCTTCGCGGTATAGCCGGTAGATGCGGTTGATACCCGATGCCTCGCCTTCGCGCCTGAGCAGAATGAACAGCCGCCGATAGCCGAAGCGCCGGCGCTCGTTGGCCAGGTCGCGTAGCCGGCCGCGCAGTGCCGCCTCTGGCGCTCGGCGAGACTGGTAGCGGATCATCTTGCGATCAGCGCCCACAAAGGAACAGGCCCGCCGCTCCGACAAGCCCATCGTGGCCTGCAGATGCGCGACGGCTTCGCGCTTGGCGGCGGGCCCTACCATTTTTTTGAAAGAAGCTCGCGCAGTGCCGACGCTTCCAGCATCTGGTCGGCGAGCAGCTTCTTCAGCTTCGCGTTCTCGTCTTCTAAGGCTTTCAGCCGTTTGGCATCGGAGACGTCCATCCCGCCATACTTCGCCTTCCAGTTATACAGCGTCGCCTCGGAGATCCCATGCTGGCGCGCCAGGTCGCCCGCCTTCGCCCCCGCCTCATGCTCACGCAGAACCGCGATGATCTGCTTCTGTATTCGGTTTCCTCCAGTCAAGGCGTGACGTTCGATGCAGGTTCTTTGCTTCTGTTCGCGGTCGGCACGCAGCCGCCGGCATGATGGTGTCCGTGGGTCCGATCGGTTCAAAGCTCTTCGGCGTGCTCGGGAAGCGGCAACGACAGATCATGCGAACTCGTCCGGACCGCGCCCTGCATCGAGCGCTCGCTATTCCGTGGACAGCTCAGCCTAAGCTGCCGACCAACGGAAATCCTGTTCGTCAACCCACATGCGGTGAAGGGTGACTGCCATTCGTCTGGCCAGGGCGACCTTCGCACGTCGGGCACCCTGTCGATTGGCAATCTTCATTGCCCAAGCCTTCATGCTCGACCATCGGGTCGTCGGGCGCAGGATGACGTTTGCCGCCTCGAACAAGGCCGTTCGCGTCTCACTGTCACCCACTTTGGTGATGCGACCGACCCTGTCGACTTCTCCAGACTGGTATCTTCGCGGTGTGAGGCCGAGATACGCACCGACCGATCTGGATCGGCGGAAGCGCTTGGGATCATCGATCGTTGCCCTGTAGGTGAGCGCGGTGACGGGTCCTATGCCAGGCATGGTCATGAGGCGACGGCAGATGGGATCGACTCGAACCGCTCTCAGGACGAGCCGGTGCAGATCCGCCAGGTTCTCGCGCAGACACCTGTGCATCTGCAAGAGCGGTTCAAAGATACCCAGCAACAGCCGATCCGCTCCGACCAGCTGTCGAACCCTTGCCTCGAAACGAACGCGCGTGACGGCGCCAATCTTTAGCCCCAGGGGACGCAACAAGCCTCGGATGACCTGCTCGTTGGCAGTGACCGCCCTGACCGTAGCCTTGCGCGCGGCGGTGAGCGTGCGCAGCCTCTGGCCGGCAGCGGACTTCAGATGAACTGCCTTGAACCAACCTGTGCGCACAATCTGTGCAATTCCCTGCGCGTCATTCCGGTCCGTCTTCACCGTCATCGCGCCCAGAGCCGCTTTGACATGTCGACTCTCGAGACACACGACAGGGAAGCCCTCGTCGACCAGGTGTCCGCCGATCCACTCCGATGTCGCACCGGCTTCCAAGCCAACGCGAACGAGATCGTCCCGCCATCGCTGAAGTGCAGCCGTCACAGCATCCGGGTCACCGAGCACCTTTCCCTGCCACAGCATCTCGCCGGTCTCGGCGATAACGCAAATAGCTACAGCGTCGAGTGAAGTATCCAGTCCTGCATAAACGCTCATGCCGATCTCCTTTGCCAGGTCGGCTCTGAGCATCAGACAAACGCCATGATCCGAAAAGGGGCCAGGCGTTCAGCGAGCTGAACCGAATACTCCATCTCTTCCGTAAACCGCTTTCTCTTCATCAGTCCGTCCTTCAATCGAGGCCGGACTCTGATCTCAGATGGAGGAAATTACCCGTGGCAGGTCACGTTTTCCTCGGGAACAAAGGATACCGTGGATTGCCCGCCCATAACACGAAAGGGGCGTTGTTAGGGCAATTGCGATGGGTAACTATCATTGAGCCGAATCCGTCGTTCCCATCATGCTGTTTCCGAGGGGTCGCATATAGACGTTTAGGTAGGGCACATGGCGCGCACTCCAACGCCGGACACCAGAAATTGCTGTTCAAGCAGCGCCCGGCCGTTTTCGGAGGAGAAGAATCCCAAACCTCCAATTTGACCGGGCGTTCAGTTCCAGATTTAGGCCCTGCACATAGGCCGCCGTCGCGGGATCGGCAGGAGTCATTGTAGGTCGCAGCACGTCGGAACTGGTCATATAGGCCTTCCGATCCTCGATCTGGAATACGCGCCACCATGTCACGTTGATATTTTTGCCTGCCTCCTTAGCCGCTTCAGCAATGTCCTTTCCTGTTCGCCACTCGCCAAGTTGATGATTTGCATTGGTCACAATGGCGAGCTTGGCTTGCTGGGGAGCGGCCTCCTTGATCCATTTGACGACATCATGCCTAATCCGCCCCCCAGAGAACAAGACATCATCGATATACAAAAGGTATCTGGCGCGTTACCGCCGCAGTCGGCAATCTTCAAGCCGAAGGTATTCTGTGGCGCCTTGTCGAATATCGACAACATATTCCTTTGGCTATTTCCCGCCGTTTGAAGCTGCAATACCTTAACATTTTCCAGAATTCGTTGGCAATCGCCGCCGGTAATTTCTTAACTGACTGCGGTCTCAGAGAGGAAATCAGCGAAAGTCTTGCGGGTGAAATAGGTTTTGCTAAACACATGTCCAAGCTCTGCAAGGATTGGCTCCTGGGACGCTCCGGGAAATTGACGAACCCATTTATCTAAATGGGCGGTTCCCATCGATGCAATCTCGCCCTCGCGACAGTCCGCAATCTGTTCGACTACTCTCTCAAGCAATTCTTTGCGCGTCGTCACCCCAACCTCCCTCGCACCGGATCAGTTTCCCCATCTGCGACTCACAGCGCAGTTGCATACAATAGGCGGATCCGACCATCGGTCGCGCGGACGGCTTTGGTCAAATGTGATGTTTATATCGGCGTCATCTGGCTTTTAGATGAAAGCGCGCCTTTTCGATCGGTCGGCGACGAGCACAGTTGCGCCCAGACGAGACGGCGATTGTGTATCCGTCTCGGCGTAGTCGCGCTCATTTTCAAACGCCGATGTTGCGTGCGATGCTGTCGGCCGCCTGCGCTTACGCCACTCGAGAGGCCTGGAATGGTGAACGGAGTTTCCGTCGACATCGACAGGTCCTGCACCTCAAATTCATAGATCGTATCTATGCCCGGGTCTCCAAAGGCAACCAGCCGCCGCCTTGATCGCCGCAACGTCAAACAGGCCGCGGGCAGCGGAAGTTTCAGGAATTGTGGGCGCCTGGGGTCCGCAGGTCCCGATTTGAGGCAGGTCCAAAATTTTAATGCACGTACACTCCAAGGCGGTTTTCCGAACAGCCATGGCTGGTGCGGCTGCAGAACTTGAGTTTCTTATCTTTGCCTATCCCCTTATCATCACCACTTCCAGCAAACCCCGGCTGATCTCCAACTGTCGATCTCGTGGGGCCACTCAGTATCTGCAAAACCGGTATTAGAGAGTCGATCCCGTAATCATGCGTCTTGCAGTTGTTACAGCACCGGTGTCTTCATCATCAGGATCGCCATTCGACTTGGCGGCGCTGCCCTGCCGTGCAGCGGTCCTGCTGGCGGGCGACGACCACTAGCCTAGCCCGTCTCATGTATGACAGTTTGTTGGAGAGGCTGGCGGATGTAGCTTAAGCGGTTGATTTTGGCGTAGGATTCGGTTGCTTGGGCCAACCCTTCACCAGATCTCGCGAGCCACACCCGCCATGACGATACGTCCCCGCCGTTGTGTTTTCCAGCCGTCGGACGCAAGAAGATCACAGCTGCGTTTGATGGCGGACGCATCACATCGGATGGCGGCGTCATGCTTCTGGCCGGCGCCGAGCGGCGTTTGCGACTGGCCGACCGGCTTGCGGCTGCGATCCACGTCCGCGTCACCCGCAGCGGGTGAGGCACGCCATGGCCGACATCCTGCGCGCCCGC
>NZ_JAMYME010000092.1:0-4638 GCF_040318345.1 Mesorhizobium sp. M1169 | reverse complement strand
CCGAGATCGCGGTGGCCAAGGTCAATGCCGACGCCCCGTTCGACAAGATCTGCTACATCGGCTGCGGCGTCACCACCGGCATCGGTGCTGTCATCAACACGGCCAAGGTCGAGCAAGGCGCGACGGCGGTCGTGTTCGGCCTCGGCGGCATCGGCCTCAACGTCATCCAAGGCCTGCGCCTTGCCGGCGCCGACATGATCATCGGCGTCGACCTGAACAATGACAGACGAGCCTGGGGCGAGAAATTCGGCATGACGCATTTCGTCAATCCGAAGGAGATCGACGGCGATGTCGTGGCTTATCTCGTCAACATGACCAAGCGCGGCGCCGACCAGATCGGCGGCGCCGACTACACCTTCGACTGCACCGGCAACACCAAAGTCATGCGGCAGGCGCTGGAAGCGTCGCATCGCGGCTGGGGCAAGTCGGTCATCATCGGCGTTGCCGGCGCCGGCCAGGAGATATCGACGCGGCCGTTCCAGCTGGTCACCGGCCGCACCTGGATGGGCACCGCCTTCGGCGGCGCGCGCGGCCGCACCGACGTGCCGAAGATCGTCGACTGGTACATGGCCGGCAAGATCGAGATCGATCCGATGATCACCCACACGCTGAAGCTCGAGGACATCAACAAGGGCTTTGACCTGATGCATGAAGGCAAGTCGATCAGGAGCGTGGTAGTCTATTGAAGGAGGTACTGATCCGGGTTCGGATCCGATATCCGAATTTCAGCGAGTCGCTCAGTATGCAGAGCTGGCAATTCGGCGAACATCTTTGGGTAGCGCTTAGGAATAACAACCGCGTTCGCATCGACCTCGATGAGATCGACCGCGGCAGAGAAGAAATATCGTTTCTCGTGCGCGATACATATCTGAGCAAGGCGCTCAAGGTGGTAGAGCGCGTCAAGCAAGAACACCGTATGGAGAATGAAGCGGTAATCGAAACGGAACCAGCATAGAACCAAGGGAGGAGACAAAAATGCCGGAAAAACTGCATCCTAAAATCGACAATGGACTGCCACGGGAAAAGGCCGACTTTGCCGGCGGCACGCTGGTCTGCGCCTGCACCAGCAACCCGGTCAAGGTCAAGGTCAAGGGCCAGATCGCTCACAACCATGCCTGCGGCTGCACCAAATGCTGGAAGCCGGAAGGCGCGCTGTTCTCGGTCGTGGCGGTTGCCGGTACAAACGACGTGACGGTGACCGAAAACGGCGACAAGCTGAAGATCGTCGATCCGGGCGCGCTGATCCTGCGCCATGCCTGCACCGGCTGCGGCGTCCACATGCACGGCCCGGTCGAGCGCGACCACGCTTTCAAGGGGCTGTCCTTCATCCATCCCGAGCGCTTCCAGGAAGACGGCTGGTCGCCGCCGGGCTTCACCGCCTTTGTCTCCTCGATCATCGAGTCCGGTGTCGATCCGAGCCGCATGGACGGCATAAGGTCACAGCTGAAGTCGATCGGGCTCGAACCTTATGATTGCCTCAATCCAGGACTGATGGACTATATCGCCACCTGGACGGCCAAGAGATCCGGCGCGTTGCCGGCCTAGTAGCCGCTCGACTATCATCGATCGAGCCGGGCGACGCCGCCCGGCTCTTTCGCATTTGGAACAACGATGCCCGCACCTGCTATTCTCGTCGATGCCGACGCTTGCCCGGTGAAGGCCGAGGTCGAAAAAGTCGCTGAGCGGCACGGCATCGTCGTCACCTTCGTCTCCAATGGCGGCTTGCGTCCGTCGCGCGATCCGATGGTCCGCAATGTCGTCGTCTCCAAGGGTGCCGATGCCGCCGACGACTGGATCGTCGAAAATGCCCGGTCCAACGACATTGTGGTGACCGCCGATATCCCGCTTGCCGCGCGCGCGGTGGCGCTTGGCGCCCACGTACTTGGTCCGGCCGGACGCCCGTTTACGCCTGAAACGATCGGCATGGCGGTGGCAATGCGCGATCTCAAGCAGCATCTGCGCGAGACCGGCGAAAGCAAGGGCTACAATTCGAGCTTCGCGCCGCAGGACCGCTCGCGGTTCCTCGGCGAGCTTGACCGCATCCTACGGCGGGCGCTGAAATCCGCGTCTGCGGACTGAAGGCCATGGCGACCGGTACCCCGACCAAGATGCCCATGCGACGCCACACGCCGTTCGCGGTGTCGGCCTGCATCGGCGTGGCAGCCTTTGGCGCCGCGCTGGTCTGGCGTGCGCCGCTTGCCTATTCGATCGGCGCCAATGTGTTCTTTGCCGCCTATCTCGTCCTTGTCATCGCCCATATGCCGCGGCTTACCGGCAGCTATCTGCGCAAGAATGCAGGCGACACGGACCTGCCGGTACTGGCCATCTTCGCGGTCACGCTGATTGTCGTCGCTATTGCCATCATGTCGTTGTTTCAATTGATCAACAGGGAGAAGAGCGCGGACACCGTCGAGCTTATGGTGGCGCTGCTGTCTATCCCGCTTGGCTGGTTGACCATCCATGCGATGGCCGCACTTCACTACGCGCATATCTACTGGTTGGATGGCGATGCGATGGATGGCGACACAAAAAAGAAAATTCCGGTCGGCGGCCTCGACTTCCCGGGCGGCAAGCGGCCGGAAGGCTCGGATTTCCTCTATTTCGCCACGGTGATCGGCATGACGGCGCAAACCGCCGACACCAACATCACGACCTCGCAAATGCGCCGTGTCGTGCTTGTGCATTCGATCCTGTCGTTCTTCTTCAACACGGTCATCGTGGCAGCCGCGGTCAACCTCGCCGTCAGCCTCGGCAGTCCGTAATAAATCCGTGATCGGGTGAAACATCGCTTAGGCTGGCGACGTATTGGGAGGAGAAGAGATCTGACGAGGCCGCGGAACCGCTTGGCAGGGAGGCACGGAAAATATGGAATCAGTTGCCAGAGGCGAAGCCAGCACCGGGGCAGATAGCGCTGCTTCGACGGATGCGACGCTGATCTATCGGCAGTCGCGCTGGACGCGGCTGACGCATTGGCTGTGGGCGATCGCGCTGTTCTTCATGCTGCTTTCCGGCCTGCAGATCTTCAACGCCCGCCCGCAGCTCTATATCGGCAAGGAGTCGGGTTTTGGCTACAACAACACCGTCTTCGCCATTGGCGCCGAGAATACGGCGACTGGCCCGCGCGGCTATACCGAAATCTTCGGCAAGCGCTTCGATACCACTGGCGTGCTCGGCTGGTCGGGTCCGGCCGGCCAGGAGACCTCCCGTGCCTTCCCGTCCTGGGCGACGATCCCTTCCTATTACGATCTCGGCACCGCGCGCGTCGTTCATTTCTTCTTTGCCTGGGTGCTGACCACCACGCTGCTGGTCTGGCTGGTCGCCAGCCTGATCAACGGCCATTTGCGCCGCGATCTTGCCCCGCGCCTCGATGATTTCAGGCGGCTGCCGCGAGACATTGTCGAGCACGCCAAGCTCAGGTTCCACCACACGCGCGACTACAACACGCTGCAGAAGATGGCCTATGGCGGCGTGCTGTTCGTGCTGCTGCCGCTGATGATCATCACCGGCCTTGCCATGTCGCCGAGCATGGATTCGGTGCTGCCGTTCCTGAATGATCTGCTCGGCGGCCGACAGACGGCACGCACCATTCATTTCACGGTGATGCTGCTGCTCGTCGCCTTCTTCATTATCCACATCCTGATGATCCTGGCCGCCGGCCCGATCAACGAGCTGCGCTCCATCATCACCGGGTGGTACCGAACCGACCCGCCGGCGCATGGCGACAAAGCGCCAGAGAGGAGTGCCTGACATGGCGAAATTCGAGATCAGCCCCAAGCTACAGATAAGCCGAAGAAAGTTCCTGACCTCGGCCAGCCTCGGCCTTTCCGGCATCATGCTGTCGGGCTGCGACGCCTTCGACAGCCAGCTTGGCGTCGGCGACAGCCTGCGCAGCTTCCTCGAAAGCGCCAATGGCCTGACCTGGCGGGCGCAGCGACTGCTTGCCGGCGCTGATGCGCTGGCGCCGGAGTTCACCGAGGCCGACATTCGCCAGCCGCAGCGGCCGAACGGTGTCACCGCACCGGACGACGATTTCTACAAGGGCCTGCTCGCCAGCGATTTCGCCGACTGGCGGCTGGAGGTTTCAGGCCTGGTCGAAAAACCGCTGTCGCTGAGCCGCGAGCAGCTGATGAACATGCCGAGCCGCACCCAGATCACCCGTCACGACTGCGTCGAAGGCTGGAGCTGCATTGCCAAATGGACCGGCACGCCGCTGTCGCTGGTGCTCGACCAGGCAGTGGTCAAGCCGCAGGCGCGCTACGTCATGTTCCACTGCCTCGATACGATCGACCGCAGCCTGGCCGGCGATATCAAATATTACGGCTCGATCGACCTGATCGATGCTCGCCATCCGCAGACGATCCTTGCCTATGGCCTCAACGGCAAGCCATTGCCGGTCGAGAACGGCGCGCCGCTGCGCGTGCGCGTCGAGCGCCAGCTCGGCTACAAGATGCCGAAATACCTCTACAAGATCGAGCTGGTCGACGGCTTCGCCAACATCGGCGGCGGCAGAGGCGGCTATTGGGAGGACAATGGCTACGACTGGTACGGCGGCATCTGACCGATAGTGTTGAAGAAGTCGGCGATGAAGCCGTGGATCCACTCGCACCGAAGCGTCTTGATTAAGGTCGACGCGACCTC
>NZ_JAMYME010000091.1:0-5623 GCF_040318345.1 Mesorhizobium sp. M1169 | reverse complement strand
GCGGAATATATTCCTATTTTGCGGGATGCCGCACCCTCGCCGACACGAAGCCGTTTCCGAATATCACCTCGCCAAAATTGAACGACAGGCGTGGCGCCTTGTCTCTGTCGGTCGGGGCGACGCTTTTGGACCTCAAAGTGTCCGCTGCCGACCTCGGCCTGCGGGTTGGTGAACCCGTTGAAATCATCGTTGATCTGATCGCCGCACAAAGCCTTCAGATCATCGGCAGCATCGCGGTGGCGCACAACGAGAGCAACACGGTCAACCCGGCAGTGGCGGGCGGGCTGGGCTACATGAGCGTTGGGCTGACCGTCACGCCGACCCAGAACGATGTCACGTTTGGCACGAGCCTGCTGGTTCGGCTCAACATCGCTGCCGGCGTCGGTGCGAATGGCCTGTTCGTGCTCGGCTGGGCTGTCCAGAAGGCCAAGTCACGCCTGACCTACATCGGCGGGGCTCTCCAATCTGCGGCCATGGTGGCGGAGGATGCGCACCCGAAGCTTAACATCGACCCGTTCTTCCGCATTGCGGCCAGCGGCGTCACCAACGACTATGCTGGCAACCCCCTGATCGGAGCATCGGCTGGCGGGTTTCCTCCTGTTCTGGTCAACGCGCCGGCAGGCTCGCCCTTCGGCACCAGGCCATCAAGCTGCCGGCCGGCCACGCTGCACGACATCAAGACGCCCGTAGCCGAAGCAGGGTTGACGGTGGGAGAAACTGTCTGGTGTATCTTCGCCTTCATGGCGGGGAGTGCCCAGTCCATCCAGTTCATCCAATACATTCCGGTGTCGTCCGGGGTGACCCAGACCGCTCAGATAACCAAAACGGTCAATGGCCTGACGTATATTTCGCTGCCCATCGTGGTCACCCAGAACGACGTTACCTACGGCCTTAATCACCAGCTCCGCATCCTTCCGACAGGGGCCTTGGCCGCGGATGCCTACCTTCTCGGCTGGGCCATCCAGAAGGCACCGGGCCGGCTGATCGATAACCATGGCCGGTTTGACAAACTGGCCAAGGACGTTGCCTCCGTGCCGGCCTCGCAGTTCGCCGGCAAGATCGGTGCGCACTTCGGCGATAGCATCATCGAAAGTGTCATCTGGCCGGGCATCACGCCGACCGCCAAGATTGCCCAGCGCACCGGCATGACGATCACCAACTGCGGCGGCGGCGGTACCCGCATGGCCAACCATGCTGCGAACTATGACAAGTTCTCGTTTTACCGGCTGGCCGATGCCATTGCCTCCGGTGATTTTTCCCAACAGATAGCCGCAGCAACGCTCATCGGAGGCACCTTTCCAGCGATTGCAGCGCGCATGGCATCGGTGGATTACAGCCTGCTGGATTACCTGATCCCCTCGTTCGGCACCAACGACTTCACCGGCGCCGGCCCGACGTGCCCCATCGGCACCAATGCGGACATAACCGGGGCGACCTTCAAGGGAGCCATCAACTACGGCATCCAGACGATCATGACCGCCCGGCCGAACCTGAAGCTCATCTTCACGACGCCGATATGGCGGACGCTGGACGGCACTGCGGGAGGAGCCGGAAGCCAGCTGATCGACTACGCCAACGCCATGCTTGAGGTCTGCGCCCTAAACAGGGTGCCAGTGGTCGATCTGTACCGCCGCTTCATCATCAACCAGTTCAACTACGTTCATTGGATGGGTCCTGGAGACGGAACTCACCCTAACAATCTTGGACAGGACCTGATCGGCGGCATGATGGCGGCGGGGCTGTTCGACAACTTCTAAGTTGCGCCTAGACAATCTCGGCGCGGACGAAATGCCATGACGCCGTGTTAATGATCGTGTCCGGGGTGTAGGGATTGGTGAGTTTCACTAGCGTCCCATCAACTTCCGCGACCGTCCAGACGCCAGTTTCGTCGCTCCAGTCGCCCGGAACCGCTACAATCATGGTGATGCGGTAATCTCTTCCGATTTCGAACATTCGGCCCTCCCCAGTTTTTGGTTCGGGGCAGAATGCGCGCGTGCTTGGGTCGGCGCAAGCGTCACCGACCTCGCAGGCGCGGATGGCGTCGACCAGCGCGACAACCGCGCCACGGGCCAGGTGGATGCCATCCTCGACGTGATCTCGAGCAACCTTTTCACGGCGATGGCAAATCTACCCTAGTGGAAGTCAATCTTTTTCGACGGCTGCGCGGTGTGGCTTTTGAGACTGATGAGCGCAGGCGTGTCGATCTTCGACGCTATCCGCCGGGCCAGTTCCCGCAATTCGAAAAAGCCGTCAATACTCATCAGGCTCAACGGTGTGCCTGACGAAGTATCCCACCGCAAAGGTACTTTGTCTTGCCTGTACGAAGATCCGTTCATCTCGCAAATGGCGTCGTAAATCGCCTGTGCGATCGACATTTCGGCACGGATACGCTCTGCGTCTTTTTGGCTGTTCATAAGAATTTTTCCCCAAACCACGGTCCCCCTTAGCCGCTTTCATTAGGTGTCGCTAGATCACGCGGATGTGACACGTCGGATAAAATCGATTGATATGGCCGAGGGAGCGCACGCGGTTTTCTTTGGTCTTCGCCGTGTTGAGCGCCGTGCAAGACTCGTGCCGCGTCCATCTTGATCGCAGCGTTGAATGGGCACTATTCGCAATGTATATTGCGCGCATGAGCACTGCAGCTGACAACAATTTTTTGCTGCCGCCCCCGGCTCCAGCGTATCTGCCGGCGCGCGTCATCGGCGACCCGAAGAAGGCGGCGTAGTGGTCAGCCCGCTTCCGGATCCCGAGGTCGCGGACGAAGCGCCAAGCGAGCCCTACCTCACCCCATACGACAATAAACGCGTCGCCATGTATATGTGGCTGCTGGACGCCGCCTATGACGACGAGGATTGGCGCGTGGTTGCCAGGACTGTGCTGCATATCGATCCCGAGAAGGAACCGAAGCGGGCGCACCGAGCCTGGGAAACTCATCTCGCCCGCGCCCGGTGGATTCTCAAGGAAGGGTACAAGTTCCTGTTCCCGAGCCCCACGACTCACTGACGAGTCTGTCCGTTAGGGCCGAAATTGGGGCCGCAAGAAGATACCGACAAAAGGTTTAATGAAATCAACGGCATCTGGCGGAGGGAGTAACCGTCCGGCTGTTTTTTCGCGCCGACGTCATGCCTTTTCTTCGCACCGGTTAAAGGTTTTGGTTCCCTGGACCAGGAAACATCGATGGGGCTCGCGGTCACCCAGGTGAACCCACCGCATCCACCATGCGCATCAAGCGCACTGGTCAGTCGACGCGACAATACACGAGACCCGCCGCGCAGTGCCTGCAGTTCTTTGAGACTGGCACTGATGAAGGCAAGTGCCTCGCCGCGGTTGGGAACCGGTCCCTTCTTCATAGCACGAACCCTGCTGCCACGAATTGACCCCAACTTAATTAAACGCGCTCTCATGGCGTGAAAGTGACTGTCAGCATTGGAGGCGCGGAAATTTCTCCCAATGCAGATGCTCAGGACGTCCTTCGCACTGCCGGACGGTGCCTTTTTGAAGCGAAACAACATGGACGAAATCGTGTTTCGTTCGTCTATGAAGCCGCCATGTTGCGGGTCGTGACGCCCTAACCTACCGCTGGCCCAGCCCTGACGCTGGCAGAGTATCGCGAGAATGGGGCCTGCCTTCCAACCGATTGCGGATGCACCAACAACCCGGCCACGTACGACGTTTCACAGCCTGGGGCCTATTTTTCAGGTAACCGGCAATTCGTTGGAGTCCGTTCTCCTAAGTGACGCAAAAAGGCCCGCCCCATTGTGTGGAGCAGGCCCTTTGACTTGCGCGGTACTCAGAACTTTGCCGCTTCGCGAAAGATAATAGCGAATGGTAAACATCGACTGAACGTCCGTGCCGCTTCGGTGGCCTTGGGTTAGGTGGGGCCTGTCCTTGTTGCTTGGCGAGATCGGGGCGGCTGATGCCGGCTCAGTGCGACGCGGATTTCGTGCAAACCCCGACAATGCTGCCCCCGCATCGATCACCGCAAGCAGATTGGCCAGCTAAATGTCATCCACTGCAGGGCAAATTCGTTGCTCGCCGGCCGACAAATGCTGGGAGGCACTGCATGCGCGCGCTCGCGCGGACCTGTGGTGAAAGAATTGGCGCCCGGCCGCGATTGATCAAAGTTGGGCCTGCGGACCGAGTGTCACCGCTTGCGATCGTAACATTGATGCGAGTCCGAATTTACTCTTTGGCTCGCGCCCAAGCTGGACGCTCAAGGATGCCGCGTCTTCGCCGATATCCTGACGCTTCAGCCCGGCGACCGGTGGCGCAGAGAAACCTCACGAACGCGAGCCGGATCGCGAGCCAGATCGAAGATGAGCTTTCCACCCCTGCATGGTACCGGAGTCTGGGCCCGTTGGCGCAGGATGGAAGTCGATCCTGATGTACGATGATACACTTCCCGTGCGTCGAGATGGGCGGACTCGAAATGAGGCCGCAGTTCGTCAACGACACCGTTGTCGCTCGGGATTGCCTGCTCGAACAGCAGATGTCCGTAATCGGCCGTCAGGCTTCGAGCTCCTTCGGCTGACTTTTGAGGGCGGCGATGAGTAGCCCCAAAAGAGCCTTCCGCCACCGGAGCAGGAGCGAGAAGTTGTAGCCGGCGGCGGCCAGGACGGCGTCGCCCTGCTGGCGGGCGAGGTAGTTGCGGCCAGCTTCTTTCGCTTCGCGCCACCAACCCTTCGACCAAACCGGTGCCGTGACACCCGTTCCGAGAACAGGCGAGCCGCGCGCCGGTCTATATGCCGCGAAGGACAGACGAGCCAACATCCCGAAACTTGCTTACGTCGAACTCGCGGGAGACCGGCACCAGGGGGCCTGACACCAAGTCCTCGAATGCCCTCGATGTGTGTTCAAGATCCTAGGAAGTTCTCTCCTTACCACTGGAAGACAGCTCGTCCAGCCGCATCTGAACAGGAGGCCGGTGCTCAATCAGTGCCGCGCAGGATGTGCCCGATTGACAGGCATCAGGGAAGCCCAGGTCCTTAGTCCACAACGCTGTGACGAGCGCGACAACCGCGGCGGGGTTAGCCAGCTCACAGTTCAAGTCGATGGCTCAACTGTTGCATGGGGAGAGCTCTTACTTCTCGCTCCAAGTGCGGACGCGGCGCACGAGCTCGGAAGTTGAGATCCCGTAGCGATCGTGAAGCGTCGGCAGCGCGCCAGCGTCGAGGAACTCGTCCGGCAGGGCGATCTGCCGAAAGACTGGGCCCACTCCCTCCCGCATCAGCAGCGCGGCGACACCTTCGCCCAGCCCACCGATGATGGTGTGGTTCTCGGTCACTATCATTAGCCGTCCCGGACGGCGCGCCGCGGCAAGTATCGTCTTCGTGTCCAGAGGCTTGATCGTCGGAACGTGCAGAACGGCGCAGCCGATCCTGTCGGCTTCAAGCGCCTTCGCCGCCTCCAGCGCGCGCATGGTCATCAGGCCGCTTGAAATGAACAGCACATCCTCACCCTCGCGCAACAGGCGTGCCTTGCCGATTTGGAATGTGTAATCGTACTCGTCGAGCACGACAGGGACCTTGCCGCGCAAAAGCCGCATGTAGACCGGCCCGTTGTAGTCCGCGATCGCCTCCGTGGCCTGTTCGATGTCGAGCGCGTCGCAAGGGTCGATGAT
>NZ_JAMYME010000090.1:0-5814 GCF_040318345.1 Mesorhizobium sp. M1169 | reverse complement strand
AGCCGCCTTCGCGAAAGCCGATATCGGCGTCCGCGCCAAACTCTTCCCTGAGCCGCCGGAACAGTTTCAGCGTGAATTGCGACAGCCGGATGTTTTCCGGGATCGAGAACTGCTGGCGGATTGAGGCGCAGGACAGCGTGGTCGCGGCGCGGGAAAATTGCGGGTCGCGCTCGACAAGCGCGATCGAGCCCGAAAACCCTTCCTCGCGCAGATAATAGGCGACCGAGGAGCCGACGATGGCTCCGCCGATGATGACGATGTCGTAATGCACCTTTTGGCCCTTCCGATCTGAACCGCCGCGTCACGCCGCCGGCAGGATGATCTCGAAGCGCGTGCCGCTCGCCGAGTCAACCAGCCGGATCGTGCCATCATGCGCTTTCAGGAGGGCCAGCACGATGCCGAGGCCCATGCCGGTGCCGCCGGAATCGCGGCGCGTGGTGAAGAACGGCTCGAAGATGCGGCCTCGGTTGCTGGGCGAAATGCCGGCGCCGTCGTCGTCCACCACAATGGTGGCCTTGCCGTCCGCGCTTGCGGCCGTGATCGAAACCAGCGTTGCGCCGTGCCGCGCCGAATTGTCGATGAGATTGGCCAGCACGATCGCCGCGTTTTCGGCCGATATGCGCAGACCGATCTGGGCGCCCGCCTCGAGGCGCAGCGCCAGCCTGTGGTCGGCCGGCAGCAGCGCCAGTGCAGCAGTGAGCGACGTGTTTTCGCCGCTCGGTTCGAGATTTTCGGCGCGCGCCAGGTCGAGCAGGCGGCGCACCAGAAGGTTGAGCCGGCCGGCATCGGTTACGATATTGTCCGAAAAACGCCGCCGCTCGGCCTCGTCCATCGCGCTGCCCGAATCGCGCAGCAGTTCGGCGGCCCCCTGGATCGCCGTCAGCGGCGATTTGAGCTCGTGCGAGACGTGGGTGGCAAAGGTCTGGATGCCGTCGGAGCGTGCGTGCAGCTTTTCGGCCATGTCGAGGAAAGCAGCAGAGAGTTCACCCATTTCGCGCGTGCCGTGGTGATCGAGCGGCCTGATCGCCGCGCGGTCGCCGGCGGCGATGCGTTTCGTGCGTTCCATCAGCGCATAGATCGGACGGCTGACGGCGCGCAGGAAGACCAGCCCGATCAGCAGCGCGCCGCCGAGGATGGCGATTGCCGCCAGCGCCACCTTGCCGCGCTCGCCATAGAGATGCTTGACGATGTTGTTCGGCGTCCGCGACAGATAGACGACGCCGGCGACCTTGCCGGAGACCGCAACCGGCATGGCGACAAAGACGCGAACCTTGGTGCCGCGGCTGACCGAATAGAGCGGCGGCGACGGCTGGTCGGGAACCCGCAGCCTGAGCGCGCTGGCGTAGCGGCCGGCAAGCGCTGCGCGAACCTCTTCGACAGCCGCGAGCGACAGGCCGGCCTCCTCACGGCCGGCGATGACCACGCCTCTGGGATCGAGCAGCCGGAAGCCGGCGAGCGTGGTCTTCTGCGTCTCGGCAAGAATGCCCGACAGGCATGCGCCGATTGAAGCGAACGCGGGATCGGCGCTGGCCGCGGTGGCCGCGGGCCGGGTCGGCAGGATCCCGTCGGACGCAAGATCGAGGCCCGGTTCGATCGGCTGGTAGGGAGAGGCCCGATCGCTGGTGTTGGGTGAAGGCACGGGTGCGCCTAGCTTTTCCGGGGCAATGCCGGCCTCGCGAACCTCTTGCGCATAGATCGCGCCAAGGGCGGCGCCTTGGGCGATCAGCTCGGCCTCGGTTTGCCGGATCAGCTGGTTCTCGTAGAGCCGGAAGAAAAACAGGCCGGCCAGCGGCAGCGCCATCACCATGATCAGGATGGCGATGACGACCGTGGCAAGCCGTGGCCGCCATTTGCTGCCAATCAGTTCTTGGGCGCTCACGCGCCGCATCCGCCCAGCCGAAAACCGACGCCGTGCACGGTCTCGATCGCATCGACGCAGCCGACGGCCGCCAGCTTGGCGCGGATATTGCGGATATGGCTGTCGACGGTGCGGTCTGCGACATGGATATTGGCCGCATAGGCGTTGGCCATCACCATGTCGCGGCCAAGCACATGCGCCGGCCGCGCCAAAAAGCCTTTCAGGATCGCGAATTCGATCGACGTCAGCGCCAGCGGCTTGCCGTCGAAGCTGGCTGTATGGCTTGCCGGAACCAGCAACAGTCTGCCATGCGAGAAT
Source organism: Mesorhizobium sp. M1169 (assembly GCF_040318345.1). Classification (NCBI taxonomy): domain Bacteria; kingdom Pseudomonadati; phylum Pseudomonadota; class Alphaproteobacteria; order Hyphomicrobiales; family Phyllobacteriaceae; genus Mesorhizobium; species Mesorhizobium sp. M1169. Next base: position 3,638 of record NZ_JAMYME010000090.1, on the reverse strand, counting down.
TGCCGGTCGTCGGCTGGTTCCGGCGTGGGCCGCGCGCGGCGCAGAATGACGTTGACGCGGGCGACCAGCTCGCGCGGGCTGAACGGCTTGGTGACATAATCATCGCCGCCCATCTCCAGCCCGAGCACGCGGTCGATCTCTTCATCCCGCGCGGACAGGAACAGCACCGGCAGGTCGGATGTGTGGCGCAGCCGCCGGCACACTTCCAGCCCGTCCATTTCCGGCATGCCGATGTCGAGCACGACGAGATCGGGCGCATGGCGCTCTATCGCCTGCAAGGCAGCCGCGCCGTCCGGCACCGCCAGCGTTTTCATGCCGGCCTTTTCCAGCGCGAAGCAGATGATTTCGCGAATGTGCGGGTCGTCGTCGGCGACCAGTATGTGGTGCGGCATCAAATCAGCGGCCCGGCATGAAGGGTTCGGACATCGGAGGAACCACGAACGGGCCACGCCTGTCGAGGGCGCGGTTGAGCCGCCAGTCACGAAAGCTCCAGCCCCGCCAGTTCTCCTGGCCGGCGCGGAAGCGTGCTTCGTCCTGTGCATACCAGCCGGCGAGTTCGCGGATGGAGGCATCCTCCGCGGAAACCGTCCTGCTCTGGTGCTGGACGAAGCGATCGAGCGCCGGCAAGGCGCCGGGCCCGAGCGAGCGCAAGTACCAGACGTCGAGCTGGGTGCCTTGGCCGGTCATTTCGAAGCAATGGTCGACATTGTAGTTGGCGATCAGCGCGGCAAAGTTGATGAACGAGCAAGCATAGAGCGTCGCCGATAGCGTCAGAAGATTGGCGGCAAGCAGCCATTCGTTGGACTTTTCGCGCGCGATGCGGGCCATGATCAGGACAAGGCCCGCCGCCACCAGCCCCATCCAGACGAACGCAGCGACACGCCAATAGGTCAGCGCATAGATACCGATATAGAGATCGAGCCGCAGGATCGACGAGATCACCAGGAGGATGTTCTGCGCCACCCAGGCATAAACCAGCCGGCGGATGAGCAGATCGCCGGAGGTCGCGCTTCCCGGCCGCAGCGCCGCCAGCACGAAGCCGGCGGCCAGCAGCGCCGTGACGATCAGCGGATAGGCGCCGCGATGCGCGTAGGCGGCATAGGTCAGCCCGTCGGGAAGCGCGATGCCGCCCCACAGATAGGTGGCGTCGAGTGCGCTCTGCACCGCGAACAGGATGTTGAAGACGACGAGCGCGCGGAGGATAGCGGCCTTGCCGAAGACGATATCTTCGATCGTGGGACTTATGGCTGGCCTCGTCGGTGTGCTGGCAGGCGTTCCCAACCGGGGAATATGCCGGAGAAGCCGCGGCAGGCGCGGCCGCAGAAAGGCCCATACGCCGGCGAGCGCGAATAGCCAGAAGGCAAGACGCGGCAACTGCATGAGGTTGAGCAGGGCGAAGAGATCAATCAGCGAAAACCAGTATTCGATGACGGGATTGGCGGCGCCGAACAGCGCGAGGAACACTGCGCCGAGGCCCAGCGGCATGACCCAGACGGCGATCGCCGCAAGGCGCACGCGCCGCCGGCCAAGCCGCCGCGCCGCCGTGCGCCAGCGGAAGAAATCAAGAACGAGCCGAAATGGCGTTGCAACCAGGAACAGCGAGAGTTGGCCGGCAATACGGGCAAGGCCGCGCCGCAACCGTCCGGCCAGTGAAAGCGCGAAGATGGCCAGCCCCGCCAGCGCGATCGAGACGGACAGTGCGCTGACATTTTCCACAAGCGGCAGCAGCGCCATGAGCAGCGCAACCGGCTTGAACCAGAATTTGCCATCGTTGAAGGAGCCGAGAGGATGGAGAGCCATGCTCGCCGCGGCAATCGCAACGCCGAACAGGAAAAGCGTGATGCCCGCCGGTTGGCCATAGAAGAAAAAATCGGCCAGCGCGACGAGCAGGACGGCAACGCCGAAGCGGTTGCAATAGCTCGGCGCCGCCGGGAGGAATACTATCATGATCGGGCTTTCTCGGCGGCTTTGATGCGGCCGGTGGGCGGGGATTTCCGGACGAAAGGGAGGAGGTTTACCGAAGTCCGGGGCGGATCGACGAGCCACCAGCTTTCGCGGCGAAGCCGGTACGGCAGGGACCAACGGGAGTTCGTTTGCTCTTGCATGCCGCCCTTGTCGCATCCGGTCGGGTGGCAAGCGGGGCGGAGACGAGGAGATTTTCCGAAGTTGCGTGCAGTTTTTATGCACGGCTTGCCTCGGCCGGCTGCAGACGGCATAGATCGGAGATGACCACCGAAAGCTACCGCCCGCGCCGCTCGGTGCTTTACGTCCCGGCTTCGAACGACAAGGCGCTGGCCAAGATCCAATCGCTGGCCTGCGATACCGTCGTCATCGATCTCGAGGACGCCGTCGCCCCGGCCGACAAGCCTTCCGCGCGCGAAAAGCTGGTGGCGATTTTCGCCGGCCGTTCCAACCGGCGCTGCGAGATGGTCGTGCGCATCAATGCGCTGTCGAGCGAGTGGGGCGGCGCCGACCTGCTGGCCGCGGCAAAATGCTCGCCCGACGCCATCCTGCTGCCCAAGGTCGACACGCCGCGCGACATTCTCGAGGCCGGCGACGTGCTCGACGACAATTTTATCGCCGACGAAGTCAAGCTATGGGCGATGATCGAGACGCCCAGGGCGCTGCTCAATATCGGGCCGATCGCTGAGCTCGGCCGCGATCCGGCCTCTCGACTGGCTTGTTTCGCTGCCGGAACGAATGACCTGGTCAAGGACACCGGAATTCTCGCCACGCCCGACCGGCGCTATCTCGTTCCATGGCTGATGCAAATGGTGCTCGCGGCGCGTGCCGGCGGCCTCGACCTGCTCGATGGCGTCTTCAATGATTTTCGCGATATGGACGGGTTTGCGCGCGAGTGCACGGAAGCGGCCGCCATGGGTTTTGACGGCAAGTCGCTAATCCATCCGGCTCAGATCGAAGCCGCGAACCGCGCCTTTGCACCGTCGCCCGAAGCAATAGCCGAAGCGCGCGCGGTCAAGGATGCCTTCGCGCTCGCCCAAAATACCGGTAGGGCGGTAGTTGCGCTGAACGGCAAGATGGTCGAGCGGCTGCATCTGGCGCAGGCCGAAAAACTGCTGGCGAAGGCCGCCGCTGTTCGCGCATGACTAACGCAACTGACGACAGGATTGAAGAATGAAACTCTACCGTTTTCTGTCCGGTCCGGACGATTCCAGCTTCTGCCACAAGGTGACGGCGGCGTTGAACAAGGGCTGGCACCTGTTCGGCTCGCCGACCTATGCCTATGACCAGGAAGCCAAGACCATGCGCTGCGGCCAGGCCGTGGTGAAGGACATCGAGGGCCAGGAATACGGCCCCGACACCAAGCTCAGCGACTGGTAGGGAGGTTCGCTGAAGCGCTCGTCCTTCGTCATCCTAGGGCGTAGCAGTCGCGAAGCGACGTCGCGGAGTACCCTAGGATCCATGCCATTACCTCTGCCGAAGGGCACGGCGGATCAGGATTAGTGTGATCTACCACCGATCGGGATAGCCCCGTTACCCAGAACGGGATGATGAGCGTTCGGTTCTGCACCGCCGGCGCACTGCATCACTATCACGGCATGATGGGGTGGACGGCGCCCGACGGCATCGGATGTGCCAGAATGAGTTCGTTGAGATCTCAAACAAGGGAGCCGTCC
>NZ_JAMYME010000089.1:0-6128 GCF_040318345.1 Mesorhizobium sp. M1169 | reverse complement strand
ACTCGGCCAACCGCGGCGCCAGCCATTTCTCGCCGAAGGAAGGACTGACGCGCAGGCTAAGCTGGAAGCTTTCGCGCTGCCGCACGATGGCATTACGCACCTCGCGTATGGATTCGAAAGCCTGGGTGGTGGTCTGGAAGAGCCGCTCACCGTCGATCGTGAGCGAGAGATGGCGCTTTTCGCGCTGAAAAAGCCGGACCCCGAGTTGGTGTTCGAGCAGCCGCAGCTGCTGGCTGACCGCCGAAGGTGTCACCTGCAATTCCTGCGCGGCCTTTGCCACGCCGCCGAGCCGCGCGACCGCCTCGAAATGCGTCATCGAATTGAACTTGATGTCTGACATCGTCCTCGTCAGTTAAGCTCAGCTACACAGAATATTAAGAAACGAGAATTGAGCCTAATGTCAATCGGTCGCATCATCCTGTGGTCCCGGAAGGAGATACAGGATGGAGCCGAGTTCAACCCAAAGCTTGGGTAGTGCCGGCAATGTGCCGGCAGTTGGACAGGCATCGACCAGGAAGCCCCTGATCGAGGCTTCCAATGTCAAGAAGAACTACGGCGCAACACGGGTCCTTCGGGGCGTGAGTTTTCAGGTCCGGCCTGGCGAAATCCACGCGCTCCTGGGCGGCAACGGCGCCGGCAAAAGCACCCTGATCCGCATCATCACCGGGCTGATCTCACGCGATGCCGGCGATATTAGCTTCGCCTCGTCGAAGGCCGGCCACACCAGCCCGATCATGGCGGTGGTGCATCAGGAGCTGGCGCTATTGCCCGAGCTGTCGGTCGCGGAAAACATCGGCATTGTGCATGCGAGGTCGGGCTGGTCGCAGATCAGCCGTCGCCGCATGCGCGAAACCGCGCTCGGAGCGCTGCGGCTGATTGACCCAGCGATCGGCGAAGAGATCATCGATTTGCCGGCGCGCAAATTGTCCCTCCACGAAGGCCAGATCGTCGAGATCGCTCGTGCCCTTTCCACCGGAGCCGAAGTGCTGCTTCTCGACGAGCCCACGGCCAATCTCACTGCCGGCGAGACTGCCAAACTCTTCTCGGTGCTGAAGCGGTTGGTGCACGAGGAAGGCATCGGCATCGTCTTTGTTTCTCACCGTATGCGGGAAATCCGCGCGCTCTGCGATGTCTGCACGATCTTGCGCGATGGCGTCACGATCGCGAATGCCACGCCGCTTGCATCGCTCAGCGACGCCGAAATCGTCCAGCAGATGGGCCAACACGCGCAGCGTCCGGCAAGGCACCGCAACCCGCAAAAACACCTCCGACAGGGCATACCAGTCGAACTCCTCGGCCCCGGCGACGTCAGGATAGCGATTTCGTCCGGCACCATCCTGGGACTGGCCGGCGCGCCCGCAGGCCCGACCGGCCTCATTGCTCCCCTGGTGGGCGCCGGACCCGGGGCTGGCTGGCGCCTTTCCGGCGAGGGTTTTGCGGACCGCTTCTCGTCTCCAGCGGCAGCGGCGCGGGCCGGTATCGGCTTTGTTTCGGGCGACCGCGCAACCAAGGGGATCCTTTCGCAGCTGCCCATCGTCGATAACGTGCTTGCAGCACGCAGGGTTCGCGAAAGACGGCGGATCGTGGCCGCAGCCGAGCGGCAGGAATGTCACGATCTCGTTTCAGCGCTGAAGTTGAAAGCCAGCTCGATCTGGGACCTGCCGGCCTCGTTGTCCGGCGGCAACCAGCAGAAGCTTCTCGTCGCACGCTGGCTTGGGCTGCCGCTCCGGATGGTGGTGCTGGAAGAGCCGACGCGTGGCGTCGACATCGGCACCAAGCATGACATTTACGGTTTGATCCGGGAGATGGCCGACGCTGGCGCGATCATCATCTGGTGGTCGACCGAGAACGTCGAACTGCTCGAGCTTTGCGACGCCATTTTCGCCTTTGACACCGATGGGCAGCCGAAGGGATTCCTGCCTGAAGAGCACTACACCGAAGACGGGCTCGCCGAACTGACGGGGATGGCGGCATGACCGACGCGAGCAACGGCACCACGACCACCGACAAACTCCGGACCACCAACTCGCGCGTCCCAGCAGTTCTTTTGTCCTACCGAACGGAAGGCGCGATTGCCGCCGCAATCGTCGTCCTGCTGCTGGCCGTCGGCATGTTCGTGCCCGCTGCACTCAGCATGGGCAATGTGCAAAACATCATCCAGGCCGCCGCGCCCCTCATCATCATGTCACTCGGTGTTTTGCTGGTCGTGGTCACCGGCGGCATCGATCTTTCGGTCGGTTCAGTCTTTTCCTTGACCGGTATGGTGACCGCGCTGGCGATGGCCAGTGGCGCCGACGGACTGACCGCCAGTGCTGCCGGCCTGGCCGTCGGCCTTGTCTTCGGCTCGATCAATGGTCTTCTGGTCACGGTCGTTGGGCTCGCGCCTTTCGTCGTCACGCTCATCACCTACGCGGTGGCGGGCAGTCTGGCCTTCATCGTCACGAATGGTCGTTCGATGCCGATCGGCGCGCCGGATTTCTGGCTCCTGAATTCGGGCGAGATCATCCCGGGCGTCCCCAACCATCTTCTGTTCTGCATCATATTGATGATCGCGCTGGAATACGTCCTGCGAAAGGTCGTGCTCGGACGCTGGTTCTATGCCGTCGGCTCGTCGGCAATTGCTGCCCGGCTGCTCGGCATCCCGGTTCTGCGCATCAAGTTTGCCGCCTATGTCGCTTCGGGCCTGCTTGCCTCTTTCGCCGGCCTGTTGACGGTAAGCTACATCCTCAACGCCGAAGCCACGGCCGGCGCCAGCCTGATGCTGCAGGCAATCGCCGCCGTCGTCATTGGCGGGGCCAGCCTCTTTGGCGGAACCGGCAGCGCGATCGGTGCCGTGCTGGGCGCTCTGATGATCACCTGCATCCAGAACGGCGTGAACCTCATCGGCGTGAACAGCTTCTGGCAAGGCTCCGTCACCGGCGCCGCGATCCTGCTCGCGGTTCTGATCGACCGCTTCAGCAGCAAGAACCGACTCTAGATCATCAACGGGAGGAACCAAGATGAAGTTGAAGACCATACTACTTGCAGCATTGGCGGCGGCCGCCTTGTCCAGCGCATCATACGCACAGGACAAAAAGACCGTCGCTTACATCGCCCCGTCGCTGGACATCTCCTACTGGCAATGGGTCGGGTACGGCGTGAAGGAGAAGGCCAAGGAACTCGGCATGGATTATGTCGAGTACACTTCGGAAAACTCACCCGCCAAGCAGATGGACAATGCGCGGACCGCCGTGACCAAAGGCGTCGCGGCCATCGTGATCGGCCCCGTCAGCTCGACCTCGACACCGCCGCTGCTCGACTATCTAGCGAAGCAGAAAGTGCCGATCGCCTTTGCCGGCATCGGGCCGCAACCGGGCCTCACCAACTATACGTCCTCGGTCACCGCGAACAACTATGAGACCGGCAAGGCGCAGGGGAAATTCACCTGCGAGCTTGCCAAGGAGCGTGGCGGCAACAAGGTTGGCATGCTGTCGCTGCCGCAGGACCGGGAGAATGCACAGAAATACCTCAAGGGCGCCAAGGAGGCGTTTGCCGCCGACGGCTGCGACCTCGTCCAGATGCTGGAAACGCGGGGTCTGACGATCAACGAGGCCGTCACCCAGGCAAACGACCTCTTGACCGCCAATCCCGACATCAAGGCCATCTACGGCATGTATGACGAAGCCGGCACCGGCGCCGCCAAGGTGGTCGAGACCCGGGGCCTCACCGGCAAGATCGGCATCACCGTGGCCGACGGCTCGCCGACCACGATCGCGCTGCTGAAGAAGGGAGCGATCCAGGGCATCTTCTTCCAGGAGGCGGTGGGACAGGGCATCGACGGAACCCAGCAGGTCTACAACGCACTGACGGGCGCACCGGTGACCCAGGACCTGGCCTTGGTCATGCCTCTTGTGACCGCCGACAAGGTCGAGAGTCCTGAGGCCAAGAGGGTCATTGCCCGCGTCTTTCCGCCGAGCAACTGACCGCCACCCAATGGACCCCCCGGCGTGGCCGGGGGGGTCCAGACCTCGAGCAAGGAATCCCGACCGTGGCCGAGCTGCCGTTCATCGATCCGCACCATCATTTGTGGGATCTGGAGACCAATTATTATCCGTGGCTGACCGACGGGGTTAAGCCGTCGGCTTTCGGTGACTACGAGGCGATCCGCAAAAGCTACCTTCTCGACGACTACCTGGAAGACGCCAGGAACCAGACCCTGGTGAAATCGGTGCACTTGGACGTAGGGTTCGATCCCAGCGATCCGGTTGGGGAGACGCGCTGGCTGCAGGAGATCGCCAACAAGCGGGGCTTCCCCCACGGCATCGTCGGCTATGCCGACCTGTCCATACCCGATGTCGGCGACCTCCTCGACCGCCACATGGAATATCCGAACTTCCGCGGTATACGGCAGTCGATGAATTACCATCCTGACCCCGCCAAGACCTATCAGTCGCGTCCGGAGGTCAGCCGGACACCCGAATGGCGACGTGGCTTCCGGGAACTGGCGAAGCGCCGGTTGAGCTTCGACTTGCAGCTCTACTATCCGCAGATGGGCGAGTTTCTCGAGCTCGCGCTGGACTTCCCCGACGTCCAGATCATTCTCAATCACACCGGCATGCAGGTCGATGGCCCTGAGCATTTCGATGCTTGGAGAAAAGGCATGCATCAGTTGGCGCAAGCGCCGAACGTCGCCTGCAAGATCTCGGGTCTCGGCATGGGCGACTGGCGATGGACCGCTGCATCGATCCGTCCCTATGTCGAGGAAGCGTTCGGGGCGTTCGGGGTCGGCCGCTGCATGTTCGCGACGAACTTTCCGGTCGACAAGCTGTTTTCGAGCTTCGATGCGATCGTGAACGCCTTCAAGGAGATCACGCGAGGCTACACCCATGAGGAGCGGCTTGCGTTGTTCCACGACAACGCCGCCCGGTTCTACCGACTTTAGATCACCGGCAAAGAGAAATAGCAGGAGAGTTCGACATGTTGCTGAAGGGCAAGGCCGTGGTGATTTCAGGGGCCGCGAGCCCTCGGGGGATAGGCCGCTCCACGGCAACGCTGATGGCGGAGCAAGGCGCGCGCATTGCTATTCTTGACCTCGATGAGCAACAGGCCCGTGACGCCGCCGAGTCGCTTGGGCCCGAGCACATTGGCCTCGCCTGTAACGTCGCCGACCTCGATGCCTGCAAGAGGGCTGCTGCCGAAGTGGCCGAAGCCTTCGGCAAGGTCGACGTGCTGTGCAACATTGCCGGGATCACGCAGCCCGCAAAGACACTGGATATCGGCCCGGCTGACTGGGACCGCATGCTCGATGTCAACCTACGCGGCGTGCTCTATCTCAGCCAGGCATTCATCCCGAACATGCGCGAAAATGGCGGTGGCTCGATCATCTGCATGTCGTCGGTTTCGGCCCAGCGCGGCGGCGGCATCTTCGGTGGCCCGCACTATTCGGCTGCCAAGGCGGGTGTTCTGGGGCTTGCCAAGGCCATGGCGCGCGAATTCGGTCCCGAAGGCATCCGCGTCAACTGTGTCACACCGGGCCTGATCCAGACCGACATCACCGGCGGCAAACTGACCGAAGCCATGCGCGCCGACATCATCAAGGGAATCCCGCTCAGCCGGCTGGGGGATGCGCGCGACGTCGCTGGCGCCTATCTCTTTTTGGCGTCCGATCTGGCCAGCTACATCACCGGCGCCGTGATCGACGTCAACGGTGGGATGCTGATCCATGGCTGAGAGGATAACGGATCTTGAGATGCCTCGCGCTGGCAGCAATGTCAGCCTGGCCGAACGAGCCTATCGTATCCGCCGACATGCCGTGCGAATGGGCCAAGTCCAGGGCCAAGGTTATGTCGGACAGGCGCTGGGTGTCGCCGACGTGCTTGCCGTCGCCTATTTCCATGCGCTTCGCTACCGGCCGGAGGACACGTTGTGGGAGGGACGCGACCGCTTCCTGCTGTCGATCGGACACTATGCGATCGCGCTCTACGCGGCTCTGATCGAAGCGGGCGTGCTGCCGGAGGAAGAGCTCGAAACCTATGGCAGCGATGAAAGCCGTATGCCGATGTCGGGCATGGCGCCATACACGCCCGGCATGGAGATCACCGGCGGCTCGCTCGGTCACGGCCTTGGCATTGCCGTTGGCATGTGCATGG
>NZ_JAMYME010000088.1:0-6750 GCF_040318345.1 Mesorhizobium sp. M1169 | reverse complement strand
GCGAGGAGGTCGCGTCGACCTTAATCAAGACGCTTCGGTGCGAGTGGATCCACGGCTTCATCGCCGACTTCTTCAACACTATCGACCCATTTCTGCCGTTCGGACATGGCCTCACCATCTCCAAGGCGGACATTCACCCATTATTCGACGAAAAATCTCGTTCCGATCAAAGCCCGCCCTACTTCGTTGCAGCGGCTGCGGCTTCCCCCGGCGGCATAATCCGCATCATGAACGTCGACACCGCTTCCCCGGGTTTGAACGGGCCGGGAACCTGGTGGCTGACCGGCTTCACACTTTGGAGGAATGCCGCGATCGCCATGGCGTCATCCGCGGTGAGATGCGCGAAGTCGCGCCAAGGCATGATCGGCGCCAGGATGCGGCCGTCCGGCCGTTCGCCGGTCTGAATCGCGGTGACGATCTGCTCCGGGGTCCAGCTTCCGATACCGGTCTCCCTGTCAGGCGTGATATTACGGGCGACAAAGACACCAAGACCAGGAATCTCGAAGCCCACGTCCGAACCGCCGAGGAAGCGCGACATGTCGGGTTTCCCGAAGAAATAACCGGATGTGTGACAGTCGCTGCAGCCGGCAATCGTAACCAGATATTCGCCGCGCGCGATCTGTGTGTCATCGGCCATGGCCGCGTAAGATGGCAGGGCAACAATCGACGCTGTCAAGAATGCAAGATGAACTGGTGTCCGAAACATTGCTTCCTCCCTGTGATCTGTTCGTGTTTGTCCGTCGACCTCCCGCGCCGTCAACCGGTCGCAATTCCCCGATTTTAACCACGTCGAGGACGCTGAATTCTAGCATGGCCAGCACGTAGTAACCATCAGCGATCAATTGGATGGTCGGCACTTGTCGCGACCCGTTGAGCGCAGCTGTGACGGAGCTTGCTCAGCCGACGCACACGCCTTCTTTTGGCGCGATCGAGCCACGCACGTTGATGGATCGACTTCGTCGCCTGAAATGCCTTGACGGTCGGACCGGGTCGAACTCGGTCGTTCAGAGTGATTGGGTTTGATCCTGAAACGTCAGCCGCAGGCGACCGGATTCTTCAGCCGCCACACCGCATCATGCGCCGCCTCGGCCGGCCGCGCGCGCCTGTCAACCTGAGCAGTCCCACCTGTCAGCCGCATCAGTGCACCCACCGCGAACCACGCGGAACCGTCAAATCCCCATAGCGCCGGAACCACGCCCTCCATCCCGCGGGTTCTTTCCCTGGAGGCTTTCGGACGCCGGCCCTCGCGCCAAGCCAACACCTGTTGGCCGGCATCCGTAACCCTAAACAATAGCCGACATTTGCCGCACGCCTTCAGCTTTGACATCGGCGCTATCTTCAATTGCTGCCGGGGTGGCGGTGTAACCTTCAACGTGAGTCATCATGACCTCCCTGATGTTGATAGGACGCCGCTGGCCTCTTGGGGTGCTCACGCGCTGAAGCTCGCGCTGCGAGCTTTCGACACGCTGTTCTCGGCTCGCGCGAGCCCCAACCCGAACCACAACGTCCACAGGGCCATTACAAAAGACGACGCAACCCAGACGAGGCTGCCCAGCCCGATGCCGAACCACATGCCCAGCGGCCATCCGACGAAGGCACCAAGCCCGGCCACGACTCCGACCAGTGACGCCCAGGTCGGCGTTACCTGTTGCCGGCTCAGCGTCTCATTGCCGGCGATCACGGCAACCGCCAGGCAGAGGAACATGAAGTCGTTGGCCTTGCCCTCGGCGAAGGCCCACCAGACCGCGAATCGCGCCATGTCGTTGGCGGCGACGGCATCGGCGACGGTGGTGGCCTCGGCCACGGCGGTTGTCATCGTCCAGAGCGCGCCGACGGCCACCACCGCCCAGGCGGATAGGGTCCACCAGCGTTCGGTCAGTCGAGAGCCGGCGGTCAGCACGATCAGGCTCGCGACGACGAACAGCGAAAGTGCTGCCGCGGCGGCCCAATGCACGACCACCCACAGGGTGACGCCACTGGCGATGGCCTGCATTTGCTGGGCGAGGTCGGGATTAATCGGCCCGTGACCGATCAGGACGAAACCCAAGAGTACAGAAGCGATCGCAAGCCAGGCGCCCGCGACCCGCATTCCGGTATCGGCATGCGACATCGCTACTTCCCTTCATTGTGGCCGGATGTTCGCAGCGCGATCACTGCGTCCGTCTCGCGATCTGTGGGCGAGCTGCGCCGTGGCGCCGCGCATCCATGGCCGATCGATTTCGAGTGCAAGCTAGCGCGGAAGGGAGGGCGGCGCTTCGGGCGAACCACCCAATGGGCGCCGATGACGGCATGGGTGATTCGACCCATGCCAGACCTGCTCAAACCAGGCGGTGCTCGTAGGCCCAGGCGGTGGCGGCAGCGCGCGTGGGGACGTCAAGCTTGTTGAAAATATTGCTGACGTGCCTGTCCACTGTCTTCCCGCTCAAATCCAGTTCGTTGGCGATTTGCTTGTTGGTTTTGCCGGCAGCGACCAGGCGGAGAACTTGCAGTTCACGGGCAGAGAGGCCGCGGGCTCCGTCTGATCGCATGCCAAGCAGGATATCGACACGAGAAAGGTCCGGCATGGCACCGAGCTGCCGGAACACTGTCCGGGCTGCCTGCAACTCCAGTTCCGCACCATCGTTGTCACCGAGGGCGCGGCAAGCCTGGCCTATCATGACGCCTACGCGCGCTGCTTCGTATGGCGCTTCGACTTGCTGCCACCCCTCGAGTGCCTGGCGCAGCCAAGTCAATGCAGCCTGCGCTTCGCCTTCTGCCAGTTCCACCGCTCCCCGCGCGTGAGCGGCAAGGGCGCGCAGCGGTTCGGTTCCGTAGCTTTCTCCAACGTCCGCCAGTTCGTGGCAGGCACGCCGTGCTTCCTCGATGTCATCAGCCGCCAGCATGATCTCGACGTGAGCCGGCAGCAGCCGTATGCGCCGCACCTGATCGGTCGTCGCACCCATGACGCGCCGGATTGCGGCCGCAGCCGCATCGATGTGCCTTTCGGCCAACCGCAACAGGGCAAGGCCCGGCTGCGGTTCGAAGCCATGTTGGCTTGCACTCCGATATGCCTGCTCGGCCACGTCAAAGTCTCCGCGAAGGCGGTATACTTCCGCCAGCTGGTACCATGCTCCAGCCGTATCTCTCCGATTGTTCGACTGCGTCAAACGCTCCACGGCCTGCTGCGCTTCGTCGATCGCGTGCTGCCATGCGCCGCTGAGCCGCTTGATCTCGGCGCGATGCATCAGGCAGGTGCCGCTGAAACTGATCAGCTGGGGCTGTTCGGCGCACCATCGCCCCAGGGCGGAGGTCCATTCGCGTGCGCGGCCCAGAGCATGGACTTGCTGACACGCTTCGATCACGCTGCAGTAGATCAAGCCGGTAAGCAGCGGCGACAATTCGCCGGCCGTGACCGAAACCATCGCCTCGTCGAGGAGCGCGAAACCTTCCGCGGTTCGCCGCTGGCGCAACAGAACACGGCCCTGCAAGTGCCGTGCACAGGCCACCAGATCCACGTCCGCAAAGCGCTCGCCAATCTCGACTGCGCCGCTCGCCGCAGCGTAGGCCGCTTCAAGGTTGCCCGAAGCAAGCTGCTGTTCGACATGGGGCAGCATCAGGTAACCCTGTTCGGCACAATCATGTGGTTCGCGTTCGAGCAGCCGATGCGCCCGTCCAAACCAGCCGGCCGCCTGAGCCATCTCCCCACGAAAGACAAGGCGCAGGCCAAGCCAGAAGGCGCAGCGGGCGGCCCGACGGCACTCGCCCGCGTCCAGATATGCATGATGGGTTCGCTCCAGGGCCCGCAGGTACTCCTCGTCGCGCCCGGTCAAATAGGCCGACATCGCCAGCCGTTCGAGATCGTCCACTGCGAGCGGAGCCGCTTCGCCGGCACGCCAGAAGAACCGATAGGCGTCGTCCCACGCCCTTTCCTCGTAAGCCTCACGACCGAGCACGAGCTGGTCCGCCTCCTGCAAGGAGCCGCTGTTGAATTGCTGTCGATCTGACCTGCCCATCCGCATTGGTTCCTAGCCATCAATGGCTGCTTTGGAGCCAAGGTGCAGTATAGCATGCTCGAACGCGAATGACCGGAATGCACTTAAAGCGCTCTGAACGGGGAACGTCCCGGACGACTGAAACGGGTCGAACTCGGTCGTTCAGAGTGATCGGGTTTGATCCTGAAACGTCAGCCGGAGGCGACCAGCGTCTTCAGCCGAACGTCGCCAAAGGTTCGGTTCGGACCTCGACCCACTGGCAGCGCCGGCTCTCGTGATAGAAGGGACAGGAAGGGCGGCGGGAACGCAGGGTCCGCGAAAGCGCCCACCGGGATGACGGTCAGACCGGGCTGCGTGTCGATCCGGTAATGGACGGTGGTGCCGCAATCCGGGCAGAAGCTGTAGATGACGCGGCCGCCCTCGTCGCCAATGCGCGTGAACTCCGCCGAGCGGCCCTGGACAACAACGTCACCTTCCTCAAACCACGCGTTGAAGCTGAACGCGCTGCCGGTGCGTCGCTTGCAGGCCAGGCAATGGCAGACGAGACGCGTACCGGCTCGCCCGAGCAGGTGGCTGACAGCTGAGCGCAGGAACATTCGGCGCGCCGCGTGACCATGGCTGGCTCCTCTCAAGATTCCCTGAACGATATCACTGCGTATCGGTGCTCAATTCGGCCCGCTTCTCATCCGACACGACTGCGAGGTCGAGCACCTTCTGCAATTCGGCCGCATGGCGGAACGACGGTTCGGCCTGGACGCCGTTGCGCACCGCGTCGACGAAGCGCTGGTAGTTGGTCTGCACCGTTCCGGCGTCCAGAACTTGCCATTTGGCGTTCTCGACATCCTCGCCGATGCAGGCTTTCAGCTCCGAGCCGGTCAGATTGTGCACGACTTCGATGCCGCCCTTGTCACCGTAGATGCGCAGGCGGAGTTCATTCAGATGGCCGGTTGCCCAGCGGCTGGCATGGACGACGCCGAAGGCGCCATTGCTGAAATCAAGCGCCATGGTGAAACTGTCATTGGCGTCGAGCTCGTACTCCCCGATCCGGTTGCCAGGCGCCTTGTCGAAGGACCGCAGGCGGCAGAACACATGGTCGATGTCGAGCGCCGCGCCATAGCTGGCGAAATCGAGGATGTGGATGCCGACGTCGCCCAGCACGCCATTGGAGCCGTGGCCGCGCGACAGCCGCCACAGCCATTTCGAATCGGTGCGCCAGTCGCCCCAGAATTTGGACACCAGCCAGCTCTGCAGATAGGACGCCTCGACATGCCTGACCGTGCCGATGTCGCCGGCCAGCACCATGGCGCGCGCTCTCTGCAGCGGCGCGACATTGCGATAGGTCAGGTTGACCATGTTGATGATGCCGGCCCGCTCGGCCGCAGCGGCCATTTCACTGGCTTTCTGGTAATTTTCGGCGAGCGGCTTTTCGCACAGCACCGGCTTGCCCGCCGCGATCAGCATCATGGTGGTCGGATGGTGGATGCGATCGGGCGTCACGTTCGCCACCGCGTCGAACTTGCCCCACGCCAGCGCCTCGTCCAACGACGCGAACCGGTTGGGGATACCGTAGATGTCCGAAAACTTGTCGACGCGCGTACGGTCGAGATCGACGGCGCCGATCAGTTCGACGCCCTCGATCTTGCCGAACTGCCTGGCGTGCTCCTCCGCCATCCAGCCGGTGCCGAGTATCAACAGACGCATGATTCTTATCCTTAGGACAGGGCTTTATCTTCTTGTTCGATCATGGATTTGTCGTCTAGCGGAAGCCGGCTTCGCCGGCGGAATGTAGCTTTCCGCCGCGCTCGACGATCGGCTCGAGCGCCTTTTCCACCGGCACGTTCGGCGCATCGAGGATGGCTGGATTGGAGCCTTGGGGGTTGTGCGCCCATCTCACCGCATTGCGCAGCACCTTGTGGACGTTGGCGTCGTGATAGGTCGGATAGGTCTCGTGGCCGGGCCTGAAATAGAAGATGTTACCGGCGCCGCGGCGATAGGTCAGCCCCGACCGGAACACTTCGCCGCCCTGGAACCACGAGATGAAGACGGTCTCCAGCGGCTCCGGCACGGCGAACTGCTCGCCATACATCTCCTCGTTCTCGAGCTCGAAATACTCGCCGATCCCGGCAGCGATCGGGTGGTTGGGGCTGGTCACCCAAAGCCGTTCGCGCTCGCCCGCCTCGCGCCATTTCAGCGTGCAGGGCGTGCCCATCAGCTTCTTGAAGATTTTCGAGAAATGGCCGGAATGGAGAACGATCAGCCCCATGCCTTCCCAGACGCGGCGCGCCACGCGCTCGACCACTTCGTCGGCGACGGCGCCATGGTCCTTGTGCCCCCACCACAGCAAGACCTCGGTCTCGGCCAGACGGTCGGCCGGCAGCCCATGCTCCTTCTGCTCCAGCGTCGCCCACGATACCGAAATCTCCGGGTCGAGCTTCAGTGCATTGGCGATCGTCGCATGCATGCCCTCGGGGTAGATGCCCGCGACCACCTCGTTGGTCCGCTCATGAATATTCTCGCCCCAGACGACAGCGCGTATTGTCATGATGTCCTCGTGATTGTTTGAAGCTGGAGCCGCCCCGGCCGGTCATTCATAGTGTCATCGGACGGGATTGAAAACCTTCGAGATTGGCCAAACCTCCCCAGCTTCGTCATCCCAGGGCGGAGCAGGCGCGAAGCGACGTCGCGAAGACCCTGGGATCCATATGTGGACGGCGCCCTGCCTGCAACGGTTGTTTTGCGTCGTTTTCGATCGCTTGCGTCCATATGTCCGGCCTTTGAG
>NZ_JAMYME010000087.1:0-7253 GCF_040318345.1 Mesorhizobium sp. M1169 | reverse complement strand
GTCCAACCCCCCCCCCCCCACCGGGTTCTCCCCCCGGCCCCCCCCCCCCCCCCCCCCGCGCCCCTCCTGGGGGGGCGGCCGCCGCCCCCCCCCCCCCCCGGTACTCAACGCTTACTTCAGTTCGACCTTGGCGCCGGCTGCTTCCAGCTGGGCCTTGAACTTGTCCGCGTCGGCCTTGGAAACGGCTTCCTTGACCGGCTTCGGAGCCGCCTCGACCAGGTCCTTGGCTTCCTTGAGGCCAAGACCGGTGATGGCGCGAACTTCCTTGATGACGTTGATCTTCTGAGCGCCTGCCTCGGTGAGGACGACGTCGAATTCCGTCTTTTCCTCGACCGGAGCAGCAGCGGCCGCAGCGCCGCCGGCAGCGGCAACCGCCACCGGAGCAGCGGCGGAAACGCCCCACTTTTCTTCAAGAAGCTTCGACAGCTCGGCCGCTTCGAGGACGGTCAGCTTCGAAAGGTCGTCTACGATCTTTGCCAGATCAGCCATTGCAATGTTCCTTCATAAGGTTCGAACGTGTGTTTGTGATAGCGAGGAACGGCCTCATGCCGCCTCGTCCTTCCGGGCGTAAGCGCCGATGACGCGCGCGACCGAAGCCGCAGGCGCATTGACGATCTGGGCGATCCGGGTTGCCGGCGTGGCGATCATGCCAACCAGCCTGGCGCGCAGCTCATCGAGCGACGGAAGTGTGGCGAGTGCCTTTACACCGTCGGCATTGAGCGAGGTGGTGCCCATTGCGCCGCCGAGAATGACGAGCTTGTCATTTCCCTTGGCGAAATCGGACGCGACCTTCGGCGCCGCAATCGGATCCTCCGAATAGGCGATCAGCGTCTGTCCCTTGAACAGCTCGATGATCGATGCGGAGTCCGTGCCCTGAAGAGCGATTTTGGCGAGACGGTTCTTCGCGACTTTGACGGTGCCACCGGCGGCGCGCATTTTCGACCGAAGGTCGTTCATTTGCGCGACGGTGATACCGGCGTAGTGGGCCACGACGACTGAACCAGCGCTTGAAAACGCATCATTCAGGCCCGTGACGAGTTCGCGTTTTTCCGCTCTGTCCACTGCCTATCTCCAGTTGACCCCTGCCCTCTACGAAGGACAGGCGTCGGGTTGCCTTTTGCCGGCCGGGCCATCCAGTAACGGATCTCCCGAACGACGCTCGAGGATCCTGCCCCCTTTCGCCACACCTGCCGGGAAGCCGGACGGTGCGCAGACAAAAGGCAAACACGGTTCGAACCTTTCATTGGAGCTTGTGGCTCCTTTGTCCGGTCTTCACCCGTCTCATGCAGGCCCACATGAATTAAGGCCCACATCACCTAAGGTTTGGGGGCCGCCTGCAATCTCGGACAGGATGTCCGGAAGCCTTTCGACTTCCGGTACCGGGCCGCCGACAGGTCGGAGGCCCGGAATTCTTTCACGGATCAGCGTTTTAGCGGCCGATCCAATTGTTTCGTATCAGGACGCAGCGAGCGTCGAGACGTCGAGCTTGAGGCCCGGGCCCATCGTCGAGGTGACCGACACCTTCTTGACGTAGTTGCCCTTGGCACCAGCCGGCTTTGCCCTGGTCACCGCGTCAGCGAAGGCGCGGACGTTTTCTTCCAGCGCCTTGACGTCGAACGAGACCTTGCCGACGCCGGCGTGAACGATGCCGGCCTTCTCGACGCGGAACTCGACGGCGCCGCCCTTCGATGCCTTGACGGCGGCGGTAACGTCGGTGGTGACGGTGCCGACCTTCGGGTTCGGCATCATGCCGCGCGGACCGAGCACCTTGCCGAGACGGCCGACCAGCGGCATCATGTCCGGCGTGGCGATGCAGCGGTCGAAGTCGATCGTGCCCTTCTGGACGATGTCGACCAGATCCTCTGCTCCGACGATGTCGGCGCCGGCGGCCTTGGCCTCCTCGGCCTTGTCGCCACGCGCGAAGACGGCGACGCGAACGCTGCGGCCGGTGCCGTTCGGCAGGTTGACCACGCCGCGGACCATCTGGTCGGCATGGCGCGGGTCGACGCCGAGGTTCATCGCGACTTCGATCGTCTCGTCGAACTTCACCGAGGAGCGATCCTTGAGCAGCTTCAGCGCCTCACCCAAAGCGTAAGCCTTGTTGGGATCGATGCCTTCGCGGGTCTTCGATACACGCTTTGCAATCTTTGCCATGATCTCAGCCCACCACTTCCAGACCCATCGAGCGGGCGGAGCCCTCGACCATGCGCATGGCCGCCTCGACGTCGTTTGCGTTCAGATCCTTCATCTTCTGCTCGGCGATGGCGCGCACCTTGTCGCGGCCGATCGTGCCGGCCTTGACCTTGCCCGGCTCCTTCGAGCCCGACTTCAGGTTGGCGGCCTTCTTCAGGAAATAGCTCACCGGTGGCGTCTTCATGACGAAGGTGAACGACTTGTCCTGGTAGTAGGTGATGACGACCGGAACCGGCGAGCCCTTTTCCATTTCCTGGGTCTGCGCGTTGAACGCCTTGCAGAACTCCATGATGTTGATGCCACGCTGACCAAGCGCCGGGCCGATCGGGGGCGACGGCGTGGCCGATCCCGCGGAAACCTGGAGCTTGAGCTGGCCTGCAATCTTCTTAGCCATCTCTCTTCCTGCCTTTTCTCATGCCGGTCTTGCCGGCGGTTGCAGTCTGGTGGTGCGGTCCGCGCAGCCGGCTAAAGCCGCATTCGCCTCCCACCCGTTTTTGGTCGCGCGATCTCCGCGCCGCCTTCCCTGCCGCCGAAACCGGTGCAGGGATTTCGGATCAGCCCTTCTCGACCTGTCCGAATTCCAGATCGACCGGCACAGCGCGCCCGAAGATCGAAACTTCCACCTTGAGCCGCGCCCGCTCCTCGTCCACTTCCTGGACGAAACCGTTGAAGGACGCGAATGGTCCATCCGAAACGCGGATCGCTTCGCCGATCTCGAACGTCACCGACGGCTTCGGCCGCTCGACGCCCTCCTGAACCTGGTTCAGGATACGCTGGGCCTCGGCTTCGGTGATCGGCACCGGCTTGGAGTCGCCCAGGAAACCGGTGACCTTCGGCGTGTTCTTGACGAGCGAGAACACGGCGTCGGTCAGATTGGCTTTCAGCAGCACATAGCCCGGAAAGAACTTGCGCTCGGCATCGACCTTGCGGCCGCGGCGGATCTCGACGACCTTCTCGGTCGGCACCACGATCTGCTCGATGTCGGCGGACAGGCCCTTCTGCTTGGCCTTGTTCTCGATGTCCTCGGCGACCTTCTTTTCAAAGTTCGAGTAGGCGTGGACGATGTACCACCGCGCGGTCATTTCAAGACTTCTCCGTAATCGCCGGACTTACTGTCCGAGGCCGAGGATTTTTTCGACCGCAAAGCCCATGGCCACGTCTGCGGTAAAGAAAAAGATCATCGCGATGACCGCGAACACAAGAACCATCACCGTCGAGATCATCGTTTCGCGCCGCGACGGCCAAGTGACCTTGGCGGTCTCCGCGCGAACCTGCTGGAGAAAGGTGAAGGGATTTGTGGTTTTCGAAGCCATATGCCGCTCTGTCTGCAAGACCCGTTGGCCGGGCCTCCTGGATGATCCCGCTGGCCGGGAGGTGCCGCTTGAGCGTGCGTTCGCGCCGAATCAGCGCAATCATTTCGCCCATGCAAATCAGACGCGTAAAGCCGGCTTCCCAGCTCCACGCGTCGCGTGTCTGTTTCGTCTACATAAAACCGATTCTTGATCCACGCAAGTGGCAAGTGTCCGCTTTATGCCCAAACGCCGCCTCGGAACCATCCAGTCGTCCCGTCCCGGCTATGCAGCCCTTATGCCGCAACTTATGCTATATGGCAAGTCACAAGCCGATTTTCAAAGGCCGCACTGCAAAAGAATCGTTTTTAGGTATCCATTCAAAGAATGGCACGGGCAGCAGGGCTCGAACCTACGACCTGCGGTTTTGGAGACCGCCGCTCTACCAACTGAGCTATGCCCGTATGCGCAATGTCGGCGCAGCAGGCGCTTCCTAAAAGCTTCCGCGCGCTCTGTAAAGAGCGACGTGCGCTACCCGGCCTTCATCTTCGAAAGTCCAGGCGTCCTCCCGGCCATTTCCCGTTGATCCGTTGATTGCAGACGATCAAGCCGACCCAGGGACGCACGATTTTCGGGTCGGTCAGATTGATATATTTTCCAACCAGCCCTTTCGCACCCTGGCGCCGCGCATCGATGAGCCCCTTGCGCACGCCATCATGCCAATCGAACAGCAGGTAAACCCTCTCTCCCGCCGTCTTCACCTCGCCCCGGCCGGACTTCCATTTATCCTCGGTATCGCCCGGGATCGTGGGATCGGCACCGCCGTTCCATCGGCTGGACCAGCTGCCTTCGATGGTGTCGTTGCGGTCGCGGTCGCGGTCGGTGCCCCATGCTTCGGCATTTTCATCGCTTGGAGTTCCCTCAAGTTTCACGCCGGCGGCGAACGCCGACACCTCCTCGTCGTCGGGAGCGGGGACGTCCATGACGCCAAACGGATTTCGGCCTCCGCGGTCGCTGTCAAAGACGCTGTCTGAATTTTTCTTGCCTTCCGGTCTCATCGCAAAGCCTCCGGTTTTCAATGTGGCCCCGCCATTCGAGGGCGACTTTAGACCGTTAGCCTGGAGGACCGAGACCTCCATAGCCACCCGTTTTCCTGGCCGGCAGGCTTTCGACCGATTCGCGCGCGGTCAGGTTCCCGAAGGCGGCTTGTAGGGGCCGCCCGGCACCCCCCAGCCCCAGGCCGGCATTGGTTCCGTCTCGGGGTCGCAGGTCGGGCCCTTGTTGGAGTTCATCTTGGCCAGCCGCGATCCCCATTCGACATAGGCCATGAAAGCCGAGCGGAATTCGGGATCGTCAGGCAGGCCGACCTCGTCGGCGGCGTCGGCGAGAAGATTGATCCAGCGCCGGCGCTGCTCCTCGGTCAGATGCTTGCCGAGATGATGCATCACCATCTCGCGATGGCCGCCATGCTCTTCGCTGTAGGTTTTCGGCCCGCCGAAAACTTCGCCGATGAAGGCCGCGACGTGAGCGGGATGGTCCGGCGACATATGTTTGAACACCGGCCCGACGATGGGATCCCGAGAGACGCTGTCGTAGAAGGTTTGGGTCAGGCGGTTCAGCGCTTCGGAGCCGCCGGCCCATTCAAACAATGTCGGGACATCCTGGCTCATTCGCGATTTCTCACCTGACTGGTCTTCAACCACGCAGGACGATAGCGGAAACACCGAGCGCCGCTCAACCTGCCTCGATGGGCAGTCGGCCGCAATGCCCACGTTACGATTTGACCGGCGTGCTGGCCTGAGCCTTGGCGCCCGAGGCTTCGCGGCAGTTTTCCGGCCGTGGCTCCGATCTGCAGATGCCAGGCCCGGTCAATTCGTCCGCGGATCCAGGCCCGGTCGTCAGCCCGACTTTCAGCATCATCTCTGGTTCAAGCTGCCGGTAGCGCGAGTATTGCGCCGATTGCATCGCCGAAAACATGCCGGGTCCGACAGTCATGTCCTCGAGATAGGCCTTGACCCGCTGCTCGAAGCCCATCGAATGCACGCTCAACTGTGCACGCGGGCCGACCAGCCGTTTGACACCGCCGGCGAGCATGATCGGGCAGGCCGAGCCGCACTCGCCGCCGACATCGACCGTGAGCCCGCTATAGACGCCGTCTTCGGCGGCGCAGTCGGCCTGCCGCGGCTCGCAGCCGATGAAGTCCGTCCGCGCTACTGCTATGTCGAGTTTACGTTCGCGGATCAGCCTTCCGGCGGCGAGAGCGCCAAGCACGTCACCGCCCGGCGAACTGATGACGATGGGCAGGCGCCGGTCGCCGATGCCGTCAAGCAGCTGGCGCAGTTTTTCGGCCGTGTGAGCGGTAATCGTGCCTTCCGCCGAGATCCATTCCGGGCAATTGGGATTGCACAGCGGATTGCTGCCGCGGACCAGAACGAAGCGCATGTCAGCAATGTTCTTCGCCGTCGGGCTTTCCGGCTCGACCGCTGCAGCCGGGGCGGCTTGGGCGCTCGCCACGACGTCGGCGGCTTCATCTGCCGGCGGCGGCACTTCCCTGCAACTCGCGGGAACAGGATCAGCGGTGCAGATGGTCGGCAGCGTCAGCAGATCGACCGAATCGAAGCTGGTGACCAGATTCATTTGCCGCATGTCGCCGAGGGCGATCTGCCGGATGTCACTGGCGGGCGTGGCCTTCATTCTGTCCAGCACGCCCCGCCCGACACCCATCTCCCTCAGATAGGCCGAGAGCCTCCTCTCAACCGCTTTGCTCATCTCATAAGTCTTATAGCTGCCGGTATCCGTGCGGCTGATAACCTTGGTGCCGATAACCTTCTTCCTGCCATGCACAATTCTGTAGGTGGTGCGGTAATATACCTGTTCGCGCCGGTATGTAGTGGTGATCTGGTGGACTCCTAGAAAGGCCCAACCGCCGACCACGCGCCGGACACCGCCGGCAAACATCAGCGGACAGGCGGAATTGCAGATGGCGCCGCTGGCATAAGGATTGCCGAAATAGGCGGAGGCCTTGCCATCATTGGCCCGGCAGTCCTTCATCCCAGGCCAACAACCGGAAAACCTGGTCGCTCCGACAGCGATATCGAGCTTGTTCTTGCGAATTATTCGGCCAAGCTGGATCGCCGCTTCGACATTACCGCCCGGGGAATTGACGATGATCGGCAGTTGGCGGCGGCCGAGCTTCTTCAACATACGCTTAAGCAGAGTCGGCGTGCCGGCTTCGATTGCGCCTTCGGCCGAGATCCATTCCGGACAGTTGGGTTCGCAGCCAGTCGCGCTGCTGCGCACGACGACGAATCGCATCGGTGAGAGATCATCGGAGAATATCTTCGGATCGGCCCAAGTCTGCGGATCGGACAATGTCTGCGGATGGGACAGTGTCTGCCATGTCTTCGGGAACACATCCTCGGCCTTGGCGGCGAACGCAGCCATCGCCATTGTGACCACCGGCGCCAGGCGAACCAGCCCGCGCCACCACTTTGCCCCACTGTCTGAACGTCGTCCCGGAACCACGTTTGCAAAGCCCCCCTCGATGCAACCTATACTAGTTATGGCAGAGGCGCTTGCAACAGGATTTGAAGCAATGCGGTTAATCCATTGCCAGAATATCAGAATCAAAAGGGCGGCCCGAAGACCGCCCCTTTTGCATCCGATCTCAACCGGCAGCGCCGGCGATTACTCTGTGATGGTGACGACGATGCCGGCACCGACGGTGCGGCCGCCTTCACGGATGGCGAAGCGCAGCTTCTCTTCCATGGC
>NZ_JAMYME010000086.1:0-8299 GCF_040318345.1 Mesorhizobium sp. M1169 | reverse complement strand
ACGACTATGTCGTACTGGTCGGCGGCGCACCGCTCAACGAGGAATTCGGCAAAGCCGTCGGCGCCGACGCCTATTGCCGCGACGCGGCCGTGGCAGTCGAGACCGCCAAGGACTTCATGAAGCGCAAGCACAACACTCGCAGTTGATGGGCGCAGCGGCCATCCCTGCAAGACGCTCCCGCGAATAGCCTGTGCACGCAAGCCAGCAGTGGCGGTCCGCACGATGTTGAGCACCATCAACGAGGATGTGACCTTATGAATGCGCCATTTTCAACGGCGGACCGCTCGCGGATCGTGGGGTGGAATCCCGGGCGGCAGGCGGTCGACGCGTGTGACGACGTGTATCGACTGGTCATCCTGGCGCTTCCCGGATTTTCGCAACTCAGCCTTTCTTCGTTTGTGGATCCCCTTCGCATTGCCAATTCCGTCTCCGGTCCTTCTTCGAATGGACGATTGCGAGCCAGGATGGCGATCCAGTTGAATGCGCCGGTTTCGGCTTGTCGGTCAGCAGCGATTTTGCCAGCGCGGGACAAAGCGTGCAGGCTGGCAAGAGCCCAAACATGGTCATTGTCTGTGCTGGGGCGCGGGTCGAGAAACACACGTCGCCTTCCCTCATCAATGTTCTTCGCCTTTGCAGGCGGCGCGGGGTTCCAATAGCAGCGTTAGGCACCGCAACCTGGCTGCTGGCGGAAAGCGGACTGCTCACCGATACAGCATGCACAATCCATTGGGACAAGCGGGCCGCCTTCTCTGAAACGTTTGGCCACCTCCAGGTGACCGACCGACTGTTCGTTCGTGATACTCACCTCGTGACTTGCGCAGGAGAATTCGCGTCCTTCGACCTAGTTATCGAGCTGATCAGCGAACGCCTTGGCAGAGACACCGCGTTAGCTGTCTGCCGGCATACGACTGCCGGACATTGGCGCCCTGCTTCGGATAGACAATGGACCATCAATGCTGGTGAAACCGGCATCTGCAAGCCGCTGGCAGAAGTCATTCGCATCATGGAGGAACATATTGAGGACCCCCTGCCGGCTCCGCGACATTGCAAAATGCATCGGCCGCTCACAGCGTCAGATCGAACGGCTTTTCGAGCGGTCGATTTCGTCGTCTCCTATGCGCTTCTACCTGCATTTGAGACTTAGCCGGGCCAAGTGTCTCATTGAACAGACAGAGTTGCCCGTTGTCGAGATCGCCATAGCATGCGGTTTCGCATCGGCATCACATTTCTCGAAGTGCTTCCGGCAAGCTTTCGGCATTAATCCGAGCGCTTGTCGAACCTGATCTTGAGCGCTGACAGTGAATGCACCGAGGCCGCACACCTCAGATGAATTGACCCTATACCGGACGAATTTTTTCCGCCTTTGGCGGCATGGCGATCCGAGCCTAAATGCCGCCCCGACCAATCCCGACACCGACACGCATCTTCGGCAGCAGGAAACATCACGATGTCTTCGTTTGGATCGTGAATCACAAGATTGATCCTACGCGGACAACAATCGAGTGGAACCGACTGATGTGGCATTCGCTGAGGTGGAGCAGTTAGGACTCGCTCCTCCCTGGAATGCGCGGTGACCGTGGCCAGGTGGTAGGCGAGGTGGTCAGCGGAGAGTCAGCCACGAAACGGTGAGGCCATTGGGCGAGAAGTCCGGATAAAGGACTAGCAGTCTGGCCGAACCGCAACACAGTTCGACGGAGCGGCAATGATCGCGGGGCAGATGCTCGGACACCGATCTTTGACGGTCGCTTGCGCTGGAAGCTCTAACCGGCGTGGTCGATGGCCGCCGTCGCCGCTGTGTCTGACAGTATTGTCTCACCCATGGCGTTTTCTGAAAGTCCGCCCGCGGGCGGTTTCGAAAGCCGCCTGTTTGCGAACTGGCTCGCTACGCTAAGGGTTTCGAATCATTGCAGCTCATTCGCAATGAAGCGCGGCAGGCAGTGTCACGTGAGTAAGATCTGTCCGTGTCATCACGCTTTGGCCAAGTGAGCGTAACTTGCTGCGAAACGTTCGAATTTGTAGTCGCCGCATGTCACGGGCTTGTAGCGAAGCGGGTTGCTGTTTGTGATGCATGAGGTCAATGGCTCTATGATCGCGTTGAAATCAGCATCGATAAAGAAGGGAATTGAGTATCGCTCCTCCCCCGAGGTGTTCACCACGCGGTGCAAGTTCGCCAAGTAGACATCATTGGTGAGCCGCTGAATTAGGTCACCAATGTTTATTATGAAAGTGCCGTGGATCGGCGTGCCCTCCACCCAATCGCCATCTCGGTTCATGACCTGAAGACCACCCACGTCGTCCTGCGCGAGAATGGTCAGATTGCCGTAATCCGTGTGGGCGCCAATCCCGATGATGTCTTCGGTGACATAACCACTCTGCGGCGGGTAATGAATTAGGCGCTGGATACTGATCGGGTCCCGCATGAGGTTCTCGAAATAGCTTTCCGGTAGGTTCAGACTGAGCGCGATGCCCTTCAAGAGTTTTGTGGCGAGGTCCACCATCTTTTGATGGTAACTGTATGTCAGTTCCCGAAACTCGGGCAGGCTTGACGGCCACTGGTTGGGGCCAAAAAACGGACCTTCAAGTGTCGAACGTTCAGGGCCTATGTCAAAGCACTCCTTGAGGTCTTTCGTCTTACCCGGATCTGTGTTCTCCCCGAACGGCTCGATATATCCGCGCAGCGCCACATCGGATTTGCTAATATGCAATGACATCTTCTGCGACCAGGGCAGATCAAAGAATCGGCGGCCCTCGTCGAACATTGAATCAACAAAGTCCTGCGGAATCCCGTGGTTCTTGACATACATGAACCCTGTGTTCGACAGCGCCCAACGTATCTCCTTGGCCACCCACTGCTTGTTCGTGCCATCGAGAAGCGGCGCTATATCAACCACAGGGATTTTGTCAAAGCTTTCGCGTTTCGCGCGCAGCTTGTCGTCCATTCTGGCTACGAGATCTTTGGGCATGAGTACACCTTCTTTTGACGTTAGAGTCGGCGCAAGGATTTGGGCATTTTCTTATTTAACTGGCAGCATGACGAATCGGCGGGAAGCCTGGATAGGTAGTGCGATGCGTTCTTTCGGGGTGCCATGCTCAACAATGTAAAGAACCCGAACTCCTCGCAGGGCATGCGTAGTCGCACCGATTCTTCTTGTCGCCTTGCATCGGCTCCCAGTTTGTCGTCAGCGATATTTGCGGTATCGTGGTCATGGCCGCTCCTCCGTTGGTAAGCTTACCTTCTCGGGCACCTGGAAGACCCAATAGTGCCCGCCCTCCTCGGCGGCGTATCTGCCGTTCCTTAAACACTGTGCCTGTATAAGGACGCCCTCATCCTGCAGACGCCGCACACGGTCTTCAAAGGATGTGGCCTCCGCATAGCTTTTGCGGATGCTTGCGATGATGAATCCGTTCGGGCGCGTGACGCGAGCCAGGCCGCGCAGTCCACCTGGTCCGACATGTCCGGGCGCGAAGACACCGCAGCAGACCGTGATATCATAACTTACACTGAAGTATTCGGAGGGCAGCCCCGTAAGGTCGACATCGCCTCGGACATGGCGGTAGGCGCGGGTTTGCCGTGCCTTTTCGGCCATCTCCTCGGAGAGATCGAACCCGTCGATCAATCGGAACCCGAGGCTTGCCAGTTCCGCGCCGACGAGGCCTGTTCCGCAGCCAGCGTCCAGGATTGCGATGGCTGCTCGATGCCTGGCCAAATAGGCGGTCTGCACGGCGGCCGCCAGTTCCGCCACGATCATCGGCCCCCAGTACCCATTACGGGCCACATCCAAATCGTAGGAACTGGCCCATTCGCGATAGAATTGGGCCAAGCGACCGGCGTCGCCGTTGAGGGCGTGGGAATCCTTGATGCGCTTGCGTGCGGCTTGCTCCAGTGCCGTCTGCTGATCGGGAGTGTTCATGACAGTTCCTCTACGTTACGGGTAGATGATCATCGGAAGCGCGCCCCGTCCGGCACCTGCTGCCGCCTCGCAAACGACGGTATCAAAACTCGTGCCAACTGGCCGGAACGAGGCGAAGAACACAATTTGGTGACTGTCTTCAGCTATTTGGGCTGAGGCAAAAAGAAACTGGCTAAATAAGCCCCCTGCTAGATGCTCAAACTAGTCCGACAGACGATGTCATAGCTAAATGACGAAGCCGAGGCGTGAAGAAGCGCTCGCGCACCAGCCGACCTTGCGGCAGCAAAGCGCGCCATGGCTCGATCCGAGCGCATGGTTATTGACGGCAGGAGTCCAGCGTCTCCTACGGCGTTGAACCCTGCCTGGCGGATCGATCACGACGGACGCATCAACCGATCCGAGGAACGGTTAGCGGAATGTAGTGCAGTCGCTCGCTGGCGTGGATCGTGAAATAGTCAACGCACTTGTTCGGCCTAGTACTACAGCGGATTTGACCGTCGCCTTTAGTGCGCGATGGCGGCGCTAGTCGATCAGCGCATGGCGGTTGTGGCTATCGGGCGACGCCAACGTATCTCAAGTGACGCATCGGACATTCTGTCAGCTTTGTCGGGCCTGCGACACAGGGCTGAAGAAGTCTGTCGTATTGCCTTGAGGATGGCTTCGTCGCCGTTGTGATAGGCGAATGTGATCTCGATCGAGCGGTCGATCAATTCGGCGGAGCCATCGCCGGTGAATCATTCATCTCGTCGAAGCCGGCCTATGTGAAGAAGAGCTTCGAGGCGCTGTAACTGAGATCGAATCCGGCTTGCAGGGCGCCAAAGGCGATCTCGCCATGGTTGTCGGGTCCGATGGTGATGATCGCAGATGGGGTGGTTGCCGCCCACTTCAGACGGCATCGACGTGCCAAAATGATGGATCAAAGCCCACAAGCAGAAAGGACGGCAACCGTGAGCGAAAGATACAATGATCCGGGTGGACTTGGTAAAGAATGTTTTCGTGCTTCATGGGGCGTCGATGACAGGGCAAGAAAAATCCCGCAAAAAGCTGACGCGGTCGCAGTTCCTGAAATTCATGGTAGGTCAGCCTCCGGCCGTGGTTGTGATGGAGGCCTGTAGCAGCGCCCATTATTGTGTCGCAGGAGATGATCAAGCTCGGCCATGAAGTGAACCTGATTGCCCCGCAATACGTATGACCCTTTGGAAAACGCCAGAAGAATGAACGCCGCCGATGCCGAGGCGATTGTGATCGCTGCACAGCGTCCAGAGATGCGATTCGTCGAGCCACGGACGGAAGAGCAGCAAGCCAGAGCGGTGTTGTTGTTTCGGTCGCGCGAACGTCTTGTCCATCACCGCACGGAACTGGTGAATGCACTGCGCGCCGCGCTTTACGAATACGGCCACGCCGTCCCGCAAGGGATCGGTCAACTCAACGGTATCGAAGCAATTGTCGAAGCACCGGACAGCGACCTTCCAGAGCTGGTGCGTGAGGAATGTCTGAACCTGCTGGAACCAATTTCCGAGAAGACGAGCCGGATCAATGCCAGGACGAAGAAGGCGAAGAACTGGCTGCGACGGACAAGGCGCGCCGTCTGCAGACGATGCCTGGGGTCGGCCCATTGACGGCACTGGCGGTCGAGACCTCTGCCCCAGAGATGTCAGACTTCAAACGCGGTCGGGAGTCTGCGGCGTGGTTGGGGCTTGGGCCATTGCAACGTTCATCGGGCGGCAAGCAGCGTCTCGGGTGCGTCTCCAAGGCCGGGCAGATCGACATCCGGCGTTTGCTGATCATCGGTGCGATGTCGCGGCTGAACTGGATGGGGCGTAAATCGATCCCGAAAGGGTCGTGGCTGGCGCGCATGCTGGAGAGGAAGCCGCGGATGCTAGCCCGTCTTATTCATGACGCCTCTGGGTTTGTTTGGCGCTAAGCGGCGGACAGGTGGCGGCGGGGCGTCTTTTTCACCGCGGCTGTGTCTGGACTTGTGAACGCGCTGGAGTTTGAAGTTGTCTGGTTCGACGGGGGCTGCTGCCTCGGCGGTCATGGTCCAGCGGGCTGCAGATTGCTGGCGAGCGCCAGCAACAGGCTGGCCTCGGGACAGGCGGCGAAGGCCAGGCGGACGCGCGAGACGGTTTCGATGACGCGGGCGCCGAGCTTGAGAAGCCTGATCCGCAACGTGGCGAACTCGGCTTTGCCGAGATGATGGGATGCGGGCACCGCCTGGCGCAGGGTGAGCATCAGCCAGTATGCGGCGGTGTGCAGGACGAGGCGGACTTGGTTGGCAATCGGCGAACGGCAGCTGGTGCGGTCGGAGGCAAGTTGGCTCTTGTGCATCTTGATCAGGTTCTCGGCCTGGCCGCGGGCGCAGTAGATCACGTCGTAGAGGTGCTCAGCCGAGCCACTGTCGAGATTGGTGACGACGAAGCGGATGTCGAGGCCCATCGCGGTTGCTGTCGATGCGGGCGCAGACGCGACGCTCAAGCTTCCAGGACTTCGCCTTGTAGTGGATCTCGGCATAGCCGCGCAGCACAGACTTGCACTCGAGCGCGCGGCGGGTGCGGACGTCGTCGGCGCTCTCGTCGACGAGCCGCTGGAGAACCGTGTTGCCGGGCAGTCCGAAGATGTAGTCGATGCCGTTGTCCTCGCACCATGCCATGACTTGCGCCCGGCCGTAACGGCCATCGCCACGCACCAGGATACGGGTGGTCGGCCAACGGGCGGCGGATGCGCCGCACAAGACGGCGCAGATGGCCGCGGATCTCCTTGCCCGTCGGCGTCTTGCCGGGACGCAGAATCATGGCGACCGGGCGGCCGGTGGCGGCGTCATAGAGATGGATCGGCAGGAAGCAGCGCTCGTCGTAGTGGGCGTTGAAGAGCGACAGCTGCTGATGGCCCTGAACGACATCGAGCGTATCGTCGATGTCGAGCGTCACGCTCTCGGGCGGCGCGGCATAGCTCGACAGCCACAGGTCGACCTAGCACATCGCCGAGCCGGATGACGGTCTTGAGGTCGGGCAGGTTCTCCAGGCGCGAGCATGTCGGCTGCGAGCACAGGTCGAGCCCGCTGTCGGGCAACCGTCCGCAGGCGAGCTTGAAGGCCGGGTCGGTGCGCAGCCGGTCGAGATCGTGGCATCCTCGTAGCCGCAGGCGATCGCAAAGATGCGGGCGCGCAGGATGTCGGCCATGGCGTGCCTCACCCGCTGCGGGTGACGCGGACGTGGATCGCAGCCGCAAGCCGGTCGGCCAATCGCAAAGGGACTGTCAGGAATTCTGTGCGCGAGGCCATGATGATGGAAAGGAGAGAATCATCACATGGCTATTGAGAAGGAACTTCTGGACCAACTGCTTGCGGGTCGCGATCCGAATGAGGTTTTCGCCAGAGACGGGCTGCTCGACGATCTGAAGAAGGCGCTTTCGGAGCGGATTCTGAACGCCGAACTGGACGAGCACCTCGATGAGGAGCAGGCCGACGGCAACGCCAATCGCCGCAATGGCCATTCGCGGAAATCGGTGCTGACGGGCACATCGAAGATGACTCTGACGAGCCCGCGCGACCGTGCCGGAACCTTCGATCCGAAGCTGATCGCCAAATATCAGCGCCGCTTCCCAGACTTCGACGAGAAGATCATCTCCATGTATGCGCGCGGCATGACGGTGCGCGAGATCCGCGGCCACCTGGAGGAGCTCTACGGCATAGACGTGTCACCGGACCTGATCTCGGCCGTCACCGACGCTGTCCTGGAGGAAGTGGCAGAGTGGCAGAATCGCCCGCTGGATGTGGTCTATCCGCTCGTCTTCTTCGATGCCATCCGGGTCAAGATCAGGGACGAGGGCTTCGTCAGGAACAAGGCCGTCTACATCGCGCTCGGCATCCTGCCGGATGGCACGAAGGAGATCCTCGGCATCTGGATCGAGCAGACCGAGGGCGCCAAGTTCTGGCTGCGCGTCATGAACGAGTTGAAGAGTCGTGGCGTCGCCGACGTCTTGATCGCCGTCGTCGATGGCCTAAAGGGTTTTCCCGAGGCGATCAACGCCGTCTTCCCCCAAACCGTGGTTCAAACCTGCATCGTGCACCTGATCCGCCATTCCCTGGAGTTCGTGTCATGGAAGGACCGCAAGCCCGTCGTGCCGGCGCTGCGTGCGATCTACCGGGCCAAGGACGCCGAAGCCGGCATGAAGGCCCTGGAGGAATTCGAGGCCGGCTACTGGGGCCAGCGATATCCCGCGATCACTCAGAGCTGGCGGCGCAACTGGCAGCACGTCGTGCCGTTCTTCGCCTTCCCAGAAAGCGTGCGCCGGATCATCTACACGACGGATGACATCGACAACCCTGATTTCGACTTTTTCGATTCCTGTTGCGTTTCTTTGTTCGGCTCAGGTGAGCCTGTTTCTTC
>NZ_JAMYME010000085.1:0-8531 GCF_040318345.1 Mesorhizobium sp. M1169 | reverse complement strand
TACAAAGCACGTCATAGTCCGGCATCAATTCATGTCTCCGCCAAAAACCCACCGGCTTTCTGCCACGCCGGGCGCGGGCGGGTCTGGCCAGTGGGAATGGGCTTTGCGCTTGCCAATCCGTTCGGCGCCAGCCCTCACGGGGCGGCAAGTCCTGCTTCGCGACGCAATTCGTCGGCCCTGTCTGTCTTCTCCCAGGTGAAATCAGGCTCTTCACGGCCGAAATGGCCATAGGTCGCGGTCTTGCGGTATATAGGGCGTAAGAGATCAAGCATCTTGATAATGCCCTTCGGTCTGAGATCGAACAACTCAAGAATGAGGCGCTCGATCCTTCTTTCCTCAACCCTCGCTGTTCCGAACGTGTTGACCATGACAGAAACCGGACTGGCCACGCCGATTGCGTAAGCAAGCTGCACCTCGCAGACGTCCGCAAGTCCGCTAGCGACGATATTCTTTGCGACATACCGGGCCGCATAGGCAGCTGAGCGGTCAACCTTGGACGGGTCCTTGCCCGAAAAGGCGCCGCCGCCGTGACGACCCATCCCACCATAGGAATCGACGATGATCTTGCGTCCAGTGAGACCGCAGTCGCCGCGCGGCCCGCCCACTACGAACCTCCCCGTCGGGTTGACCAGAATTCTGATGCCTTCCGTCTCCAGGTGGGTCGGCAGGACAGGCTTTATGATTTCCTCAATGACGCCCTCGCGGACCGTCTCTTGCGAGACCTGCTCGTCATGTTGGGTCGATACGACGATGGTATCCAGGGCAACCGGGCGCAACCCCTCATAGCGCACTGAGACTTGGGATTTCATATCGGGACGCAACCAGCCAAGCTGTCGTGCTTTCCGGACATCTGCCTGTCGTTTCGTCAAGCGATGAGCGAGCTGGATCGGCAAAGGCATCAGAGTATCGGTTTCGCGGCATGCGTAGCCGAACATGAGGCCCTGATCTCCCGCTCCCTGTTGGAGGTCCTGCCCTCGTCCCTCGTCAACGCCCTGGCTAATGTCGGGCGATTGCTCGGTGAGTGCATGAATGACGGAGCAACGCCGGCCGTCAAAGCCGACGGCCTCATCGTCGTATCCAATATCGAGAATCGTATCGCGCGCAACTTGGCTATAATCCACCCGCGCATCGCTGGTAATCTCGCCAGCCAGAACGACTATCCCTGATTTTACCAACGCTTCACAGGCGACGCGCGCCTTGGGATCGGTGCGGAGGATGGTATCGAGGATGGCATCCGAGATGTTGTCGGCCAACTTATCCGGGTGTCCCGCGCCAACCGATTCGGAAGAGAACACGAACTGCCTAGCCATGAAATGCCTCGTTTCGGGTGTTGGAGTTGTATGGGGCATTTTGCTTAGCCCACCTTACCTGTCGATGATGCCCGGGACCTCGAACGCAGCGCACAAGTCGGCAACGTCTCTTCGCACACAGGCATGGAGATCTTCGTCGTCTGGCTCGCCGGAGGACGGAGTCAATGAAGCCAGCAATTTGCACCATTTCCACATCGCGCATGCCCATTGACGTCACTGCTGGCGCCCCCAGGCGAATTCCGCTTGTGACCGCAGGATTGTCAGTGCCCCCGGTGACCAGGTCATAACCTCGGTCCTGAAGCGCCTGGGCCAGAGCCTTGGCATTTTTGACAATCTGTTGGCCGTAACTGCGGAAGGACGGGTCCGCGGCTTCCCGCAAAGCGACAGCTAGCGCCGCGATAACATTCATATGGGGGCCGCCTTGCAGTTGAGGGAAGACAGCGCGATCTATTCGTCTGGCGAGATTGTATTTGCCCTTCGAACGATACAGCGGTTGATAACGATCTTCATTCCTTGACAAAATGAAGCCGCCGCGGGGACCGCGGATCGACTTGTGAGACGTGCTGCTGACGACGTCGCAATGGGGTACGGGATTCGGATGCGCTCCAGCGGCAATCAGGCCACCGATGTGCGCGATGTCGGCCACGAGATAGGAGTTCGCCTCCAGAGC
The DNA here is from genome assembly GCF_040318345.1 of Mesorhizobium sp. M1169. NCBI lineage: Bacteria > Pseudomonadati > Pseudomonadota > Alphaproteobacteria > Hyphomicrobiales > Phyllobacteriaceae > Mesorhizobium > Mesorhizobium sp. M1169. The sequence goes on along the minus strand of NZ_JAMYME010000085.1, from coordinate 6,551 downwards.
GATTTCTGCCATTGCCGCGTAGTCAAAGACACGCGGATAAGCAGTCCCGCCGACCCAAATGAGCCGCGGCCGTTCCCGCTTGGCTGTCTCGCGCAAGCGGTCATAGTCAGTTTGCTGCGTCTTTTCGTGCAGCCCATAAGGGACGCGTTGATAGTCAGTCCCGGAAAAGTTGATGGCCCAACCATGAGTCAGATGGCCCCCTTCCGGAAGGGGCAAGCCCATGACCTTGTCACCGGGGCTCAAAAGCGCGCGGTAGACAGCCTGATTGGCCGGCGAGCCGGAATAAGGCTGGACGTTGGCGTGTTCGCTGCCAAATAATGTTTTCAAGCGCTCAATGGCGAGGGTTTCAAGCTCATCGACGATCTCGTTTCCCGCGTAGTAGCGCGCAGCGGGGTACCCCTCGGCGTACTTGTTCGTGAAAATCGAGCCGTTCGCTTCCAGCACGGCCGAGGACGCAAAGTTCTCAGAGGCGATGAGTTTGAGGGTCGTCTGCTCCTGCCGCTGCTGTCTCAGAAGCAACTCGTGAACGCGGCAATCAACCGCGGCCAAGGAAGACCGCTCGTAGGTGTCGGGCTGCGCGATGGTGCCGTCGGCGGAGTTGTCCATGGTAGCTTCGCGCTCCAATTGATTGATCTATTTCACGGTCAAGCATGCGGTCCCCTTCGGCCGCGTCTCTCGTACCGCTTCGAGCCGATGCAGGTCCCGTTTCTGATAGACGTCGCCATGGGGCAGGCGATCGACCAATAATTGAACTAGCCCGCCATCGTTTCATCCTGCTTTGAGATGGTACGAGCGCCACGGGGGTTGTTCGTTGCAGCAAAGAAAGTCGGCTCTGGCGAGCAGCCAGACGTGTCGCGCAACCCGCTCGCAAGGCACGCCCAGAATCTCCGCTAGCTCGCAGACAGTTAGGTCCGCATGCGCGAAGGCCCAGGATTCGATGGCGATCAAAATGCGCTGCAGTGCGTAGGCGACTGACCAGTGTCATCATGGGTCAGGACCAAGTCCTACTGAATTTGTCGTTTCGCCTTCTCCACAGATGTTGCGGCTTTCGAACCAAATTATATGGTTGGTTGTCCAACGACCGGACAATGTCGCTGCCCGTGAAGGTACTGTTTTGAGCCAATATGGCTGTGTCGAACAAACAAGATGGGCGCTCTTCTTGCCATTGCCTTTAGCCGAAATTGCACGCAGTTCGGCGGGTCGGGGAATAAGCGGCGCCACGGTTTGGACCCCACTGACCTCAGACGTTGCAATAAGCCTACCATTCACAGCGAACCGGAGTTGCTAAGAGTCTATGAATTTCCTTGAAGGATCTGTTGCAACGTTTGCCCAGCCGCTCGTGCTCCCGGTTTGCAGCGGTCAATCTCGAGCAGACTGACCGTGATGCAAAGATGGCAAGGAAGGTTCCCTTTCAATCCGATCTTCTTCCTGGCCAAGTAGTCGTAGTCTCATAACCTGACGATCACAGGTTCAAATCCAGTCCGCGCAACCACTTCTGTCATAACACGCTAACCGTCTTGGTCTAACCGGGGCGGTTTTTGCGTTTCAAGGCCGAGGATGTCGGCAGCCGACATCCAGCAAGGTGTTGTACGTGTTGAACGAACGTGCTGTAGGTAAAGGCACGTATCTGATCGGCCAGTATTGATCAGCCATTGGGGAGTCACCAGAGGGGGCAAAGTTTTTGGCTGTCAACTAGCATAGCTCATGAAAGCCCCAGGAATTCGATAAAGTCTGTAATTCGACAAAGTCTGTTAGGCGGTAACGCTGAAAACGAAATCAAATTCGCGCCTGGTTCCCTCTGCATTGGGCCTAAATGATCTCAACTGACCATTGCGAATGTCTGATGTTGACTCAGATAGACAAGAAACTCGCGAGAACGACTGAAATAGGCTCTGCTCAAGTCCCGCTCGCGCCGCTTCAAATGACATTTTTTTCCCGCCTATACGGATAACAATCTGAGCGGTATCCTTCAGTAGCGGTGCCACTCCGGCCCATGTCTCTGCAAGAAACTGCCAATAACGATCTACGTTGGCGTGCCTGTCATCCCCTTCGGTCGCGCTGCACGGGAACGGCTCGCCACCTAAAAACCAGACCCGCAACCACTGGTCTTCCCTAAAGTGGGTAACGTCCAGATAGGGAGGCGATGTCAGCACCATATCGACGCTTCGCGCCCAATCGGCAAGCAGAGTGCTAGATTTTCGAGCATCACCTTCAATCACCACGCCAGTCCCGTGGGGCGGCGGGCATGCGAAACGGAAATCTGCCTCGGCCCTCAGTATTTCAAACACATTACGCTCAGGAGGCAGGAGCTCATGCTTGCGCCACCAACGAACCGAGTATGAGGGTTTAGTTGAAATAGTTCTCGGCATTCGGTTGCTGAAAACCCTTTGGCTCCTATGGCTCTCCCCGTGGAGACAACCTGCCGCCATCGCTGCAATGAAGCAATCAACTTGGTTGTCACGCCAATTTAGTTCGCGCCGAAGGAATAGGATCTGCTGCAGTGTGGGTTCTGCAAAACACATTCTGAAAAACTCATCGGAAAGTAACGGATCGTCATCACTTGGCCCGAACCTTGCTTCCAGGTCCTCGATACGCTGGCGGATGGAGGCAACCGTGGGAGCGGCGCTTTTTGCCCGTGACACACAAACCGCTAATGGGTTCACATCAATTCCTAAGCCTTGATGACCCATTTGCAGCGCCTCGAACACGGTCGTTCCGCGACCACTGAAGCAATCCAGCACGACAGATTTTGTCGAGGCAAGTGTCAGGTGTTTCCGAACGAACGACTCGGGAAACATCGCAAAATATGGGCAAAGGGAGTGAAACCTATGCCGCATTGTAAGCTTCTTCGGGAAATCGCCGAAAGGCTCGGAGCCACCGCCAGATGACAGACGCCGCCCCAGAACAATCCACATGGACGCCGCCACGACTTAGGGCCAACCCTCGCCATGCCATAAGTGGAGTGCGTGTACGGTCCAAAATTGCTCCGTGGCGATAAGCGTTCTTGGCCATATCCTCCGCACTAAGCCGATGTGGAACTATGGTGAAGTGTTGGAATTGGCAATTCGGCCGATCTTGAAAGTATCCCCTAAGAAGGGCTTCGGAGTCGTTAAAAGCTGACTTGCCTGGCCAGTTATGGCCGCTCGCGGTCTGACCGAAAGCAAAAAATGCCGGTGGCGGTCCATCGGCGAAGGGCTGCCAGCCGATCACGTCGATGCCGCCATCCTTGTCATATTCACTGGCGGTTGGCCCCGCTGCGTCTCGACGAGAGCCGGTCTGCGCCAACCCACAAGCGCGGCCGACAACCTCCAATATCGACTCATCTGTTGGCCTTGGCCACCCCATCCAGACAGAGGGACCCTGAACCTGGCCCGCCATTGCGAGCGTAGCTATGCACTGGAAATGATGATTTCGTGCGGCGGCAATGGCGCTGTCGTGCGGGACAGTTTCCAGAATTCGTGACCTGGTGACGTGCGACAGCACCAGGCAGAGCAGGTAAAAGCGGCCGGCTCGGCGGCCCTGCCGTTCCTTCAGCTCCAGCACTTCGCCGGTTCGGGACAAGCGAAAGGGGTAGGCTTCCCGAAGTCCGCTCTCGCGCGCGGCAATCTCCAACGCAATTTCTGCACGTTCCTCTTCAATCGCGATATCGCGCTGGCCGATGTTGTCCTCGCTTTCCTCAGCCTGGATTGCGAGGGCACCGAGAACTTCATCAACTCTAGCTTGATGATATTCGTCAAAGAATGATCGAAATTCGAGCCAGTCGGCTTTCTCGAACACCGTGGCGTCAATCGCAGGCGCTTTCAACATTCACTCAGTGTTCCCAGCGTCGGGCTCGGAACCTTTGAAACCTAACGGACCAAATAGATCGTCCTTGCCCCTGCCGCTCGCTTCGAGCTCCATCGATCGGTAAATCGTACGCGCTTTGGCGTGAACCTGTTGCGCGATAGCAAGCAGCGTTTTGTCAGTTCCGTCATATCCATCAAGAAATGTTTGCGCGGTTCGCAAATTCTCGTTTGCCTTTACCAGGTGCTCTTCAAAGCGAGAGCTCGCCGGCAGAGTGCTAACTTCTGCGCCGCTTAGATCGCCCCGTTCAAGCATAACGCGTTGGGCGATGGGGTCACCTAGCACCTTTTTAAGACGCGCGATGTCCGGATTTTGCCGGGTGATTGCCGGCTCGACGGCTTCGGACTTTTGTCCATAAAGCCACCGAAGAAGCTGAGCGAGACTTGAAAGATGAGAGATTGGAACAGGATCGCGGATCGGATCGGTGGTTCTTTCCTGAGCTGGCATGCCGAGAAACTCTCGATATTCGACGTACGTCAGTGCCGTATACAGATGGGAGAAACTGAAGTTTTTCGTGGCGCGGTCTGCTACTGAAAAAATGCCTGCCGCCTCTGCCTGGTCCAAAACGTAAATAGCACTCACTAAGCGATGTATCGTGTCGTTCTTGTCGCCCATGCTCTTAGCGATTTGCCCGAGCGACATACCGCTGCCAGTGTTTACCCGTTTCTGCCTTTCATCATCTAGCCAACGCGCGGCGTAGATTCCTTTCGCATGCGCATCCCATGCTTGAGGGCCGTTTATATGCTTGAACCCGATAAGAGTTCGAGCCTGATCCTGCGAAACAACCCGATAAACCGATACTTCCTCCAGCGACTTGCGAACGGCGTCGCTGAGGGTAGGAACCGACAATTTCGCCTGCCGAGCCAAGTCGGCGCTGCGAAGAGCCTTCAGCGCAGCCAAGCGCCGGTTCCCTTCGATAACCACAAGTTCATCGTCACGCCCGATAACAATCAAAGGCTCGATATCGATATAGCCACTTGTGGAAATCGAATCGATGAGCTCGCCCAGGTCGGCCGAAGCCGCCAACTCGGCAATAAATGCAGCGTCGCTATTGCTAGCGGGCCTCTTTTCCGGAGTAAACCGCGGATTGTCACGATCGAAGGACAGTTTGTCCACTCCGACCTTGACGCGGTCATCCGCTGGAATCTCATGCTCCCACCACGGCATTGGCGCCCTCTCACTTCTTGGCAAACAGATACACGCCGTCAGCCCATAGGGATAGTCTCCCCCACGCCATTTCGTTTTTCGCAGCTCAAGCGGAGAACTGCTCCGCTCTTCACGTTGATTTGAATTCGGTTTCATCGTGACCTGCCACGGGTAATTTCCTCCATCTGAGATTAGAGTCCGGCCTCGATTGAAGGACGGACTGATGAAGAGAAAGCGGTTTACGGAGAGCAGATCATCGCGGTTCTGCGTGAGCACGAAGCGGGGCAAAGGCGGGCGATCTTGCCCGCAAGCACGGGATCTCCGAGGCGACGCTGTATAACTGGAAGGGCAAGTATGGCGGGATGGACGTCTCCGATGCCAAACGGCTGAAAGCCTTGGAAGACGAGAACGCCAAGCTGAAGAAGCTGCTCGCAGACCAGATGCTCGAAGCCTCGGCATTGCGCGAGCTTCTATCAAAAAATGGTAGCGCCCGCCGCCAAGCGCGAAGCCGTAGCGCATCTGCGGGCCGTCATGGACCTATCGGAGCGTCGGGCCTGTTCCTTCGTCGGCGCCGATCGTAAGATGATCCGCTACCAGTCTCGCCGCGCGCCAGAGACGGAGCTGCGTGGTCGGCTGCGTGACCTCGCGAACGAGCGCCGGCGCTTCGGCTATCGACGGCTGTTCATTCTGCTCAGGCGCCAGGGCGAGGCATCGGGGATCAACCGTATCTATCCTCTTTACCGCGAGGAAGGACTGACGGTGCGCAAGCGTCGGGCGCGACGACGAGCCGTCGGCACGCGGGCGCCGATCCTGGTCGAGGCAAGGCCGAATGCGCGCTGGTCGCTGGATTTCGTGCATGACCAGTTCGCCTGCGGCCGGCGCTTCCGTGTGCTCAACATCCTCGACGACGTGACGCGCGAATGTTTGGCTGCGATCCCGGACACCTCGATCGTCGGGTTGCCGTGGACTGACGGAATTGATCGCTCACCGCGGCAAGCCGGGCATGATCGTCTCCGACCATGGCAGCGAGTTCACCTCGAACGCCATCCTCTCCTGGGCGGATCAGAACCGCGTCGAATGGCATTACATTGCGCCCGGCAAGCCGATGCAGACGGATGTTGTAGAATAGCCCGTTCTTCTCATTCGGCGGCTTTTTCCACAGCCTTCTGCCTTTCCGGCCTCGTTCGCCATCGGGAAGTCGCTGCTGCATAGGCAGCTTCCGCCTTCTCGACGCGGGATCGTTCTTCGGCGCGCTTGGCCGGGATGTTGTAGTCGAAGGCGGTGCCGCGTCTGGCATGGCTGGTCGGAAGGCCGGCACGCAGCTCGACCGATCTGAACTTGCGGGCGAGCAAGGCCGGCCGGGCCCAGATGTAGTCAGTATCCTTGCTCAGCATGTGCCAGATGATCATTGCAAGCTTGCGCGCAGTGGCAACGGCCGCGATGTGCTTCCCGCGGCGCGAGGCGATCCGCTTGTGGAAGGCGCGAAGAGGTCCTGGCGATCGCACAGCCGCCCATGCCGCCTCGACCAGCATCCCCCGCGCATGGCCGCGGCCCTGCTTCGT
>NZ_JAMYME010000084.1:0-9229 GCF_040318345.1 Mesorhizobium sp. M1169 | reverse complement strand
CAGGACACGACAGCCAACACCGCCGCGCCGGGCCAGGTGAAAAAGACCGACGAAGGTTGCTGATTGGCACATCGGCTCAGGTTGGAATCACCAGCGTGTGGCTGGCTGATCTCCCCCGACCACCGCCTGAACTCAACTCGGCTGGCGAGCAAGTTCCCGCCAGCCGAGCATCAGTTCAGGAACCTTTGCGCTTGCTTGTGCTTTCAGTGGGGCACGCGTGGTTTCTTTTGCTTTCGGTCAGATAGATATCCGTCTGCTCGCGCATCTTGCCTGAAGGGAGCTGCGGTCGCGCTCAGAGGAGAGCCGCGCTGTATTGCCGATAGCGCTAGAGCGATTCGAAGCCCTACGGCAACCGGCAGTTGGACTGACACCAAGTTGGCTCCGAGAGCGTTGGGAACAGCCTTGCACGGCACGTTGCTCAGCTTGGACTGCCCTCGTTCTCTTTGTTGCCCTGCTGGCCATATTCGTTCTGGGGTACTCCTGATTGCTGCATCAGGATCAAACTTGGGTGCACGAGGTTGTGAGCCTAGAGAGCTGCAGAGCCTACTTGGATCTTGAGCACCGTGGGGTTGAATGCAAGCTCCCGTGGTGCAAGTGACTGCTAGGCTTTCGTGGTTTTTGGTGTCCTCTTCGGTTTAGATGCCGCGGCCGACGTCACAGCAAGTGCGGCCTTCAGGCGCTGCTCCCGAAGCCGCGGTCTTTGCGTCTCGTGCCGCACGCTCAATGTCGGTCAATCCTCGTGCAGCATCCGAGGTGCGCTCGTCTCTGGCTTGTCTTTCTTTCTCGGTAGGCAAATTCCTACACTCCGATGTGCCAGCACAGTCGGCTGTCGGCACCCAACCACGGTCGCCATATCGTATTCCAACAGAAAAAACCCGCCTCGACTGCCGCTGAGCGCGCGCATCCCCGCCTCTGGAACGCTTCAAATACTTTGCCGTTGTTAAAGGCACCTGCAGGAGCCAGGCATGAGAGTATTCCAACGAATTTTGCCGCTCGCCGTGTTCGCCTTGCAGCTTTTTGCCGTGCAGTCATTTGCTCAGACCGAGCAGCAAGATCTGCCGGGGCAAGGCGCATCATCGACAACCGAAGATGCCCAGGATGTCGGCGTCGACGTTTCGCTTGGCAGGCACGAAGTGAAACAGCAGATCGCAAGGGAGCTTGGAATCTCCGAGGTGGAAGTGCCTCTGGCAGTTCATGTGCCTATCGAGCTCGCCAAGCGGGTCTGCGAGAAAGAGGTATTCGACGCACGCGCCAATGTAAACCGAAGCTGCACCGCGACGAAATACATCCCGGAAATTGCCGAAGCAGCACGAAATCGTCCGCAAACCTCTGCCGTTCCGGAGCAATAGGCGAAGACGAATACTATGGGATACAGAAGGGGTGCTTGGCTACTCTGGTCGATCGACAAAGCGCCCCCCGAAAGTGTGGAGCTTGCGCGTAAGTTTTCAGGCAGCGTCGATACCGCTTGGCTTCCCCAGAGGATGAATCAGTTTGGGGCCGTATGCTTCGACAAAAGGCGCACACCAGATTGCGAAGGCAACCTTCGACCAGTAGAGGCGGACACTGCTTGTTAGCAGCATCTTGATGATCGCCAGACTGACGAGCTTCTCTGGTCAGCATAGTAGCTTTTTGAGACTCCCCGCCCTTTTAGGTATACTTTCCCCTGACTGTCGACAATTGTTAGGGCGTCCTCAGCTGTGAGCGACCATCGCCCTTCCGCCCCGATCGGGAGACAGCGCAGATGGAAACCTCGTTCAAGAACGAACTGTTGCGGCGCCTGAGCGCACCGGATCTGACGTTGCTGCAGCCTCACCTCGAAGCCCGTCACTTGGGACTGAGGACGCACCTGGAGCAGACCTCGGTCCCGATTGACACCGTCGATTTCTTCGAGAGCGGTCTCGGGTTAATGGTGGCGAAGCTTCGGGCTGAGGTCGAGGCCGAGGTTGGCCTTATTGGCTTTGACGGTATGACCGGGGCAGCCCTGGTCATGGGTGAGGACCGGTCCCCACACGATTGCTTTGTTCAATTGAAGGCTGAAGCTATTGCTATAGACGCGCGTTGGCGGATCGTTCTTATGGGCAGCCCGAGGCGGAATACATCCGACTGATCGGGACGCCCCCGTTGCTCATGATGTCACCCGTGCTGCCCTCTCTCCCGTCGCTGACCACATTCGGGAGGTGGCGATTGGCACCTGTCAGGACGTTCTGGCAAGGGTTGTCCAACGGTATGAAACCGCAGTGTCGATCCAGGACAGGATCGTTGAACATTGCAAGGAGGTCGGATTAACACCGCAAGCAGATGAAGCTTTTTTGCAGGCCTTGTGGTTGTCGCTGGCGAAGGCCAGGACGGCCTTGGAGCGTGAGGTCCCCCCGGCACCGCTGCACCTGGCCGGCCGCTCTAGTCCTGGACAATTGCCGACCTCGTCGCTGGTCAGCATGCCAGAATGTCGATGGCGGAAGCCATGAGGACCCCGATTGAATGTTCTCATTCGTTTGTGATCGGGGGTGCAAGTCAATCCGGCTCCAGCGCATGTTGGCCTCAGGAACAAACCGCCGTCGCATCCGTTCAGCATCGCGAAGGACGACACGGCTGTCCACGGCCTTTCCGGTACTGCAAAGGAGACATGACATGCTCGGTCCGCAGAGGGGTTTTCGAAGACCATCTGAGGCTTCGCGCCGCTGGCGACATCGAGGAGGATCTTAGGTGCAACTATGCTGTGGACGTGGTCCTCTTGACCTCGAATTCGAATTTAGAGGCCATGATGCCGTCCGCCTGTCGTCCAAACGCCTGCGCGAGCAGCTGCCTCAAGGTGAGTTCAACTACATCGGAAAACAGGTCCGCGGCCCCTATACACTGCTGATCTGGTCGGCAACTTCGTCCAGGTTCGACGCCATTGGGGGCCCGAGAAGAGATCGGGAACCTTGATCAGGTGCGGGCAAAGGTCCGTTGCGAAAAATGCGGCCGCAAGGACTCGATGACAGCGGAAACCCTTCAGGCAGACGATCCTCATTCCGGAACTTCCGCAATGGAGCGCAGCCGAGATGCTCAAGCCGCTGCTGGCGCGGCGGACTGAAATCAGCGGTCAACCCGACCGTCGCTCGCTGTTGGCTGCCGGTGTGCCGTCGCCGAAGGAACAACAAGAGACTGGTCCAGTTAGAGCCATGCATGCGTCGATAGAAATGAAAGAGGAGATGACAATGGCGACGAAAAAAAGCTCTCAGGGCAGCTCCAAGGGCTTGGAAGACCTTTTCTATGATGGTCTGAAAGACATCTACTACGCCGAACGCAAGATTCTGACGGCGCTCCGGAAAATGGCAAAGGGCGCGGAGTCCGAAGAGTTGAAGGCGGCGTTCGAAAAACATCGTGACGAGACGGAAGGTCAGATCGAGCGTCTGCAGCAAGTTTTCGACGCCTTTGGCAAGAGAGCCCAAGGGAAAACGTGCCCGGCGATCGACGGCATCATCGAAGAAGGACAGGAGATTTTGGAGGAATTCGAGGAGGCTCCGGCATTGGACGCGGGTCTCGTGGCTGCAGCCCAGTCCGTCGAACATTATGAAATAGCGCGCTACGGGACTCTTGTCACATGGGCCGGGTTACTTGGTCTGAAAGACGCCGTCCCGCTACTCGAACAGACGCTCAAGGAAGAAAAAGCAACCGATGAGGCGCTCACCCGACTGGGCGAAACAGGCGTCAACGAACGGGCGATGCAACAGGCCGCATAACTTCGGATCGAATCGACGCGACCGCGGCCCCGGCGGACGGATAGGAGCCTGGTTGTATCCAGGCACATATACGCCGCAGCCGCCGCGCCGTCGACGTGGTGGTGGCCGACCGGTTCCGACTACGCGATCGGAACTGACAATGGGCAATTGCCGCGTACGATTGCTTGCGCCCACCTTGGGTGACGGGATGGTTGTATGAACGAGAATACCGCTCGTCGGCCCACGGCAGATCCTTCGTGGTTCGACAGCTTTTTCATGGCTGGTTTCGAGTGTTCCTCCCATCGGCGCGCCGACGGGGCTCGTCTTGATCTGATCCGCGCGACCTCACATGACATTCATGCAAGCGGCGACTACCGCCGTTGTGTCGAGCTTGGGCTTCGCTCGATCCGCGACGGTTTGCGCTGGCACCTGATTGAAACAGCACCCGGAGTGTTCGACTGGTCGAGTTGGACGTCGGCGATCGAAGCAGCCCAGGCGGCCGAGGTGCAGATTGTCTGGGATATCTTCCACTATGGCTCGCCAGACCACATCGACCAAGGTGGCCCGGGCTTTATCGACGCCTACGTCCGTTTCGCTGCGGAAGCTGTTCGGGTTCATCGCTCCGTTACTGGCGTGGCTCCCCTGGTGTGCCCGATCAACGAGATTTCGTTCTTTGCATGGGCGGTGGAGGTCGGCTATTTCCCGCGCGTCGGGCCAAACAGGCGTGGATGGTTCAAACGACACCTTATCAAAGCTGCGGTCGCCGGCGTGAGAGCCATGCGGGAGGCCGAACCCGGATGCAGGTTCATCTGGGCTGAACCGCTGATCCATATTGCTCCTCGTGACCGTACTCGCCCCGAGCGGCGGCGCGCCGAAAATGCTCGTCAGGGGCAGTTCGAGGCGTATGACATGCTGATCGGTCGCGTGGAGCCGGAGTTGGGCGGCAGTGAGGACGTTGTCGACGTCATTGGCCTCAATTTCTATCCGCACAACCAGTGGTACTTGAATGGCCCGACGATACCGATGGGGCACCACGAATACCGTGCACTTTCGGAAATGCTGGTCGAGGTCGCTGAGCGATACAGGAAGCCGATGTTCATCGCGGAGACCGGCGCCGAAGGTTCAGGCCGGCCAGCCTGGCTTCACTACGTTTGCGACGAAGTGCGCTATGCTATGAGCCTCGGTGCACCTGTTCAGGGTATATGCCTGTACCCGGTGATGGCCTACCCAGGTTGGGACAATTCGCGCCACGCCGAAGTCGGCTTGTTCTCCACCATTCACTCGGACGGTTCGCGCACTGTTCGCAAGCCACTTGCGGACGAGTTGGAGCGCCAGCGCCAATTGTTCGTGGCCTTTGGAAAACAACAAGAAAGCGCGCCATAGCCTCGCTGATCGGAACAGCGCGCGCGTTTCAGCTGCATCAACAGCACAAGTAAAACTGTTCGCCGAGAGGGATCCTTGGCCTCTTTCGCCGTGGGTCGGCCGAACGCCGGTCAGCCCGGCGCATCATTCACTCGGCCGCTTCGCGCTGCGTCGGCGTGACGAGCATCCCGTTGCCGGCAAGGCGCGCCTGAATGCGTCCGAACGTAGCCAATGCCTGGCCAACGACCTGATCCATATTATAATAGCGATATGTTGCCAGGCGTCCGACGAACCAGACCTCCGGGCAGGCCGCGGCCAAGGCTTCATAGCGCTTGTACAACGCTTCGTTTTCGGCCCGCGGCACCGGGTAATAAGGATCTCCGATGTCCGTCGGGTATTCGTAGGTGAGGCTGGTCTTCGGACACTGTTGACCGGTCAGATGCTTGTACTCGGTGATCCGTGTGTATTTTTCCGTCTGCGGATAGTTGACGACGGCCACCGGCTGAAACTGCTCACAATCAAGCGTCATGTGCTCAAAGCGCAGCGAGCGGTAGGGCAAGTGACCAAGCTTCCAGTCGAAATATTCGTCGATTGGCCCGGTGTAGATCATCCGCTGAAAGGGAATCTTGTCGCGAATTTCGCGATAGTCGGTCTGCAGCATGATCTTGATCTTGGGGTTATCCAGCATGCGCTGGAACATGCGCGTATACCCGCCTGCCGGCATGTTCTGGAAGCTGTCGCCAAAATAGCGATCGTCCCGATCGGTCCGGGTCGGGACTCGCGCTGTCACCGATTTGCTCAACTGGGAAGGGTCGACACCCCACTGCTTCCTCGTGTAGCCGCGAAAGAACTTCTCGTAGAGCTCTCTGCCTATAGTGCTCACCACGACGTCTTCGGCGGTGCGGATTTCTTCCACCATTTCGCGCCGGCAAGCGAAGAAGTCTTGCAACTGCTCGGATGTCAACTCAAGGCCGTAGAGACGGTTTATTGTGTCGAGATTGACCGGTATCGGCAGCAGCTTTCCGTCGACGAGCGACAGCACCCGATGTTCGTAAGGCCGCCATTCCGTGAATTGCGACAGATAGTCGACGATCGATTGGGCGTTGGTGTGAAAGATGTGAGGCCCGTAACGGTGAATTAGTATTCCCGCCTCGTCGTAGCAGTCATAGGCATTGCCGCCGACGTGATTTCGTCGGTCTATGATCAGGACGCTTTCCTGCCGTTGCGATGCGATACGCTCGGCCAGCACACTGCCGGCGAAACCGGCCCCTACGATCAACCAGTCGAACACGCTCACGCCCTCCTCAGGAATGGGACGACGCTCTTCATCGCATGGGCGCGCTCGATGTGGGCAGCCATCGCGCTCCAGGTCTTCTCCCAGGACATGTCGGCGAGGTAGGCGTCGGCCTTCTTCACCAGGAAATCGCGGGGGTGGGCCAGGATCGAGCGAAGCTTGGCCTCGATGTCCTCCGCCTCGACAATCTCGACAAGGCCTTCGACGCCGTAGGTACGCACAACGTCGACGATCGCCGTGGACAACACCGGCAGTCCTGCCGCAAGAAACTCGGGAGTCTTGGTCGGGCTGATGTAGCGGGTCGCTTCGTTGAGCGCGAACGGCATCCAGCCGGCACTCCAATGCCTGAGATAGTTCGGCAGGTCTGCATAGGACTTGCCGCCCAGCCAATGCAGGTTGCCTGCCGTGGGAAGGCTCGCCCGATCGATCTTGACGACAGGGCCGAGCATGACAAAATGCACGTCTGGCATTGCCGCAGCCGCATGCGCGATAAGTTCAAGGTCGAGCCGTTCGTCGATGACCCCGAAGTACCCCACCCTCGGGTGAGGTATGTCGGCCTGATCGAATGGGTCTTCACCTGGCGCCCTAGCCTGATGGAAATGGGTAACGTCGATGCTGCTCGGGAAGGGAAAGATCGCCCGATGCAAGCTGCGCTTGGCCTCGTAGAGGCTCTGCCCGCCCGTGAAGACGACATCGGCACGTTGCAACAGCGCCTTTTCCAACTGCGTCAACTCTGCGGGAGCGTCTTTGAACGCGGAGAGTTCATCCATGCAGTCGTAGACGCAGACGTCACAGGCGAGATGATCGCTGAAGCGTAGCGCCATGGGCGTGTAATACCAGGTCGTCAATCGGTCATGCGGCGTGGAGGCGAGGATCTGATCGACGAACCTGCGCTGGATTGCGTCCGCCCTGGTCGCGGAAGTACCAACTGGGATCAGCGGGGTCACTATTCTGATCTTGGGGGTAATATTGTGCACCCGCATCGAAGGGTGGCGCCTCTCATCGAAGATCGGCTCTTCGAAGTAAATTAGCTGTTGCTGTTTTGACGCCAGGGTCAGAATGTGTTGTGGTCTCTGATATACGAAGTTCCATCGGAGGTGTGAAAAGCAAATTAAAATAGACGGTTGTACAGGGTTTTTTGGTGTTTTGGCCCGGCCCGCCGCCATTTCCATGTAGATTATCCTTCGATATAGTTACAAAATGCCTCGACTAACAAAAGTCAATCGAGGCAGCTTTGACATGAAGTTCGCAGCCTTCTATATAACTTCCATCCCGATAAGTTGTTCCATAGCTCCAAACTGTCTCGGGCGAGACCAGCCGTCCGCTCCACTTGCGACGGCTCGACAGAGAAGGGGCGAGCCGGCCGCCCCCATTCGATCCACATGATGAAGCCCCTCGCGTCAGGTCGGGCTCCCCAAATGTGGCCCTTTGCCACAGAGCGGTTCAAATCCTTCAATCGTTCAACAACCGTTCATCAGCGGAGCTATAAATACGCTTGGAATCGATTCATCTGAGTCGCGCCGGTGGTTCATTTGAATGGAGACCGAGACGAATCGAGGGATGGCTGGCGAATGAAGATCGACTTTGAAACCAACGTCTTTCCATTGTTTCACCCGCAGGTTGTGGATGATCTGAAGGACCCTTGTCCGGTGTTCGACGGCACGCTCTGGCACGTCTTCGGCTCCAGCGGCACCGTCACAACAGAGAGCTGGAAAATCCTCCACGCCACAGCGCCGGATCTTTATGGACCCTGGACAGAGCACGAGGCGATCGTTTTGCCGGTAACCGGATCTGGCATTGCGGCGCCCGGCGTCATTCATGAGTGCGGCGTCTTCCACATGTTTATCCAGACCGAATTCATGAAGTCCGGCGGACGTTGCGAGCACGCGGTGTCCAATGACGGCTTTCATTGGGTGGTGCTCAATCCGGCGATATTGTCGCTGCCCGACACCGATGAGGACGGCATCTACGATCCCCACCCCGCAATCGTCGGAGGCAAGCGCTATATCGTCTATTCAGGCATGCCCAAATTCACCAGGGTGCCCCAGCCTGATGTCTATCTGGCGCGCAGCCAATCCGATTCCTGGTTCGGGCCATGGAAACGTCTCGGCAAGATACTCGATCATCTCGACGTGCCACATCACAATGCGCGCGAGCACCCCGATTACGAATGGGGGATCGAAGGCGCGCAGCTCGTCGAGCTGCCGGACGGTCGTGTGCTTCTCAACGCCACCTGCTTCCTCCCCGAAGGTCCGCGCGGCAGCCGGCAGCGCGTCTTCTTCGCCATCGCCGATGACGTCAAGGGTCCCTACGTTTCCGTTGGCCCCGTTCTCGACCCTGGTGAGCCCGGCGAGAATGGCCATTCGACGGTGATGATCGACGGCCGGCAACTGACCTTGTTCTACCAGAGCAGGCGTGAGGCTACGAACCATCGCTGGCGGTTCGGGTTGGCTAAGTGTGACCTGGATCGGCATATACTTTCTAGAGTTGCCTAGATGGTAAGTTCCGGCATTTGCCGGAACGGAGGATGCTCTGGCTGTTGGTTGGTGGGACGGATCCCTTTGTACTGGTGATTGAGGGTAGCAGGGGATTCGCGGCCAGTGGGCAAAGCTTGCGACGAGGGATCTATACACGTCAGGCAAGCCGGTCGCCTCATATACGACGTTGCCAGCTGCAAGCCTGGCAATGACCTGTGATTGAGCGCAGCAACACGGCCAGTCGATTCACGCGGTTTTGATCCTGAGCAGGATGTCCTGATCGTAATTTCCAAAGCCCTTGCCAAAAATGTTGATCCCGCCGGGGCGCTCGGCGTCGTCTTTGACGCCGATACGGACGCGGATTGAATGATGGCTCTTCAGATCGAGTGCGGCGA
>NZ_JAMYME010000083.1:0-9480 GCF_040318345.1 Mesorhizobium sp. M1169 | reverse complement strand
TAGGCGAGTTCCGCCGGCGACTTCACTCGTTGCAGCGTAACAACCATGCCATCGGCATCGATAGCGTTTGAGAGATCCAAGTGACTGGAAAGCGCGGCATGACCTTTTATACCAAGCATTTTCGCGCCCATCTCGATGCCGATGCGATTGGATTTCCAACGCGCCTTGACCAGGTCGGCAATCGGCTGCCATGGCGTGCGCTCGCTCGAACCGATGAAATGTTCCTGATAACTTAGTACTCGTGATTCCGGGAGATACGAAGTTGGTGTCGCGCAAAAGGTATCGATTTCGCGCAAGATTAGCCAGGGATCTTCTTCATCTTGATTCACGAGAGCTAGCTGCGGAACGTAATCGGAATACCCCTCGTAACCGGTTAAATAGTTCATATTTGACTCGTTCAGGACGAGCAGTGTGTCAATGCCCCGCGCGGCCATCTGCTGCCGTAGTCGACGTGTGCGCTCGCGGTATTCCTCTGTAGTAAATGCTGGCATGAGTAATTCTCCTTGTGCTGTTCGATAGCGTTTTGCGCCAAGCTGTTTTCGTTTTGCTTCAGAAAGTCGTCAAAGGTACGAATTGCTCGATCTCGTCGCGGTAGCACTTACGCTCCGCGGTTCGGACCGGCGTAGCAGTCCTTAAGGTCGGTCTTATCGCAGAGTGGCCGCTGTCGAAGACGAAGCTCTAGTGAGAAAGGATCTGGCTCAGGAAGAACTTCGTTCTGTCATGCCGCGGGTTGGTAAAGAACTCAATTGGCGGAGCCTCTTCAATGATCCGCCCCGCGTCCATGAAAATCACTCGATCGGCCACGGCTCGTGCAAATCCCATCTCGTGGGTCACACAAACCATTGTCATGCCGTCGCGTGCGAGGCTGGTCATGGTTTCCAGCACTTCGGAGACCATTTCCGGATCAAGGGCCGAGGTGGGTTCGTCGAACAGCATAACCGCAGGTTCCATGCACAGAGAGCGGGCAATCGCAACACGTTGCTGCTGTCCGCCGGACAGCTGAACCGGGAATTTGCTCGCCTGTTCGGGAATACGCACCCGCTCCAAGAACTTCACCGCTGTCGCCTTGGCTTCAGCTTCGGGCACGCCTTTGACCCACATTGGACCGGCCATACAGTTCATCAGAACGGTCATATGGGGGAAGAGGTTGAAGTGCTGGAACACCATTCCGACGTTCTTCCGAACTTCAGTTACGTTGCGCATTTTGTTATGCAATCTGATCCCGTTGACGGTGATCTCGCCCTCCTGATGCGCTTCAAGCCGGTTGAAGCAGCGGATCAACGTCGACTTCCCGGATCCCGAGGGACCACAGATAACTATGCGTTCGCCTTTGCGGACGGTTAGATTGACATCAGTCAGTGCTCTGAAGGTGCCGTACCATTTGGAGACGTTCGTCGCTTCGATAATTTTGCCCGCACTCATTGGCACCTGCCTCCGACTGGCTGACTCCTGGGATGAAAGTGGTACGCGCAGCACGATACCAACAGCTTGAGAGGGATCGCCTCCATCAAGGCCTTTCAAGTGAGTTATTTTGCTAGCGGTCATCGCGCTTTACTCCTTGCGTAGTAGCGCTCAAGCTTTGATTGAATTACTTCGAGGCAGGCAGACATGATCCAGTAAATCATTGCGGCTGTTATCAGCATCTCCATGTAACGGAAGCTCGGCTGGCCGATTGTGCGAGAAACGAACGTTAGCTCCCACACGCCGAGAACCGAGACGAGCGAACTGTCCTTCAACATCCCGATGAACATGTTTCCGGTCGGGGGAATGACTACGGGAAGCGCCTGCGGCAGGATGATCCTGCGCATGGTAAGACCGAAGCCGAAACCGATGGATCGTGACGCTTCCCATTGACCGCGGTCGATGCTCTGGATACCCGCACGGAAGACCTCCGCCATATAGGCGCCGTAGCAAAGCGACAATGCCAATATGCCTGAAGGAACGGCACTGATCACAATACCTAGTTGCGGCAGCCCAAGGTAAATCAAGTAAACCTGTAGGAGAAGGGGCAGGCCGCGGAAGAACGAAGTGTAAAAGCTCGCGATGGCATAGGCGAAGCCATTGCCTGAAAGTTTAGCAATAGCAGCAATCATCGCGATGAGTGATGCGCAAACAAGGGAAACGGCAGAAATATAGATCGTGGTCACCACGCCCTGCGTGATCAAGTATGGCAGATTATCCCAGATAAATGGCATGCTCAATTTGAATATCATAAAAAATGCAAGGCACAGCAGCAGCATTTCGACCCAGACAATGCCAATCTGCGCCTTCAGCGGAGCAAATCCGATCAGCACGATATTGACGCAGAATATGACTGCAACTACAAAAGCGATTGCAACACGACCAAAAAAGCCGCTCTGTGCGGGATCGCCGATGACTGGCCTCATCATCTCGCCGAAGGTAGTGCCCGCAAGGTTGAACATGAGAAAAACCGCGAGTACAATGGCAAAAGCCGACGCTATAAACCAAGGCTTGTGGACAAGCACTTCCGATTCAACTGTGTCCTGGTAAAGCATGAAATGTCCTCCAACTTTGCGGCTCGGAGTGACCGAGCCGCAAAACGTTTCGCGAAGCTACTTCTCCACGGAGGTGTCAGTTCCGTACCATTTAATTGCAATCTTCGAGAGCGTGCCGTCATCCTTCATGCTTTTGATCGCAGCATTGATCTTATCAAGAAATTCACTATCGCCCTTCATTATTGAGATAGCACCGGGCGCGGAGAAGAGAGCGCCGAGCACCTTGATCGGATATCCCGATTTGATCGCCCTTTCCATGCCTGTTTCGTCCGATACGACCGCGTTCAAACGGATGCCATCACCTAAGCGCAGATCGGCAAGGGCAACATTGGCCGACTCGTACTCCTTAACCTCGCCGACTTTGAACTTGAACTCGATCGGCTTCGCACCGATCCAGTTTGGCGCGAGGGTTTGATGGAGATACTGTGCTTCGAGTGTATTTGTAGTCACCCCAACGATTTTGCCGTTGAGATCTGAAAATTCTTTCGTTTTACTATTCGTAGGAACGGCAACTACCACAGTGCCATAGTAATAATTTTCTGAAAAGTCGAGCTTCTTGGCACGTTCTGTTGTGGGGGTCATTTGGCCCATGCCAATGTCCCAGCGATCTGCCCAATTGCCGGCCACGATTAGGTCCCAACCCGGCGTTATAAATTCAGCTTTAACACCGAGGTAGTTCGCAATACCTTTGGCGACGTCGATGTCATAGCCCTCTAGTTCGTGCTTCGCATTTAGGGAAGATATTGGCCCCCAATCAGTGCCTACTGCAACCTTGAGCGTTTTCGTGGTGAGGACGCGGTCAAGCAACTCCCCGGCATGGGCCGAAGCGCCGAACGCGACCGACGCGATAGCCATTGAGGCTGCTGTGATCGTCGTAGTGAGTCTATTCATGGTAAGTTCCCCTTGCTAGGTTTGGTTTTAGTCTCGTCTCTCCGGCACTCCGTCGTACCGACATTCTGAGCCGGTTCGAATTTGTTCCATCTACGAGCTCAGAATTGTTTCAACCAAGTTGACCCAGTAGCCGATGCCATACGGCAACGCTTCGTCATTGAAATCATAGGCCGGATCGTGCACGTATGCTGTCGAGCCGTTTCCAAGCCGTATGTAAGCTCCCGGTCGCGCTTCAAGCATGTAGGCAAAGTCTTCTGATCCCATCGACGGTCTCGCGTTCGAATTTACTGCATCGTGCCCAACCAGACCTCGAGCGGCAGATATGGCGAAAGTCGTGCCTTTCGTGTGGTTGAACATGAGCGGCTCAAGCCGGCGGTGCGTATACTCAACGTGGGCATCAAAGCCCGACGCGATGCCTTCGGCGCAGGACCTGATGTGCTTCTCCGCAAAGTCGCGCAAACCTGATTTGAGGGTGCGAACGGTTCCTGAAATCTGCACGGACTCCGGAATGACGTTGTACGCTGTCCCGGCATTGAGCTTGGTGACCGAAATCACTAGCGACTCCTGCGAGTCAGTCTTGCGGGACACCAATGCTTGCAGCCCTATGATGATTTGAGCTGCGATGACGATGGGATCGTTGGTCAGGTGTGGCTTGGCGGCGTGCCCACCTTTTCCTTTTACAATAATGTCGAATTCGTCGAGCGCCGATGAGATGGCGCCGTCGCAGATAGCGAACTGCCCTACTGGCATACCAGGCCAATTATGCATACTGAAGACTTGAGAGATACCAAACCGGTCCATGATCCCTTCTTGGACCATCCTCTGGGCGCCGCGGCCATCTTCTTCCGCTGGCTGAAATATAAGGGCTACCACCCCTTTGAAATTCCGCGTGGCGGTCAGGTACTTCGCGGCCCCCAGCAGCATCGCAGTATGACCATCATGGCCGCATCCATGCATAAGACCCGGCATTTCCGAAGCCCAAGGTTTGTTTGATGCCTCAGATATCGGGAGAGCATCCATATCTGCTCGCAGTCCAATGGTAGGACCTTCTCCCAGCTCGCCTTGGATCAAGGCTACGATTCCAGTCTCTGCTATGCCCGTTTCGATATTATTGATGCCAAACGAGGCGAGCTTTTCAGTGACGAAATTCGCAGTGTTGTACAGTTTGTAGTTGAGTTCCGGGTGTCGGTGGAGGTGGCGGCGCCACTCCGTTACCTCGTTCTTCATATCCAAGAATTCTTCGATGCGGTGCATAATAACGACCCTTCCGGTCAAATTCCTGATCTGGTCGAAGTTCGGTTCACCATTTCCTGCGCGATTATCATTCGACAGCAAGTGCCCAATTTGAAATACGCCGTACCGGCTCGGAGTGTCTTGTCTCAGGCGGCCTCAGCGACGCAAATAGGGCAGAGGATCCGGCGTTATGAAGACTAGCAACGGCTGTCACAATCTCATCCTGCCACCGGGCAGTAACGGAGCCTCGAGCGATATTCTTGAATTTTTCCACAATCTGGTGGCTTGAGAGCGGATTGGCTACGTCACCGAGCGGATACAGGACAACCATCTCTTCGGGGCCATCACCTTGATCCAATATTACACGTGCCGGGGTTAGAGCCGGGAATGCGTTAGTAAATTCGGGAGATGGCTCCAGCTCAATGCGAGCTGCCAATTCGAGGATCTCCGGATCCCGAAAATGCTCTGGCTGGACCGGCTGCAAAGCAGCGCGTCCATGCAGCGCGGCAATCGCGCAATTGAAATAGAAACTGTACTGGCCACCCTCAAACGTGCTAGGCGCACGCTCGTTCGCTAGTCGCATCGCATGCGGAAATGTTTCGATGCGCAGCTTAAGGATTGGTTGACCCGCTTTCCGCATAGAAAGGATCGCGTCAATTGCACCATGTATGTAGCGGCAGCAAGCGTACGGCTTGAGATAGCACTGCTGTACTTCCCAAGAAGAACCCAGATTTCCTGTTAGCGAGTTCCGAGTAAACCGGTCGGCATCGTCTAGAAGCTCAATTGGCCCTTTTGCACCAGCCTGTGCTCGGTAAGCGGCTGTTATCCCCGCTACTACGGCGGGCGGAATGCCTTCCTTGATACTGCTGCCGTCAAACTTAGAAGCGGCGTTGAGAAAGACAATCGGCCCTTCACAGCCGGCGATTGCAAGAGCGTGGGCTGTTTGATCGGCGTTCAAGCCGAGTAGTCGCGAAGCCGCAGCAGCAGCCCCAAAATTTACCCATCGCCCGCTCGAGTACATTTCGATCGTTTGCACGGGACGGCAACTAGCAATCCGAAGCCCAATTTCGTAACCCAATGCGATTGCGCCCATGACCTCAGGTCCGGAAGCACCTACCGCCTGCGCGACAGCCAAGGCTGCGGGGATGATCCCCGCTCCAGGATGGCCACCTGCTCCCCGGTGGCCGTCATCGATGTCGAGAGCGCTCGCCGCCGCGCTGTTTGACATCGCAGCACCGACCACGCTGGTTCGCATACCCGTTAGCCAGATATCGATCTCGCCTTCACCATACGATTCGAGCGCAGCCGTTCTGGCGGATTTAGCCAGCGGTGAATCGATACCAGCTGCCGCGGCGCCCAGAAGGTCCAAAATCAGTACAGAGATCGTCTCTTGTCCGTCCGCGAGAACCTTCTCAGCCGGGAAACTGCTTACGAACTCAGCGAGTTCGTTGATTGCATGCATGTCTAATCTTCCCTCAAATCAAGAAGCTGGGCTTATGAAGTGGCATGAGAGACCACTTTTTTGGCGCTACTCCGGCCGGCTTCCGAACCGGCAACTCGCCGCCTTTATTCTTTTTGCTGCTCGTTTGGCAGTAAGCTGCAAAGTTTACGCCGCGTCAATTATGTTCTTGTTATTGGAACGAAAATGGATACAAATTCTAATTATGAGAAAATCCTGAGATAGCTGAGTGCATTCAAATTCGTCATCAAAAGCAGCCCGAGCCTTTATCCTTTTGGCATCAAGCGCCATGTGGGGGCTCCGCCCGGCCGGAAGCCGTAGGAGAACCCGAAGAAGTCGGCCTCATAGAGAGCGCTCAACACCTCGGACACCGCGCCTTAGACGATCTTGTCTTCCAGCGCCGGCACCCCGAGTGGCAGCTTGCCGCTATCGGCTTTGGGAATATCGACGCTGCGGCCGGTAACGTCCGGTGTGGACCAGTTCGCAGAAATCGCGGAAGTTATCCTCCAGCCTCTCTTCGTCGGTCTGAAGTGTAGACAGGAGTCATGGAGTTGCGGGAATGAGCGTCGAAAGGTGGATGGTCGCGGAGGCCGAGTGTGTTCCCGTTTCACGAAGGCAGCATGAGCATCGTCGCTATGCGAGACGATGCCGCTCCGCCGGGGGTCGATGGCCGGATCACGCATGGAAGGTAATCATCGGAACATGAGAGGCCCGACCCGGTCCGCTGGATTGGTCTCCAGCGGGGGACAGCAGCAAGGTGCTGCCAGAGCTGCTGTCCGAGCTGAGGTCGGGATTCGGACTGGTTCATAGGACCCGTGAAGCCGTCGAAGGAAACGAGGCGAGTGGAGGGAAGCGACCAGCCTGAGGGGAGCCTGCGCGAGGATGCCAAGGTCCGGACACAGAGCCGGGTCGCCTTGCCGCCGAACCTCGAGCGGGTGACCGCGGCGGCCAGGCAGGCTGCCCAAACCCGGTTCACCTCCTGCTGCATCACGTCGACGAAGAAGCCGCTTGCCGCAAACTCGATCAGACGCTTCCCTCAGCACGACGATCAAGGCCCCTCGAGCTCATCATAGATCGAAGGCCGTTGTCGAGTCTGCCGACGCTTTTGGTTCCGACGAGCTGTTCGACACGGAGTGCGGATTTTCGTGATACCCTGTCACCGCGATGAACTCCTCTAAGATCCTGCGCTTGTCCTTATTCGCTGCGGTCGCATAGCGATCCCGGACTGCATCGCGCCGGTGGCGGCCCCAACCTCCAGCTCCATCAGACGCTCGGCGGCAAAGCCGATCATCTCGCGCAAGAGATCGGCGATCGGAGGTCTTCGCCACGAGCGTGCGCAGGTTCATCACCGCCGAGCTACACCCTTCCAAGGGAGTACGGTCTCCTGGCGACGCAGATATCCTTCATATTGCAGCCGCTCGGCATAGGTAAGAAGCTTTGGATCGATGATGGTGCTGCCGACGGTCTTTCGGATAAACCGGATGGCCTTGCTAACTGGATCAAGGAAAGCGCGGCTGGCGTTTTCCATCAGATGCCAGCGGTCGGCCACCTGATCGGCATGAAGCAAGGCCTTAGCGATCGCCTAGCCATGTCCGCCGCCCCGAACGCGAGCGACATTCACAATGGAAGGATGGTTCGCCAGCCAAGCCTGCGATGTCGCCTGTACGATCTGGCAGCAATGTCACTGGCCTGCGGCGCTCAAGATCGCATACAATCGTCCCGTATCGTTGGCCGCGCCGGAAGGCGAAGTCGTCGATGCCGATGATGACGAGCTTATCGCGCGGCTGTTCAGTCCGCTGGCGCACGACACGCAACAGCGTATCGTTGCTCACCGGCATCATCAGGCGATCGGCAAAGGCTGCGGCAGGCCTGCCGCCCGGCGTCCGGTTCTCCGCGATAACGGGGCTAAAACATCGGCGCCAAACCGTTCGGCAAAAATGCGGCGGCGGCAAAGAACCGCTCGCACCAGAAACGGCGAACCGTCACCCTTAAGACCACACGCCGGCCAGCGATGGGCAAATCGGCGGCTTTTCACATCTATCGCCGGCGCGAACTTGTCCCGCAGATGGGGTATTCGGCTTGAGCCTCATCTTTTAGCGATGATGCCATGAAGGTGCTGCGCTTCGAGCTGATGATAAAACGTGGTCTGCGTGGAAGCAGCCACAAGCATCAGAAGGAGGAAGCGCAGCATGAAACATTATGCAGGATTAGACGTCTCGGTGAAAGAGACCGCCATTTGCATCGTCGACGAAACCGGCACGATTTGCCGGGAAATGAAGGTGCCGAGCCATCCCGAGGATCTTGCGCGGGTGCTCAAGGATTCCGCCTGGCGGCTGGAACGCGTCGGGCTTGAAGCCGGGCCATTGTCGCAATGGCTGTTCAGCGGCCTAGCCGACGCAGGCCTGCCGGTGATCTGCATCGAGACCCGGCACACCAAGGCATTCCTGAACGCCCAGCCGAACAAATCCGATCGCATTGATGCGCGCGGGATCGCGCAGATGATGCGGGTCAATCTGTTTCGCCCGGTGCATGTCAAGACCCTGACGACCCAGAAGCGCCGGGCGTTGCTGACCGCACGCAAGCTGCTGCAGGAAAAGGCGATCGCCTTTGAGAACGACATCCGCGGCCTGCTGCGCAACTTCGGGCGCAAGGTTGGCAAGGTCGGTGCGGTCAAAGTTTGAGGAGCGGATCCGCGAGCTCACCGAAGGCATGCCCGATCTGGCCGAGATCGTCGAACCGCTGCTCGACGCGCGCCGCAAGCTGCGTCAGAATTTTGCCGCCCTGCACCGCAAGCTTCTGGCGATCGTCCAGGTTTGCCGCCGGCTGATGTCGATCCCCGGTGTCGGCCCCGTCGTGGCGCTGGCCTACACCGCGACGATCGACATCCCCGCCCGCTTCCGCAACTCCAAAGCGGTCGGGCCGATTTTGGGCCTGACGCTGGTGCTCCACGAATCGGGCGAAAGCCGTCGCATCGGCCGGATCTCGTTATGCGGCGACGCCATGATGCGCACGCTGCTCTACGAGGCCGCGGAGGTTCTGCTGACGCGGGTGAAGAAATGGTCCTGGCTGAAAGCCTGGGCGATGAACGTCGCCAGAAGGCGCGGCCAACAGAAGGCCATTGTCGCGCTCGCCCGCCGGCTGGCGGTGATCATGCACCGGATCTGGAGCGACGGCACAGAGTTCCGCTGGACCAGGAAGGAAATCATGCCGGCCGCCAGTTGACCGCATCCGACCATTGTCAGCATGCCGCCGTGCTCGTGTCTGTCAAGGGCAAGTCGCTGCGCGATGGCCCTTCGGTCGTACGCCTCCGGCGAGGGCCGCCTTGCGGGAGCATGGCCCGGTAGCGAAGCTGCGCTCTTAAGGTCGTCCTTTCGAGCGTAG
>NZ_JAMYME010000082.1:0-9667 GCF_040318345.1 Mesorhizobium sp. M1169 | reverse complement strand
CTGACAGCGCATCCCGGCCGCGCCCCGGCCGCGGCCGCCCCGAAGGCCGGAGCGCAAGCGGAGGACGGCGCCGCCGTTGCGGCCGTGACCGGGGCGTGGCAGGGGTCGCCTCTCGGGCAGGCCGCGGGCGCGGCCTCTCTGGTGGAGCGCCGCCATGTCTGCAGGCTGTCCGGCGACGCCGCGCCGGCCCGCGTGCCGGCCCGACCCATTCATCCGGGCGGCAGGAAGAGACGGGCATCCTCCGGGACGAGCTGGTCACTGAGCCATGCCGCGAGATGGGCCGGGCCGAGATGACGCAGGTCGTCGTTGAAATCGCCGAGCTGCGGCCGCAACACCAGGGCGAGGATCCCGGCTTCGCCGGCTCGCTGGCTGAGACGCTCGATGCCGTGCCGGCCGGCGGCATCGGCATCGGCCGCGATGTAGAGGCGACGGCAGCCAGGCGGCAAGGTCAGGCCGGCGAGGTGATTGGCCGAAGTGGCGGCGGCAACCGGCAGCGCCGGCATCACCGTCCGGAGCGACGCCATCGTCTCGAACCCCTCGCCGGCGGCCATGACGGGCGCACCGGGCTGGTGGCCGAGCCATATGGCGTTGCCAAGAAGATGCCCGAGCGAGCGGCGGGGATCGGCGAGCTGCGCCTTGCCGTTGCCCGAAGCATCGAGCCAGGTGCGTTGCAGGCCTGTGGTCTGCCCGTTGAGGTTGGTGACAGCGGCAATCAGCGCAGGAAGCGTCCGCGTCTCGCCCGTTACGAGATCTCTGTAGTAACAGCCGGGATGGAAGCGCAGGGCACGCTCACGTGGGGAGAGCAGAATGCCGCGGCCGGCAAGATAGCGTTCGGCCAACGTGCCGGCGATCGGCTGGGACATGCCGAACAGGCGACGCGCGGCGTCGGGAGAGCCGCGTTTCGCGGCTAGCTGGCGCCGCGCGTCAGGAGCTTGGGGCGGTGGCAGCGGCATGGAGAGGAAGCGACGTGCTTCATCCGCGACCTCGCGGAAGTCGACCAGACCACAGCTCTGCTCGATGACGTCAAGCAGGTCGCCATATTCTCCCGATGACTCGTCGACCCATTTTCCGGCTGCCTTGCCGCCAACCGCCTTGAGCCGCACATGCATGGAACGGCCGCGTGTGTTGCGGACATCGCCGACCATCCAGTAATTGCCCGAGCGATGGCCCTTGGAGAGATATTCGCGGCACACCGCCTCGGCATGATCGCCAAGGCGGCGTGCCAGCTCGGAGGCCGAGGCGGTCATGATCGCCTCCCCTCAAGCCGCCGAGGTACGGTCGGTGACGCCAACCAGCGTGTGGCGATCGAAGAGGGAGGCGAGGATGGAGGACCCTTCCTCGGTCGTCGGGATGAACAGCCGGAGCTTCCAGGAGATGATCTCGGCGATCAGTCCCAGCGCCTTCAGCCGGGGAACCATGGCATCGATGAAGCCGATCAATTCGACACGGTAGTCGTTCATGACGCGGCTGCGGCGCAGAATCAGGCCATCGGCGAGTTGCAGTCCGATCCGTCCGTCGACAAGCCCGGTCCAGGCATCTTCCGGCGCGAGCTTGGGTACATCGTCGAACCCCAGATTGCGCAACATGGTCGCGAAAAGAGTCGGCGCGATGTGACGACCGATGATGCGTTCGCCGGCATCGGTCTGGATCCGGTAGACCTGACAATCATGATCCGGCAGCCGACGCCAGATCGGCAACAGCAGACCCGTCACGATGTGAAAGGTGCTGGTGGTGAACTCCGGGACGGCGGTGACTTCTGCCTGCCACAGCTCGCAGAACAGTTTTCGGTCGGCGGGCTGCCAGTGGGTCTCGGCAAGGGCGTCGAGACCGAAGCGCAGTTCGTCCGTCGGCCGCAGCAGGCGCACTCGGTGTTCGACGGTTCCGTCGTCGAGCATCAGGCTCGCCGTGGGAACCCGGATCGCCGTGCGGTTCGATCGCGTGTTCACCAACAGAACCGCTTGCGGTTCCGCCCGGACGATGGCCAGCGCGTCGACGAGGCTGAGCGGCCGTGTACGGTCCTTGCGCGC
Source organism: Mesorhizobium sp. M1169 (assembly GCF_040318345.1). Taxonomy (NCBI): domain Bacteria; kingdom Pseudomonadati; phylum Pseudomonadota; class Alphaproteobacteria; order Hyphomicrobiales; family Phyllobacteriaceae; genus Mesorhizobium; species Mesorhizobium sp. M1169. Next base: position 7,640 of record NZ_JAMYME010000082.1, on the reverse strand, counting down.
GACGGTCAGCACATGCGACTGCGCGCCCGAGACCGGGTGCGAGTAGACGGTGCGGCGATCGGTGACGACGATGCTCTCCGCCGTGATCGTCTCCAGACCTTTGTCATAGGAGCCGGCAGCGATCGCGCCCTCGACCTTCGCCGCCATCAACTGCTCGAACACCTCGAACAGCAGGTTCTGGGTTTCGATGCGCAGCGCCAGCAGGCGATTGAGCCAGGTCGTGATCGGCGGCAGTTCGTCGCGCAGCCCGCCCTCGTCAGTCGTCAGCGACAGGCCGGTCACGGTCTCGAAGGTCGTGAGCGAGCAGCCCTCGATCCTGCCCTGATGCAGCAGCATGTAGAATTGGCGAAGTGCGGCCCGCGCGTAGGGGCTTTCGAGATTGTCCTCGGCACGGAACAGCCCTGCCCCGCCGGTCTGGCGCTGGCCGCGCGTGATCGCGCCCAGCGTGTCAAGCCGCCTGGCGATCGTCGACAGGAAGCGTTTGCCGGCCTTCACATTGGCGGCCATGGGCCGGAACAGCGGCGGTTGCTTCTGATTTGTGCGGTGGGTCCGCCCGAGACCCTGGATGGCGTTGTCCGCGCGCCAGCCGGCCTCGAGCAGATAGTGCTTGCGCAGCCTCTGGTTCCTGACCCCGAGATCGGCGTGATACGAACGGCCGGTACCGCCGGCGTCCGAAAAGATCAGCACGCGCTTCTCGTCATCCATAAAGCTCTGGGTCTCGGCGAGATTGGCCGAGCCAGGGCGATTCTCGACGGCAAGCCGGTCGATGCCGTCGCGGCCGGTCTTCTTCACGATGCGGCGGGACCGGCCGGTCACCTCGGCGACGGTGTCGGCGCCAAAGTGATGGATGATCTGATCGAGCGCGCTACCGACCGGCGGCAGCGATGCGAGTTTTTCGATCATCTCGTCGCGCCGGCGAACAGCCTCCCGGCATTGAACCGGGTTGCCATCTTCGTCGTGGACAGGCCGCGAACAGACATAGCCTTCGGCGTCCGAATATTCCTCGAACAACTGGGTGGGGAAGGAGTGCATCAAGTACCCGCCGACATACTCGCGCGGCGTGACGTCGACATGCAGGTCCGACCATTCCTCGGTCGGGATCTCGGCAAGGCGTCGTTCCATCAGCGCTTCGCCCGTCGAGACAATCTGCACGACTGCCGAATGGCCATCGGCAAGATCCTGTCCGATCGCGCCGATCAGGGTCGGCGTCATCGTCGAGGTAATCAAATGCGAGAAAAAACGTTGCTTGGTGCTCTCGAACGCCGAGCGCGCCGCCGCCTTGGCGTTGCGGTTCAGCGTGCCGGACTCACTGGTGATGTTGGTCGCCTCGAGTGCGGCGGTCAGGTTGTTGTGGATGACCTGGAAGGCGTCCGCATAGCCGTTGTAGATGCGAATCTGCTCGTCGGTCAGCTCATGCTCGAGCAAGTCGTATTCGACACCGTCATAGGAGAGCGAACGCGCCGTATAGAGGCCAAGCGACTTGAGATCGCGGGCGAGCACTTCCATCGCCGCGACACCGCCGTCCTCGATTGCTGCCACGAACTCGGCTCGGTTGGCGAATGGAAAATCCTCGCTGCCCCAGATGCCGAGACGCTGCGCATAGGCGAGGTTCTCGACGGCGGTCGCACCGGTCGCGGAAACGTAGACGACGCGCGCGTCGGGAAGGGCGTGCTGCAGCCGCAGCCCCGCCCTGCCCTGCTGCGAGGGCGCGACGTCGCCACGCTCGCTTTTGCCGCCAGCGGCATTGGCCATGGCGTGCGCCTCGTCAAAGATGATGACGCCATCGAAAGATTTTTTGGCCCCCGACTGGTTTTCTCCAATCCCTGTCTGGCTTTCTTTAATCCCCGTCGGGCCTTCGTTCCTTCCCGCCGAGTTTTCTCTGTTCCCCGTCGGGCATTCGTCCCTCCTCGCCGGCTTCTCTCCAGTCCCCGCCGGGCCTTCGGCCCTCGCCTCTTGTCCAACCCAGTCGAGGATCTGGGCTATCCGGGATTTCTTGCCTCCCCGTTCCTGCGAGCGGAGCGTGGCGTAGGTCGTGAACAGGATGCCCTCGGCAAGGCGGATCGGCGTGCCCTGCCGATAGCGCGACAGTGGCTGGACGAGGAGTTTTTCCTGGCCAAGTGCCGCCCAATCGCGCTGAGCGTCCTCAAGCAATTTGTCCGACTTGGAAATCCAGATTGCACGGCGGCGGCCCTGCAGCCAATTGTCGAGGATGATGCCGGCGACTTGCCGTCCCTTGCCGCAGCCGGTTCCATCGCCCAAAAACCATCCACGGCGAAAGCGGACAGCGTTCGCAGCACCTTCTGGCGCGGCCGAGACGACATCGCAGGTTTCGTCGACCGTCCAGGTCCCGGCGAGATAGCCGCAATGGGCTTCGCCGGCGTAGATGACGCTTTCGAGCTGGGCGTCCGACAGCAGGCCCTCGTCGATGATCTCATCAGGAAGAAGCGGGCGATAGGAAGGTTTTGGCGGCGCCACGGCGGCCATTGCGGCCGACTGCACGAGCGGCGTCGGATGCGGTTTTGCGCGGGGAATGTCGATCGACTGGAGCGCGTAGGGTTCGTAGATCGTGTCGGTGAGCCGGCCGCCCTCCTCCGGCATCCAGTCGCGTAGCTCATAGGCGAGGGGGACCGCCGGCGTGCTGTTTGCCTTGACCTGGCGGGCGGGTTTCGCCTGCGCAATCGGGCGGAACGGTTGGATGGCCTTCGGAGCAGCCGTTGAGACAGCGAGGGGTGCGGCTCTCGCCCCCGATCGGGCACCCATGTGCGCTGCTGCCTTCCTCAGGATCCCGTGCGACAGAGCGCCGATCGAATCCGGAAAGCCGCCCGGTGTCCGGGGCGGCAGATCCGTGATCCAGGAGAGCAACGTTTCGACATCTGCGGCCTTGCCGGGCGACCGGATGAAGCCGGTCGGGTCGGTGGCCGGTACCTTGTCGATAATTGTCAGGCGGGTCTCAGTGGTGGTGCCATGGCGGGCATAGACACGGCCGTCGATCGCTGCGGTGAAGACAATGGTGCCCTGCTGCTGCAACCGTTCGAAGGCCGGCCGCCATTTGGGGCTTTCCGAAGACAGCCCGGTGCCGGTGATGGCGACCAGGCGCCCGCCCGGACGCAGGCGTGCGAATGCGGAGGAGAGGTGCCGCCATGCCGCATCGGCGACATGGCCGTCGACATAGGCGCCGACGGTGAAGGGCGGATTCATCAAGACGACGGACGGCTTGATCGCAGGTTCGAGATGATCGTCGATATGGGCAGCGTCGTGCCGAGAGACGGGCATGCGCGCAAACAGCAGGCCGAGGAGATCGGCCCGCGTCGCGGCAAGCTCGTTGAGGGCGATCGAGGCGCGCGCCATCTCGGCATGGACGGCGAGCAGACCGGTGCCGGCCGAGGGTTCGAGAACGAGGTCGCAAGATGCGATCGCCGCGGCGTGCGCTGTCACGAAGGCAAGCGGCAAGGGCGTCGACAGCTGCTGCATGGCCTGGCTCTCGTCGGACCGTCGCGTATGGGTGGGAAGAAGGTCGGCGATGCGCTTGATCATCGCCAGCGTTGCCTGGGGCGTGGTGGACCGGGACAGGATCGCAGGGCCGAACCGGCGCAAGAACAGCACCTGGGCGACTTCGAGCGCCTCATAGGCGTCCTTCCAGACCCAGAACCCTTGCGCATCGCTGCCGCCAAAACCTGTCGTCATGGCGGTGCGCAGTGCGGCGGTGGTGACAGGCTTGCCCTGCTCGAGGAAAGGCAGAAGCCGCATTGCCGCTTGATAGATTGCCTGGGCGTTGTTGATGGAGGCCGGCGTCGGCGCGTCGAGGGGAGCGGCAGTCCGCGCAACGGCAGGTGTGGTCGAAACGATGTTCATGGAGATGTCCTTCGCGAGAGGGGAGGCGCCCGCGCCGGCACTCTCTCCGCGCCAGCCGGGCCGCGCTTCTCCCCGCTCCCCTCTGCCTCTGGCGCCGATCCAACAAACGGGTTGCGCTCTGCGCAAACCCATGACTTGATGCGCGCACAGGGATGCGGCGGCGACCTGGAGCTGCGGAGGTGATGCGACGGTTCAGAATTGGCAGTGAGGTCTACGAGGAGGCAGCGCCTGACCTGCAGGCGGCGCTGGCGAACGCCTATGCCCGCACCGAGCGTCCGCTATGCCTGTGCCGCGAGCCGGGCTGCCCGATGTACATCGCCCGCATCGGCGACCTTCACCTGATCAAGCGCATGCCGCTGAGCGGCGGCGGGCATGATCCATCCTGTGATTCATATGAATCGCCTTACGAGCTGTCCGGCCTGGGCGCCTTGATGGGCAGCGCGATACAGCTCGATCCGCAAAGCGGCTTGGCGGCTTTGAAACTCGATTTCAGCCTGTCGAAGACGGGGAGCCGGGCAGCGTCCGCGCCTGCTGGCCAGAGCTCCGCCAGTGTAGCCGCCGACCCCAGGAGGATGTCGCTGCGTGGCCTCCTCCATTATCTGTGGCACGAGGCCGAATTGACGGTCTGGACATCCCGATGGGCTGGCAAGCGACATTGGTGGAATGTCCGCTGGCATCTGCTCGAGGCTGCCGGGCAAATGACGGTGAGGGGCGGGCCGCTCGCGGATATCCTGTTCGTGCCCGAGCCATTTCGCGCCGAGAACAAGGAAGCGATCGAGCAGCGTCGCAATGCGGTTCTTGCACCTGCGCTCCCGCCGAAATCCGGCCCACGAAAGCTGCTGGTCCTGGTCGGCGAGGTGAAAGAGATTGTTCCTGCCCGCTCCGGTCAGAAACTCGTCATCAGGCACCTGCCCGGTTTTCCCTTCATCATCGACGATGCATTACATCGGCGTTTGCCGGTACGTTTCGAGAAAGAATTGTCGCTGTGGGGAGCAGATTCCAGCTCACATCTGATAGTGATCGCGACCTTCGGATTGAACCCGGCCGGTCTCGCCATTGTCGAGGAGGTCGCGTTGATGGTGGTGTCCGAGAACTGGATTCCTTACGAGACGGTTCCGGAGAAGCGGCTGGTCGACGCGCTCGCCCGCCTTCGCGAGAAGAGCGTGAAGGGATTGCGCTACGACCTGCAAACCGACCAGCCGATCGCCAACGCTTTGCTCCAGAACAGGCAGCAGCCGATCGCGCTCTTTGTCGTCCCCGCCGGTGCGGACGAAACATTCGAGGCTTCGTTGCAGGATATGGTCGCGAACCGGCCGGAGATGGGTGCGTGGACCTGGCGGGTCGGTGACGGGGAGATGCCGGCCCTTCCATAGGCTGGGAACGACATCTCAGATTTCCATCAATGCCGTGAATCGATTGGCGGCCATCGATTCAGACATGCGTTGGACAAGGATCCCCGTTGTCTTGGACCATGACGGTATGGTGAGGGGTGACCAGCGATCGTCTTTTTCGGTGACCATGCTGTGGGTTTGCGAAGATCCGCGGCGTAAGCACAGTGGGCGCCTGATCGTTGTCAGCGTTGAACTCGGCATGCCATTCGAGCTGTCCGAACCCCGCGTTGCATCGGCGAGCGAGACGCTGGAGAGTTGGCTTTCGCATCGGCGTCCGTCCAGGGCGGCACCGCGGTCGATGGTTGCGTTGGGTGGACGATAGGCCTTGGCCAGCGTAGATGTGACCCGATCCCGCAACGGACCGATTCCCATCCGAAGGTGGTGCAATAAATGAAGCGGCAGAGCCGACCCTTCATCGTCGAGGTGAAGAAGAAGCGTGGCGAATCCGCGCGGCAGCGTTCGATCTAGGGAAATCTCGATCTCGCTGCGATCGACGCGGAAACGGCGCGGGAGCTGACGAAGATCAAGTCGGATGTTAGCTGTTATGGCGAGTCATCCGGCGGGTCGCGGCGTTCTTCGATAATCGCCCTGGCCTTCTCGACTGCCGCGATCGCCTTCGGCAGCCAGCGCTCGAACTCTACTTTGGAAAGGCCCATCGGCTGGGATGGTTCTGGATCGCGGAGGTTGGGACGGTCGGGCACGGCTGAGGACGAAGACCTCGTCCGTGTTGGCCTCGAACAGCATTAGGATGCGGTCGCCGATGGCGACACATTCGTTGATCCAGCGACGATCGGAATCGCGGTACCTTGTAGTTCGATCGGGCGGCACATAGACAATCGTGAAGTGTGACAGCGTCTCGCCCGTCGGCGCCGCATAGAAGTGCTCTTCCACCTCGATGACGACCCCGCCGGTGCTGTAGGAGGTGGCGACCGTGTCGCCGGGACGTACGAGATCGGCGACCGTTAGCGCTCCTGGGGGCGTGCGCCGGTATTGGCGGCGATCTGGGGCACCGGGGCTTGCGGTGTAGGTCGAGTACGCCATAGGTGTCCTTGCCGGCCCCTGGCGGGTGTTTACGGGGGGTCCGCATCGTTGTCTCCTCCCCTCCTGGCGCCTCGTGCGCGAGTTGCCGGCAAGCGGCTGTCGATCTCGTCGTCCGACAGGTCTTCGAGCAGTTTCAGGATCGTTCGTGGCCACCGTTGTTGACGAGAACGACGCGTTTGCCACGGTGGTCCGCGGGCCAGGTGTGGGGATTGATCTCGCCGGCGATCCCCCTGAAGTCGGGATGCGTCGCGTTCCAGATCGCCTCGAGCTTTTCCGCGCGGGTCATGCTGTCGCTCGCGCCGGTCTCGTGGGCGATGATTGCGGCGCGCATCTTGTATCCGGGGATTGCCGATCCGTGAGGTCGCAAAAGCCATGAAAACAGCGTTCGCGGCCCCGGATCCGGATCGCGAAGAATACGCTGGTCACGTTGCCGGCCTTGAACTCCGACATGCCGAACATGCCGGTGCGCTTGAAGAGCGGCGGCAGCAAATCGAGCATGAAATGGTATTCTGACGCGGTGATCTGGAACCACTCGCCTGAATAGGGAGTGCCGGAAAGCAGATCGATGCCGGGAGTATCTTTGTGTCGGCTGAACAGTTGGAACATCTGCTCGCGGGTGGCGACGCCGTCGAGCACCTTCCTGAAGGGTGGATGTGCGGTCATGGGGTTCTCCTGAACGCGGGTCGGCCGCGCGCGGCATGAACCGCGTCGTCGCAAGTGCTTGGTGATGTTGTGGCTGTCGACTGGCCGAGCCTGCGGCCAGCGTGTGCACCGGCGATGATGGGGTTTGCAGGGTTCAGGCGGCGCGTCGTTCGGAGGAAGGCGAAGCGTCTCGACCAACCCCGGTGATGGCACGGACGGCGGCGGCGAGCGCCGGGATATCGTCGAGCATGCCGAGCGCGACGAAGTGGTTGGCCCCGCCGGTATAGTCCTTGCGGTCCTTGCAGGTGCGGATCAGGATGCCGGACCTGAGGACAAACCGAACTGGCCGACCTGGATGTAGGCGCGGTGATGGTGCAGGGTAATTTCACCGGAAACGGCTATGCCCGCCTTGTTCGAGCGCAGGTCGAAGCTTCCTGCGGCAGGGCAAGTTCGTTAGCGAGTTTCTTCAGCCGTGAACGGGCTGTCGTGTGAAAACGTCTCTTCTGCTGCTCGTCATAGGAGCAGCTTCTGTTCCAGTCGAACATGTCGATCTCCATGAAATGGAACAGGCCCGGGGGGGGGGGGGGGGGGCCCGGGGGGGGGGGGGGGGGGGGGGTTTGGGGGGGGGGGGGGGGGGGGCGGGGGGGGGGGTGGGGGGGGGGGGGGGGGGGGGGGGGGGGCGGGGGGGGGGGGGGTGGGGGGGGGGGGGGGGGG
>NZ_JAMYME010000081.1:0-9983 GCF_040318345.1 Mesorhizobium sp. M1169 | reverse complement strand
CCCTTCTTGTTGGATTATTGAAAAGCGAGTTCAGACTGCAGGAATTGAGCAAGTCGTGGGCTGGAAGGCGCATCGAAGATCTCAGTTGGACTGCCGTCGGCGGCAACCACGCCACGATCCATGAAGACGATCCGGTTCGAGATGTTCTTTGCGAATTGCATCTCGTGGGTCACAAGCAGCGAGGTGATGCCGGACGACGTGACGTCCTTGATCACCTTCAGGACTTCACCGACCAGTTCGGGATCCAGCGATGATGTCGGTTCGTCGAAGAGTATCACGTCGGGGCGAACCGCCAAGGCGCGCGCGATGCCGGTGCGCTGGAGCTGGCCGCCCGACAGTTGGGAGGGATAGCTATCTCGCTTCGGGGTGAGGCCGACCCGCTCGAGCTCCCGCAAGGCGATCTCCCGCGCCTCGTCTGCGGACTTGCGCTGCACGACGACCAGGGGATCCATCACGTTCTGCAGGACCGTCATGTTCTTGAAGACGTTGAATTGCTGAAAGACCATCGCTGTCCGGAGCCGGATCGCCTGGATGGCTGCCTTGTCGGCGCGCCTGTAATCCATCTGAATCTGGTCGAACGCGATGGTTCCCGATGCCGGCTTAACCAGGTAGTTGATGCATTTCAGCAACGTGGTCTTGCCGGTGCCGCTGGGGCCGATGATCGACACCACGTCACCCCGCTTTACCGAGAGATTGACGCCGTTCAGAACCTGCGTGCTTCCGTAAGACAGTCTTATATCTTTGAGATCGAGCATTGCTGGTTGGTGTCCTTCAGAGTGTGGGACGGAGTGCCTTGATCGCACGCGATATCATCATCCGCTCTCCGCATGGCCGAGAACGTGCATGAGCCGGTTTGCCCAGCCGAAGATCGATATGGCGTGGATCAGGTCGATGATCTCGCGGTCATCCATGCCGACTGATCGAAGCGCGGCGATATCGTCTGCCGTCGCTTCCGGCGGTGCCGCCGACAGGCGGCGGGCAAAGCTGTAGATTGCCGCATCGCGTGCGCCCAGCGCTTCAGGTTTGTCGAGGTAAAGTGCGGTGACCACTTGGTCGCTCTTGGTCAGCTCTGCATGCCTACGGGCGTGGACAACGGCACAGAATTTGCAGCCATTGACGATCGAGGCCCCCAATGCGCCAAGTTCGCGATCGGGACGGGCGAGCCCGCCTTCGACATACATGATCGCGTTGAACAAAACGGTACGCGCAAGATAGCTCTCTGGGTCATGGGCAAGGGTTCGCACATATTCCGAAACCTTCTTGGCCGATGGCGTGACCTTCATCGCTTCAAGCTGTTCCGGCGAGGCCTCAGGCAGCTCGACCGGCGCGATATACGGATGCCAGTTCAATGGCTTCAGACGAACCGAGGAGATCATGTCGACCTCATCAGACGCAAGCCGGTCGCCACCCGTGTCTGGAAGTTGACAAAAGCGATCAGCTCGGAGAGCGCGACGATCTGAGGATTGTTCAATCCAGCCTTCTCCAGGAGAGCGATATGGCTCGCTTCAGCCTTTTTCGGCGCCAGGGTGATCAGGTCAACATGACGAACGATGGTCGCCAGGGGTTCATTCAAATCCGTTTCCCCGTGGGCCAAGGCCAGAAGCTGCTCGGTCGGACCAAGCTGAGCCAGCTGAACATCATATTCGGCCACCAGGACCGGATCGGCATTCAGGGCGGCCATGCGACGGGCAAGAGCAACACGCAAATTCGTCGCCAGCCCCTGATCGTTCGCCGGCTGCAGCACAGAGAGGCGACATTCTTCTGCCCCTCGCACGAATTCGGGCCGAAATCGCCGTGCGGCGAAAAGGGCATCGTCCGGTGAAAGACCCGCTGCCTTGTCCATTGCGTCGATCACAGTGCGGCCTCCTTGTGCAACAAGGGTGTTGAATCGACCCACTCGTCGCCCAGAAGTTCGGGCGTGTCGTAGGCGATCAGATTGGCGAAGTGGGTTTCGACATCCTCGGCAAAAAGTGAAGATGCGATGCCGCGCACAAGACGGTCGGCACCGGCGCTGACGGCCGGGATGTCGCCGGAGACCTTGCCGTGCGTCAGCATGGCGGCGTCGTTGAAGCAGTGGATATGTGCCAGCATCGGGCAGGAACCGGGAATGCGTTCACGAAACTCGAAGGCGGGACCGAGATCCGGTGCATCGGACATGCCTGCACGCGGCGGTCCCATTTCCGGCCTATATCGGCCATCCGACCAGGTGCGGATATGTGGGGCAATCGCCGCAAATTCCGGTCGGCCGCTGAAGTCATTTGAAAAGCCGGTTGCCGCGATCAGGAAGTCGTAGTGCATCGGCCCTTGTGTGGTTTCGATCAGCAGGCCTCCCGGATCTTCCATTACCGCAACGATGCCGCAGTCGAGAAAGAACCGAGCATTCGCGTGGCGAGACACGCGAAGCGTCGATGAACGCGGCGGCGGCGTCTGGGTGGAGGCGGTGTAGTCGAAGAACTTCCACTTCCAGCCATCCGGCAAGTGATGCATGCCGAGTACAACACCCGGGCTGCCGATGCCGGTCAGCTTGTTGATGCGCGGCATTTCCTTGCGCCGGATCAACATGTCAACAGAGCCGGCTCCCGCCTCGAGCGCCGTTGCGGCATTGTCCATGGAAGAGGCGCCAGCGCCGATCACCGCCACACGCTTGCCTTTCAGCGTGTCGAAGTCGATGTCGTCGGCAGAATGGCCCCAATAGGCGCGATCGACGCCGCTGAGGAAATCGGGCACGGCAAAACCGCCCAAACCGGACCGACCGGTGGCCAGAACGAGACGACGGGTGAGGACCTGGCCAGTCTCCGCGCCCTCGATATCGATCGCAATCAGATCTCCAACGGGTGCCAGTCCGGTCATGCGCACACTGTTGCGCACCGGCAGGCCGAGAACCTTGCGGTACCAGACCAGGTAGTCCATCCACTGGCCCTTGGGGATTTTGTCCAGCGACCGCCAGGCCTCAACGCCCCATTGCGCCGTGAACCAGGCGCGGAACGTCAATTGCGGCAGGCCAAGCGACGGGCCGTTGAGAGTCTTCGGTGACCGGAGTGTTTGCATGCGGGCAAACGTTACCCATGGTCCCTCGAGCCCGGCCGGAGCCGCATCATAGGCCACGACATTGGTTATCCCGGTCAGCACCAACTTTGCCGTGGCAGCAAGTCCGCACATGCCGGCGCCAATGACGACGACGTCACGGACCGGGACGCCATTCTCCGTGCGCGTCGGAACCCAAGGTTTGGCCGGCAGCTCGAGAAACTCGAGATCCTGTGCAAGCTGTGCTTCGAGCGCAGCAAGACCTATCGGCGTTGGCGCGGCGGGGGTATGCTTCATATTCCTGTTCCGTGATTTGTGCCGGATGCAGGATCGCTCACCAATTGGCCAGCGAGGGTCGGATCTAGTTTCTTGAAGCCGACGATCGACCGTTCAGCCACCGCCTCGACCGCATCCATCAACGCCTGCGCGACTGGACGAAGCGGACGTTTTTCGGCAGCGATAACGCCCCAATAAAAGAGAACGGTTGCGTCGATCGGGCGGATGACGACATCGGGCAGGGCGACGCCATAAGCGGTGAGGGGATCGATGACGGCCGCCGCACCAGTCTGACGCACGATCTGTAACGCGCCATATGCAGTATTCGTCCGGATCACTGGCCCTGTATCGATGCCCCTGGCCGCCAAAGCCTTGGAGACATGCAACTGGAAACGCAGGGGGTTGAGCAGTGTGGCGACGCGGCGACCGGCAAAGGCGGAAAGCGGTATGACGTCAAGTTCAGCCAGCGGATCATCCTCCCGCACGGCAGCAACATCAGGTGCCGAATAGAGCCGCAGGACATCCAGACCGGGCGTATCGAGCGGCAGGCTCGAAAACCCGATCTCGGCACGTCCGCTGCGTACCTCCTGGGCGACGATCGAGGGGAGAAACTGCCCCAGATGCGTCTCGTGCGGAAGTTCGACACCGTTGAGTTCGGCCATGGCCGTCGGGATTAAGCCAGTACCGATCGCGGAGGTGGTAACAATCTGCAGGATTCGCCCCCGGCCGGCGGCGATCATCTTGGCCCGCGCGGCAAGTTCGGTGAAGGACATCAGCAATCGCCGCGCCTCCTCCTCGAAGGCGGCGCCTTCTTCAGACAGCTGCACCCGGCGACCGACCCGGTGCAGCAATTCGAAGCCGAGTTCTGCCTCGAGGTCCTGAATGGTGCGTGTCACCGAAGGCTGGGAACACCCGAGCATCTCAGCCGCCTTGGTGATGCTGCCGTTGGCGGCAACGGCAAGAAAGGCCTGGAGATCTCGTGTTTCCATTTACGCCTACATGCGCATTGTGTATGAGTAAGATCGTCTCATGCATATTTGATATGTGTCAAGGCGGAAATGAAACATGGCCGGAGACGCCCCGGTGATTCGCCGCACCGTCGGAAGAATTCGGAGCCCACAGAGCGTCGTCGGCAGCGTTCGCCGCGCTGCGACCCATAAAGACTGGAACAGGAGAAATCCTATGCGGGTGAGTATTCTGGGGGCCGGTGCAATTGCTTACGGCCTTGCTGCCTGCCTGGCGGAGGCGGGGCACGATCCAATGCTTTGGTCGCCGTCGGGAGGGCGCACCAAGGCACTGGCCGCCGGCGAATTGCTAACGGCCACGGGCGCCATCGAGGCAACGGTGTCGGTGCGTATCGCCAAGGATTGTAAAGAGGCTGTTGCCGCTGCAGACGTTGTGATGATCGCGCTGCCGGCTAACGGGCACAAGAAAGTGATGGATGCTGCCGTTCCTTATCTGAGGGAGGGAACGCCGGTAATCATCAGCTCTCACAGTTCCTTCGGAGCGCTGTATCTCTCCAGGCAATTGGCGCAACGCAAGGTTCGCCTGCCGATCGTCGTCTGGGGCACAACGCTGGTGACCGGCCGCCAGTCCGGATCAACAGAAGTCCATGTCACCAGCGTTCGCCAGAAGCTCGATGTTGCGACGCTCCCGTTCGACGCGATGGACCAAGGGTTCCGACTTTGCACGACCCTGTTTGGAGATCGTTTCGTCAAGCGCGACGGTTTGCTTGCTATCGCGCTCAGCAACCTCAATCCGCAGAACCATCTCGGGATCGCCCTTCTTAATCTCACACGCATGGAGAAGCGAGAGCAGTGGAGCCAGGCCGGAAATGTCACGCCGGCTGTCGGCCGCCTTATCGAGGCGCTGGACGCGGAACGATTGGCGATCGCCGCTCGTTTTGGAATTGCCGTGCGCACAGTTGAAGAGCATTTTTCATTGTCGTTTCACGTCCCTATGGGCACCGTTTCGGAAATGAACCAGGAGATGGATCGCCAAGGCCGCGGCGGCTTCGGCCCGTCAACTATCGAAACCCGTTATGTTCTGGAGGACGTTCCGTTCGGGCTGCTGCCGACGGTGTTTTTGGGGAAGATCAGCGGAAAACCAGCGGTCCTCCATCAGTCTGGCATTTCAATATTCTCGGCCGCTTATGGTCGCGATCTCAAGGCAGACAATGATATCCTTCCTGCGCTCGGCATCGAAGGAATAGGAAAAGTGGATCTGGAGAACCTTTGCCGTAAGGGTTTTTAGCGACTCTTCACACGTGAGCAGGCAGTCGGCTGTCAGCGACACTTCCCGTGGCGCGTCAATCAAACCGCTCTCATCTCTGATCAATCCGCTGCAAGGCGTTGCGGAAGCCGACGGATCGGCTTCCGTTCTTATATCGGGGGCGCCCAGGGGCTAGATCACGCGCTTCATGTCGATGTAGTTCCCTTCTGTCCGGATCGTCAGCGTCACTTCTCTGTCACCACGATTTCGCCAGAACCAACCGTGATTTCCGTCGAAGGCGGCTTCAATGGCACCTTCGTCAGCGAGAACGCTGCGACCTTTTTCGTAGCTGACGGACTGACCGCCGCCATCGCCGTGCGTCTCGAAGTTCACCACGCCACCGTCAGCTGTCCAGGAAAAGTTTGCCTTGGCACCCTGCCGCATCACGAGCTTGACTTCGGCACCCTGGCCTGGCGCCAACGTGAAGGATAGCTCGTCTTGCCTTCCATCTGGCCGGATCGGGGCTTCCGAGGTTGCTTCGGCGACAGGCGCTGCAGCAATGGCCGGAGCCTCGGCAGGAGCAATCTCTCCAACCGTCACATTATCTTGGGCAACGGCCTCCCCGGTTGGGGATGGCTGCGACGCGGGCTGTTCGGCGGTAAGGGCAACGAGGAGGTTTTCAATTCGGTCCATGCGCGCCATCAACTCGGCCGGAGGGACCATTTGCGTCATCCGCTCGGCCGAAGCCTTCGCGCTGGCCATTTCGTCCTCTGCCGCCTCGGCTGCCAACTGTGTCTTGATTTCGCCCATTCTGGTGAGGCCGAGCAATCTGCCTGCTCCAGTCGGATCGATCGCATACTCGGACGGCATGACGACCGTGACGAGCAAGGCGAGCGCCGTCAGCGCGGCAATGAAGGTGGAGCGCTTGAGCTGCGCTGAAGTCGGCAAATCGGCGCGGCTGGGAAGGTCGGTGTTGTACATGATTGCGGTTCCTTATGCTGCGACGAACAGGCCGGTGAGCTGATATCCGATCAGCAGGAAACCGGCCGTCATCATGATGACGTTTGTGGTATAGGCGTGGCGCCAGAAGCTTCGTGTCCGGCGCCAGTAGCCCATCACGATCAGGATGGCGCCCAGAGCCAAGAGCTGTCCGATCTCGACACCGACATTAAAGGCCAAAAGGTTCGGCACCAGGCCGTCCGACGAGATGTTGTATTCAATGATCTTCGTCGACAGGCCCAAACCGTGAAAGAATCCGAAGACCAGCGTCGCGACCTTGGTGTTCGGCTGGAAGCCGAGCCATCGCTGGAAAGCGCCCATATTGTCGAGCGCCTTGTAGACCACGGACAGGCCGATGATCGCGTCGATGATGTAGCTGTTGATGCCGACGTTGAAATAGACGCCAAGCAGCATCGTCGTGGAGTGGCCGAGCGCGAACAGGCTGACATAGATGCCGATATGCTTCATCCGGTAGAGGAAGAAGATCACGCCGAACAGGAACAGAATGTGGTCGTATCCGGTCACCATGTGCTTGGCGCCGAGATAGATGAAGGGCAGCACGTTGATGCCCGAGATTTCCTGGATGTAGCCCTTGTCGCCCTCGGCCACGGCGTGGGCGAAGGCAGCCCCGCCCAGGAGCGGCAGGGTCATGAGAGCGATAAGCAGGGGCAGGGTGGGTCGCCAACACGTGCGACGCGCGCGTGGCCGGCCCCGGTCGAAGGGTCCTTGCATAGAATTTCCAATCTTCGTCGTTGAGGGTTTGTCGCCTGAGCGACATCGATCATGCGGCGAGGAATGGTCTGGGCGGTCGCTCGAGCGGAAATGCCGTGCCCGGATCGATGAAAGTCGGCGAATAATTCAGCCAGCCCCGTTCGAACTGCGGAACGGTCGGTGCGAAGTCGGCGGGCGTGCTCGCTGTCTCGTGCGAATGGTCTGCCGCATCGTGCCCGTGAAAATGGCCGGGGATCTGCTCGTCCGCGACGCCGTCATCGTGGGTGTGGCGACGATCTTCGATCTGGGCTGCGGCTCCGCTGTGACGTTCGTTCGCGGCGGCAGCAAGCGCGATCGGATCGTGCGAGGCCGAATAGCCGAAAGAACGCAGCACACCGATCGTCATCGCCAAGACGATGATGAAGCAAATGGCTGGGCTGCAGATCCGATTCGGCATGAACGGCGATTATTCTCTAAAATCCTAACGAATGGTTTTTGCTATATCAGAATCGAGGCCTCTTTGAGACTTGCGTATCCTCTCCAGGAGGATAGTATTTAGATATGAGCGGCCAACCTCACATCCACGAAACCCATCCCGATATCGTCAAACGCCTGAAAAGGGCCGGCGGACATCTTAAGGGTGTGATCGACATGATCGAAGCAGGCCGGCCCTGCCTCGATCTCGCCCAGCAGCTTCATGCTGTCGAGAAGGCCATTTCGCAGGCCAAGAAGACCCTGATCCAGGATCATCTCAACCATTGCCTTGAAGACGTCGTCGGGCCGCTGGCGCGCGAGCAGCGCCGCTCGATCGACGAGTTCAAGGACATCACCAAGTATCTGTGAGAAGCGCCATGATGGACAAAGTTCGCGATTGGTTTGGGTTTGGCCCGATGACGCATGGCTTAGGGGGGCACGGACATGATCACGGTGATGGTGGCCATGGCCACACACACGGTGTCATAGATCCGACGATCGCCACGACGACGCGCGGCATCTGGGCGATCAAATGGTCATTCGTCGTTCTGGCCATCACGGCAGCGCTCCAGCTTGTGGTCGTGTTCCTCTCCGGCAGCGTGGCGTTGCTGGCCGACACGATCCACAATGTCGGCGACGCGGTCACTGCCATTCCGCTGTGGATCGCCTTCGTGCTGGCCCGCCGCAAACCGAGCAAGACGTTCACCTATGGACTGGGCCGGGTCGAGGATCTGGCCGGGATCGTCATCGTTCTTATCATCCTCTTCAGTGCCATCGTCGCCGGCTACGAGGCGATCGACCGGTTGATCAATCCGCGGCCCATCGCATTTCTTGGCTGGGTCGCCATCGCCGGCCTCATAGGCTTCATCGGCAATGAAGCGGTCGCCGTATTTCGTATCCGCGTCGGGCGAGAGATCAACAGCGCTGCGCTGATCGCGGACGGCTATCATGCCCGCACCGACGGCTTTACCAGCCTGGCGGTCGTGCTGGGCGCTATTGGCGTCTGGCTGGGCTTTCCGCTTGCCGATCCGATCGTCGGACTGCTGATCACGCTGGCAATCTTCGCCATCGTCTGGCAGTCGTCGAAAGCCGTGTTGACCCGCATGCTCGACGGAGTCGAGCCTGCCATCATCGACGAAATCCATCATGCCGCCGAACACGTGTCGGGCATCGGGCGCGTTGAAAGCGTGCAGGCGCGCTGGATCGGACATCGTCTGCATGCCGACGTGGCCATCAGTGTTCCGGAGATGGCGACTGCCAAGGACGTGCTGGGCGTAACCGAAGCCCTCAAGGAGGAGTTGTTCGCCCACTTGCGGGCGTTGGCGGAAGCCAATGTCCGCCTTGTGAGCCCAGCCGGGCTGGCCGCGGAAACCTCTCATGCTCACCATCATGCGCCGGAGCCTTTCAAGGTAGCCTGCGATCTGGCTGCGGGGACGTTAGAAATCGTCGACACACCGGCCGGCGAGCGGATGCGGCTGACCATCGATCGCCACGCCGATGATTTGACAGCAACGGTGATCATCGACCGGCCCAACGGGCCGGAGACGCTTCGCCTCGAACCTGTCGCCGACAACCATCACCGGCTTGAGAGCACGATGGCTCCGGCCGAGCCGCATGAATTCCAGGCAAGGCTGGTGCTGACCGCGAAAGACCGCGAACAGGTGCTGCCGTTCAAGATGGTCGAACCCGAAGGTCACCATCATTAGGTCGACTGGCGGATATGCGGTTCAATGACCGATCTCGCAGCCTATGCTGGTTTGTTCCTGGCGGCCTCGCTCGCCGCGACGATCCTGCCGATGCAATCGGAAGCAGTGCTGGTCGGGCTGCTGCTTGCGGACTATTCGCCCTGGCCAATCATCGCGGTCGCAAGCGTCGGCAACGTGCTTGGATCGGTGATCAACTGGCTGCTCGGGCGAGGCATCGAGCGCTTTCGGGGCCAACGGTGGTTTCCGATGAACCAAGCGCAACTGGACCGCGCGCAAATATGGTATCGGCGTTTTGGCAAATGGTCGCTCCTGCTGAGTTGGCTGCCGGTTGTCGGTGATCCGCTGACTGTAGTCGCGGGCGTCCTGCGCGAGCCTTTTCGGGTTTTCCTTTTGTTGGTCACTGCCGCCAAGGTCGGCCGTTATCTTGTTCTTGCCGCCGTGACGCCGAGCGTCATCTGACCTCGCGAAGCTTCTCCAACCTGAGCCGGTTAGGGCGCGGCCGCGCGCCAGGCCTGCACAACGAAGCTGTGCTGGTTCCAGATCATCAGCGCTCCACTCACAGCCATGAGCGCGACCACAAGG
>NZ_JAMYME010000080.1:0-10300 GCF_040318345.1 Mesorhizobium sp. M1169 | reverse complement strand
GGCGAGGAGGTCGCGTCGACCTTAATCAAGACGCTTCGGTGCGAGTGGATCCACGGCTTCATCGCCGACTTCTTCAACACTATCGGTCAGAAGTAGCCGTTCCAACTCACCTACCAACACGCTCCCACGCCGGCGGTGCTTCACTGCTTGAAGCAGTGCGCACGGTGCCATTGCAAGAAACGAGGATGAGGGCGTTCAATCTGTCGGGCCGGCGCAAGCGCTCGACTGGTCTTGTTTATGAATGCCTGCACACTTTCCAAGTCGTTAACCTGTCGCGAGATCAGGATTTCGAGGTCATCGGATAGGCTGATCAACCCGCGATCGAACATCCAGTGCGCGGTGCCGGACAGTGCAATCCCGTTGTTGATGACATCCGGGCCGTTCGCTTCGACCGATCGAATATGGGCGGCTGAAACTTCTGCTCGGCCGCCGCCATTTATCAGCTTCAGTCCGGTGATCGCGCAGCGCTCGTCATAGGCGCGCAAGACGATGCGACGGAAAATGCGGTCTCGCACAATTCGCGATCCGATGTAGTTTACGCGATCGCGGCTCTGCTCGAATTCGAATGGCGCCTGCTCCTCCTGAAAGCCGGAAGATGTGCCGACCTCATCTACGCGCGGTAGCAACGACCCGTTCGTGTCCAGGCCCAAATCGATGATGCGGTTGAAATCGGCCGGGCTAATTGGGCGGACGGCCGATTGGGCGCGACCGGAAATTCGTCCCTGATCGTTGAGCAAGCCTCGCTCAACGAGACCATCGGTTCCATTAAATGGAACAGGGTTGACGAAATCGAGATAGGTTCCAGGCTCAATCAGAGCGAGGTACATATCAGGCGTCACAGGATCGGGAATGATTTGTTGGACTTTGGCTACGGCGTAATAGCCGCGGGTATCGTCTACCTTGCTGGGCTCGTAATAGATGATCCAGTCGCCAACGCATGCTTCGACGCGGCGCAGATATGGGCGAGGAAACTGGTATTGCTCGGCGGGGCGGTCATTGTAGATCGAATCTGAGCGATGAATGAAAACCCCGAATCCCATGATCTTCCTGCAATGCGTTCGTTGGGATATCTGCCTCAGAACACCAAAATCCGATCTTGGGAGGTTAGTCCAGGTCGGAGAAGCTTTTCCCCGTGGTATCGGTCTTCTTTTGGAACCGTCTAGGGAAAGCTCCTCCCCTAACAAAGCGCCGCGCTCTTTTCCACGGCGCGTATCGCAGAAGGCCCGCGCCATCCGTCCTCTGACACAAGGAAAAGCGCCAGGAGAAAACTCATCGTCACCGAATTCATCAGCGTCGATGGCATCGCCGAGGTCGAGAAGCTGCCAGGCGTGACCTGGAACGATGAGATGCAAAAATTCAAGGACGACGAGCTTGCCGACAGCGGCGCCATGCTTTTGGGGCGTACGACCTATCAGATTTTTGCCGGCTCCTGGCCCAAGGAGACCGGAGAGTTCGCCGACCGATTCAACGCACTGCCGAAATATGTCGCCTCGACGAGCTTGACGCTGCGCGGATCCCTCCCGCGATTGATGCGATCGAGTTCGCAGCCACCAGGCGGAAGGTTCTGATCCGCCCTTTCTTGCTGCTGCGGTAGGAAGACCTCTTGATTCCAACCACAAGCCCAAATTGCTGGATTTGGCAGCTCTGGAAGGATAAGCTTGGTTTTTGGTTCAAGCGATGGAACAGAGACTAGCCGCAATTCTGGCTGCCGATATGGCGGGCTACAGTCGGCTAATGGAGGCCGACGAATCCGGCACGCTCGCACGCCTTCGGACCCATCGCATAGAACTGGTCGATCCCGCCATCGCGAAGAACAAGGGCCGGATCATCAAGACCACCGGAGACGGCATGCTCGTGGAGTTCCAGAGCGTGACCGATGCCGTGAAATGCGCCGTGGAAATCCAACAGCGCATGAAACGGCGCAATTCGGATGTGCCGCAAGAACGGCGTATCGAATTCAGGATCGGCATAAATCTCGGCGACATCATTTTCGACGATGAGGATATTTTCGGCGACGGCGTCAATATTGCCTCGCGCATCGAGCAACTCGCCGACGTCGGCGGTATCTGCGTGACCGCAGCGGTGGCGACCCAAATTGCCGACCGTCTCGAAATTGCCATGGAGGACCTGGGCGAGAAGACGTTGAAGAACATCAGCCGCCCGGTTCGCCTCTATCGCGTTGGGTTTGATAGTTCTGTCCTGCCGGAAGTCGAGGCAAAGCGATCTATCTCGAAACCTTCGATAGTGGTGCTGCCATTCACCAACATGAGCGGCGACCCCGAGCAGGAATTTTTCGCGGACGGACTGACCGAGGACATCATCACCGAACTGTCCCGCCACCATGAGCTGTTCGTCATCTCGCGCAATTCCAGCTTCGTCTACAAGAACCGCGCCGTGAATGTGCGCGAGGTGGCCGAGAAACTCACCGTCCAATACCTGGTGGAGGGAAGCGTCCGCAAGATCGGCGACAGGGTGCGCGTGACGGTTCAGCTCATCGACACGGCGAATGACGCTCATATTTGGGCAGACAAGTACGACCGGAAGCTGGACGACATATTCGCGATTCAGGATGAGGTGACCGCGGCGATCGCAGCCACGCTGCCCGGTCGTGTCGAGGCGGCTCAGCGGGACCAGCTCGCGCGGGCGAAACCTGCAAACATGGCCGCGTATGAATGTGTGCTTGCTGCCAAGGTGCTGCATCACCGAAGCACGATTGCGGATAATGAACGCGCGCAAACCTTGATAGAAAGGGCCGTCACGCTCGACGCCGATTATGCCCATGCCCATGCCTGGCGGGCCTGCATTCTTGGCCAGGCCTGGGTCCATAACTGGTGCGAAGACAGGGATGCCGTCTGGAACAACATCATGGCAGCGCTGGACAGGGCGCTGGCGCTGGACAACAACGATGCCGATGTCCACCGCATTCTCGCGGCAGTGAACGTGAACAACAATGAGCTGACCACTGCGCGCTACCATCAAGAGCGGGCGCTGGCCCTCAATCCCAATTACGACCTCGTGGTGGTGCAGCAAGGCGAGTTGTTGACGTGGCTGGGGAGGCCGGAAGAGGGAATTGAATGGATCCGCAAGGCAATGCAGTTGAACCCGCACCACCCGGAGAGGTTCTGGAGCCATCTGGGAAAGGCGCATTTCGCCGCGCGCCAGTATGGCGAGGCGATCGAAGCTTTCATGCATCTGTCAACCATGGACTCGGCTCAGCACGCTTTCGCCGCTGCCTGCTACGGCTGGCTCGGCGACGAAATCGCGGCCGCGGCGCATCTAGGCAAGATCAGAACGCTCGATCCCCAATTCGACCTCGATTCATTCATCGCCACCCTGCACTTTGCCCAGGAGTCTGATGTGCAGCACGTCCGCGAAGGACTGCTGAAAGCCGGTATTGCCAACCTGTAGGCAGCCGGTAGCTACGAACCAGAGCCAATCGGCAAAAAAGACCGGCCCCCGATGCGGACCTTGTGGCATGACCGAACGACGGGCAGGTCGGAGAAGCTTTTCCCACGGTATCGGTCTTTGGAAGCGAACAGGGAAAACCCTCCCCCTGAAAAAGCGCCGCGCTAGTTGACGGCGCATGTCGCATAAGGCCCGCGCCATTCGGCCCTGCCAGAAAGGAACTCGCTATGAGAAAACTCATTGTTACCGAATTCATCAGCGTCGATGGCATTGCCGAGGTTGAAAAGCTGCCGAGCGTGGCCTGGAACGATGAGATGCAAAAGTTCAAGGACGACGAGCTTGCCGACAGTGGCGCCATGCTGTTGGGGCGCACGACCTATGAGATCTTTGCCGGCTCGTGGCCCAAGGAGACCGGAGACTTCGCCGACCGCTTCAATGCGCTGCCGAAATATGTCGCCTCGACCAGCTTGCAGGCGCTCGACTGGCAGCCGGCCGAGCTGCTGCAGGGCGCGTTGCCGGACGCGGTCAGAGGGCTGAAGCAAGGCAGCGGCGGCAACATCTATGTGCATGGCAGCCTCAGCGTCGCGCAGGAATTGCTGCGCCACGGCCTGGCCGACCGCATCAGGCTGCTCAGCTATCCCGGTGCCGTCGGCCAGGGCAAGCTGCTGTTCCCGCCCGGCGCGCAATTGCCGCTCGAGCTGATCTCGGCCAGGCAATTCAGCAACGGCGTGGTGGCGCTGGAGTATGCGGCTGGGAAGTCGTGATGAGCCAATCTCCCCCCTTGAGGGGGAGATGCCCGGCAGGGCAGAGGGGGGCGGTTCGACCGGGCTCGGCTCCTCTCTTGCGGCAGTGGGGTGGTTGGCGCATTACGCGAGACGACCCCCTCTGTCGCCTTCGGCGACATCTCCCCCTCAAGGGGGGATTGGCAGCGCCCCTACACCGTCCGCTGCCTGCCCTCGACCGCAGCGTCTTCCCGCGCCCTCAGCGCCTTCTCGATCTCGCGCTTCAGCTCGTCCTTGATCGCCACCGTCTCTGCCATCAGCGCCTCGACCTTCATGAAATCGAGCACCCGGTATTTCGAAACGGCCGGCCGGATCAGAATGTCGGGCCGGCTCTGGTTCAGCTTGCTGGCGATGATCGACTGCATCATCAGCTGCGTGGCGCCGAACATCAGGTCGACGGAGGTCGGGAATTTGCGGCCGGCCTCAGTCGGCGCGCCGACCACGTCGACGGCGATGATGATGTCGGCGTCGAGCTCGATCAGGTCGAACGGCACGGGATTGTAGATGCCGCCGTCGATCAGCAGCCTGCCGTCGCGCATCACCGGGCGGAACACCGCCGGGATCGCCGCCGAGGCGGCCAGCGCCGAATGCAGCTCGCCTTCGTCGAACACGGCGAGCTTGTGGCCATAAAAGTCCGTTGCCGTCACCTTCAGCGGTATCTTCAATTCGGCGAAGGTCTCAGGAATGGCGTCGGGCAGGAACGCCTTGAGGATGCGCTCGACATTGAACTGGCTGACCCGCAGGCCGGCCTGCATCGCCTCGGCAAAAGTGCCGGGCCGCGCCCGCCACATGCGCGTCGCCACTTCGGCGCGACGGCCGAGGATCGAGCGCGTATAGTCGTGGATGTCCTTGCCGGTCATGCCCGAGGCCATGCCGGCGCCCATGATGGCGCCGATCGACGAGCCGGCGATTGCCGCCGGCCTTATGCCCAGCTCGTCCAGCGCCTCGATGACATGGATATGCGCCAGCCCACGCGCCCCGCCGCCGCCAAAGGCGATGCCGAAGCTAGGGCTCATCCCTTGTTGGCCGCGCCGAGCTTCGGCCCGACCACCATGACGGCCGGCTCGGCGGAGAGCAGCTTTTTCGCCACCGCTTTCACCTGGTCCAGCGTCACCGCGTTTATCAGGGCGGCGCGGCGCTGCATGTAGTCGATGCCGAGCTTGCCGAGCTGGATCTCGACCAGCGTTGAGGCGATCGCGCCGGAGGAATTCAGATTGTTTATGGCATAGGCGCCGATCATGTATTTCTTGGTCGCCGCCAGCTCGGCTTCGGTCGGCCCCTCCTCGGCCATGCGCTTGACCACGTCGCGCACCACGGCCAGCGTCTCGGCCGCCCTGTCGGCGCGGGTCGAGGTGGTGATGGACAGCGCCTCGGAATGCTGGTGGTCGACGAGGTCGGAGCTGACGCTGTAGGCCAGGCCGCGCTTCTCGCGCACCTCGTCGAACAGCCGCGAGGTGAAGGTGCCGCCGCCGAGGATCTCGTTCATCAGCACCGCGGCGAAAAAATCCGGCGCATTCCGCTTCACGCCGGGATAGGCGAGTTGCAGCGAGGCCTGCGGCTGGTCGTAAACGACCTCGAGCTGCTGGCCGAGCTTCAGCTCGATGTCGGGAACGGGCGTCAGCGCCTGCTTTTCCGGCAGGCTGCCGAACACCAGGTCGAGCTTCTGCTTCAGCGTCTCGGCGTCGATGGCGCCGACCACCGCGACATGCAGGCCGTCGCGGGCGAAATTCGCCTTGTGGAAGGTGCTGAGATCGGACGGCGTAATCGTCGCGATGCTTTGCCTGGTGCCCTGGTCGGGCCGCGCATAGGGATGATTGCCATAGATCGCTTCCAGCCATTTGCGCTGGGCGAGCGTATCGGGATCGCGCTCGTTGGCGATGATGCCGGACAGGATCTGCGCGCGGATGCGGTCGATCGGCACTTGGTCGAAGCGCGGCTGGTTGACTGCCACGCGCAACAGGTCGAAGGCGCCGTCGCGCTGGTCGGCCAGCATGCGCATCGAGCCGTAGATGCCGTCGCGCTGCGCCTCGAAGCTCATCTCTGCACCGACGTCGTCGAGCTTGATCTGGAAGGCCTCGCTGTCGAGGTTGCCGGCACCTTCGTCGAACAGGCCGCTCATCAGATTGGCAAGCCCTTCCTTGCCGGGCGGGTCCTGCGTCGCGCCGCCATCGAAAACGAAGCGGATAGCGACGATCGGCACCGAATAATCCTCCACCAGCCAGGCGGTGATGCCCTTCGACGAGGTCACCTCCTGGATGTTCACGGCGGCGCGAGCGGAAAGCGCCGGCAGGAGGAGGAAGACGACGGAGAGAATGAGGGTGGCCAGAAGAGGGCCGGCGCGCCAATTGCCAAGGTCGGCGCCGCCCCTCATCGCCCTGCCGGGCACTTCTCCCCGTATAGTGACGGGGAGAAGGGGCTGGCCGCTGTCCCGGCGCTCGCTCTGCAAACGCTGAAGATTGGCGAAACCGTCGGTGGCGGCGCCCCTCTCCCCGTCCCTATACGGGGAGAGGATGCCGGCAGGCAGGTGAGGGGCGGCGCCGACGCTCAAACTCATCATCAAATCAATTCCCAGCCTGGGTTTCGGGAAGCAAATAACCGGTCGTTGCGTGGTCGAGATTGAGATAGCGGGCAGCGACTTCCTTGACCTGGTCGGCGGTGACCTTGCGGATGCGGTCCGGCCATTGCTGGACGTCCTGGACGTTACCGCCTGTGACGAGCGTCGAGCCGTAGATGTTGGCCATGTCCTCCTGCTTGTCGCGGGCAAAGATCATCGAACGTACGAAACGGTCCTTGGATTTTTCCAGCTCGTCGCTGGTGACGCCGTCTTTCACGATGCGGGCGATCTCGGCGTCGACCGCGGCCTCGATGTCGGCAAGCTTGGCATCGCCGCGCGGCGCGCCGTAGACGGTGAAATTGGTGTCGTCGAGCATGGTGCCCTGGAAGAAGGCGCCGGCCTCGGCGGCGATGCCTTGCCTGACGACAAGCTCCTGGTAGAGCCGGCTGCGGTTGCCGCCGCCGAGGATTTCGGACAGCACGTCGAGCGCTTCGGCTTCGCCGGGCTTTGCCGTGTGATAGGACGGGACCACCCATTGCGTGGTAAAGCTCGGCACGCTGACGCGCCCGTCGGTCAGCGTCACCGTGCGCCTGGTGTTCTGCTCGGGCTCAACCGGGCGGATGCGCGGCGGCAGATCCGGGCCGCGCGCGATCTTGCCATAGGTCTTTTCGGCCAGCGCCTTGACCGTTTCCGGCTCGACATCGCCGGCCACCACCAGCACGGCGTTATTGGGTGTATAATATTTGTTGTAGAAAGCCATCGCATCGGTGCGGTTCAGCTTCTCCATCTCCTGCATCCAGCCGATGACCGGAATGCGGTAGGGCTGGTTCTGCCACAGCGTGGCGTCGATCTCCTCGTCGAGCACCGCCTGCGGATTGCTATCGATGCGCGAGCGGCGCTCCTCGAGGATGACGTCGCGCTCGGTTTTGATGACGTCGTCGTTGAGGATGAGATTGCGCATGCGGTCGGCCTCGAAGCCCATCATCTCACCGAGCGCCTGCGGCACCACCGTCTCGTGAAAGGCGGTGTAGTCGTATGAGGTGAAGGCGTTGTCCGAGCCGCCGATGGCGGCGACGGCACGGTCGAGCTCGCCCGCCGCATGGTTGCTGGTCGCCTTGAACATCAGATGCTCGAAGAAATGGGCAATGCCGGACTTGCCCGGCGGCTCGTCGGCGCTGCCGATCTTGTACCAGACCATATGGGTGACGATGGGGGCGCGGTGATCGGGGACGACGACGACCTCCATGCCGTTGTCGAGCAGGAAATCGGTCACGACGCCATCGTCAGGATTGTTATCCGCCAGAGCCGGCGCGGCCATCACCAGAGCCAGTCCCAAGAGCGTTCCGCGCAGCCATTCAGCCTGAAATGTCATAGATGGCTCCGGTTTGTGGTGGGACGATAGGCGGGGTTGCTGGTCGAGGCAAAGCGAATTGTTCGTCATTTTGAAGGCGCCACCGTGGAAGCCGAACTCAGGCGGCCTCGATGAACCGGATGACCGTCTCGCCATAGTTGCGCTCGTCGACAACCGAAAAGCCCGGCCCTGCCTCGAACGGCGCCGCCGACGCTTCCTCGACGACGCAGAGCGCGCCAGGGGCGAGCCAACCACCGGCCTTGGCCGAGCGCAACGCACGTTCGCCAAGGCCTTTGCCATAGGGCGGATCGGCGAAGACAAGGCCGAATGCGGCGATGGTGCCTGCCTCGCCCAAGCCCGTCGCGTCGCGGCGGAATATCTTGGTGCGGCCGGTGAGGCCGAAGGCCTCGACATTGGTGCGGATCAGGCCGCGCCCTTCGGCGGATTCTTCGATGAAGACAGCGTAGGAGGCGCCGCGCGACAGCGCTTCGAGGCCGAGCGCGCCGGTGCCGGCGAACAGGTCGAGCACGCGCGCGCCGTCCAGTTTTTCAGGAAAGCGATGCGCCAGCACGTTGAAGACCGCCTCACGCGTGCGGTCGGTGGTCGGGCGGATGGCAAAGGTGCGGGGCGTCGCCAGCGGACGCCCGCGAAACTCACCGCCGACGATCCGCATTGCTTCCCTTCGGGCCGCCGCGCGGCCGGTCGCCACCGCCATCCGGGCGCTCGCCGCGCGGTTTGCCGAACGGCTTTGCACCGCCGCCTTGCGGCTTGCCGCCGGGCTTGCCGTAAGACGGCTTGAACGATGCCTTGCGCGCCTTGTTTTCCGCCGCCTTGGCGGCGTCTGCCTCCGCCCTGCCCTTGCCGATCGGCCGTGCGCCCGGCGCCATCCAGACATTGGCCTTGCGCTGGCCCGGCGGCTCGATCGGCCGCTGCTCGCGTTCGGATTTTTTCCCACCGAAGCCGCCACGAGGCTTGTCGCCGCGGGGTTTGTCCCCGAAGTCGCTGCGTTCAGGTCTGGGGCCACGCTCGCCAAAGCTCTTTTTTGGCCCAAAGCTCCTGTCAGGGCTTGTCGACAGCTTGCCGAGCGCTTCGTCGCGGCTGCCTTCGCGGCGCTTGCGGTTCTTGATCAGGCCGCCCTCGCCGATCGGCCGGCGTTCGCCGTCGCGGGTGAATTTCGGCCGCTCTGGCTCCTCTTCGCGCTCACGCCTGACCGGCTTGTTGGAAAACGGCTTGGCGATATCGGCATCGAAATTGGCGCCGGATTCTTCGACCAGGCGCTCGCCGAGCTGGTCGCGCAGCACGCGGCCCTTGATCTCCAGCACATGGCCTTCCGGCAAATCGTCGAGCTGGAACGGCCCGTAGGAAATGCGGATCAGCCGCGTCACGTCGAGACCGAGCGCGCCCAGGATGTTCCTGACCTCGCGGTTCTTGCCTTCGCGCAGGCCGAGTGTCAGCCAGGCGTTCGAACCCTGCTCGCGGTCGAGGGTCGCTTCGATGGCGCCGTAAAAGACACCGTCGACGGCAATGCCTTCGCGCAGGCCGGCAAGCGCGCTTTCCTCGACCTTGCCGTGAACGCGCACGCGGTAGCGTCGCAACCAGCCGGTCGCCGGCAGTTCGAGCACGCGCGACAGGCCGCCATCATTGGTGAGCAGCAGCAGGCCTTCGGTGTTGATGTCGAGCCGGCCGATGGTCATCAGCCGCGGCAGCCCGGGCGGCAGCACATCGAAGACGGTCTTGCGGCCTTCGGGATCGCGGTTTGTCGTGACCACGCCGGCCGGCTTGTGGAACAGGAACAGCCTGGTGCGCTCGATCGGCGGGATCTCCATGCCGTCGAGATGGATGATGTCGTCGGGCATGACGTTGAAGGCCGGCGAGGACAACACCTTGCCATTGACCTTGACGCGGCCGGCCGCAATCAGTTCCTCGGCGTCGCGGCGCGAGGCCAGGCCGGCACGCGCCAGCCGCTTGGCAATGCGTTCGCCGGCTTCTTCCGTTGCCTCGACGCGACGCGGGCGCGGCTTGAAGCCGCCTTCCGATGCGGCCTGTGCCGTTTGTGCCCCATGGGGTCGATCGCCGCCAAAATCACGCTTGGGACGGTCGAAGCGCCTCTCGCCGCGCTCGCTTTCGGCAGCTGCCGGCCGGTCGCCGCGCGGCGCATAAGGCTTGCGTGGACCCTCGCGCTGTTCATAAGGCTTGCCTTCCGGACGC
>NZ_JAMYME010000079.1:0-10340 GCF_040318345.1 Mesorhizobium sp. M1169 | reverse complement strand
GGATGCGTTTCATCTTCTTTCTCCTGTCTGAATGCGCGGGATGCGCCTGGCAAATTGAACAGGCAGACAGAAGGAGTGTTCCCCGATGAAGTTCAACTTTTGTAACTCTGGCCGTAGGTCAGCCTTAGGATGGCCGGCGTATATTAGAAACCTCATGACGGCGGCTCGAGTCGAAAAGCAATCAACGAGCGGAGAGGCCGTCGCGTTCCTTGTGACTGCGGTGGCGCGGTGAGGCACAAGGCTCAATGCGGAGCGCCAGCGGCCGCGATCAGCGCCTCGTCGAGAATCCACTTCAGCTTCGCCGAGCGCTGGTAGCTTCATCTGCTTGCCGTTCTTACTTGCCAGGAACGACATGCAGCGGTCGCAGTATGCCATGCGGGACCTTCAATATGTCGCCGTATGTCGCCGCGTCGGATGGCCAGGAAGCGGCCAGTGCCAGTTGGACTTTGTGATGGAGCGGCGCAGCGGCGAGCGTCCACGGGCCGTTTTCCTTGCGCCGATCTTCCGCGATCTTGGCCTTTTCCACGCATCGCTGCAGGATTTTTCGCGAGGTGAATTTGAGACCCGCCACGACACTGGTCCTCGGCGACGGTCAAGGCCCGTTCGGCGGGCTCTACTCCGGAACAATGTCCTCTTCTGAAAGTTTCCTTAAATAGCAAAGGAGATTCGAAATGTCAGAAAGCCGCGAATGGTTTGTCCAATGGCTTAGAGATGCCCATGCCATGGAAGAGCAGGCCGAAACGATGTTGAACGGGCAGTTGGGTCGCATCGAGAACTATCCCGAGCTGAGCGACCGGATCCGACAGCACCTCGACGAGACCAAGCAGCAGGCTGCCCGGCTGAAGACTTGTCTCGATCAGATGGACGAGGGTTCATCCACGATGAAGGACGCTGGCGGTAAGCTGACGGCGATGGCGCAATCGCTGAGCGGCGTCTTCGCTGGAGACGAGGTGATGAAAGGATCGCTCGCGAGCTACACGTTCGAGCACATGGAAATCGCCTCCTACACGATCCTGATTGCCGCCGCTCGATCGCTCGGCGAAACCGAGGTTCTTCGGGCTTGCGAAGAGAATCTGCAAGAGGAAGTCGCGATGGCGGATTGGCTGAAATCCCGTCTTCCCTCCACGACCGAGCAGTTCCTTGCGCGGGCCGAAGCGGACAGCGACAGCGCCAAGCGGTGATCGGGTAGGAACGCAGTAACCGTAAACTGGGTGATCGGGATTCGTCCGCTAGCGCGTCCCCCTTCGTGAACGCTGGGCAACGAACACGCCTAGCAGGCGGTCGTCGAGTTGCGCATTTCGAGAAATTGCAACGACGAGCGATGCTAATATTGCGGCGTCGTCACTTAGAGAGTCGAAGCGTTCGCCTGCGCAAGCCTGGTCAAATACGCATTGGCAATAGCCAGATCGGAAGGGCTAGCGCAGCGCTCGGCGAGATCAAGCTCGAGTGGGCGTGTTAAAACGTTCGAAACGAGGTCGCGATAGCGGAATGCCCGAGAACGCCCCACATGACTGAGCAGTTGCGTGCGCGGGCACCGGCAGCGCCAAGCCGGATCGGAGAAAGTTCGTCCTGACAGCGGACAGAGCGCGCCGTTGCGCTCACGTTATGGGGTCGGCAGCACTTGCACGGTTTTCGGGGTGAATTCCGCTTCAGCCGGTCGCTGGCGGTTTCGCTGAGCCGTGACCGACCGGCCGACGATCACCATGCTCGAAGGGGTTGGACCGCTTTGTCTTCTCCGCCGTGCGCATCGTCATCGCGCCGTCCGTGGTTCCAGAATATGCAATCCGATGGCTGAACTCGTCGGGACTCGATAAATGTCAGCGCGGCATCATACTTTGCCTTCAGGACGACTGTTTCTCTGCAATGACCTCTGTCTACGCTCATCCAGTTCGGTCGGTGTCCATCTGCTCATTCAGACGTAGTTGATAGGCAAAGCCGACAGCCGCGGCGACTGCCAAACCTGCCGCCGCCAGAAGGAGTTTGTCCTCGGTATGCTCATTGCCCGATGCGTCTTGAATAGCTAACGAAGCTTCATCGAAGGGTGCGGATGCTCTTGCGGCAGTCTCGCCCTCGTGCGCCCCAGCGCCGCTATGGCGGATACCCGCAGCTAGACGTTCTGTCTTCTCTTTAACAGTTTCCTTGGCCACGCCGGTCAACTCGGCAGCTTCGCGTTTTATTTTACCAGCCGTTTCAAGAGCGAAATCACTGACGCTTTCCGCCAAATCACTAGATTGCTCCTTCAGGCGCTCCTTGGCGTACGATAGGTGATCCACCTGCTGCTCGCCGGGTGGCCGGGCTGAATTGGTCCGCAACAAGCTGATCAATCCCGCTCCGACGAGTGCGGTTGCGATCGGCGGATGGCGGAGGAAACGCCACCCCAAACCGGCCCCAATCGCCAAAGCAGCGCTCGGATTGGCAGCCGCCTTGGCCTTGAGATCGTCAATAATCGCCTGCGCCACCGATTGCATTGAGGCTCTTGCTTTCTCTACCAGCGCATCCTTTGCCTCAAGCGCTTCGTGTTTCAAATCATCGGTAAATTCGGAGAGCGTGTTTGGCGACCGAAGTGTCGACAAGTCCTCGGCGAGCTTAGCCCGGGCAGCCTCAACTTCGTATTCAAGATGCTCAAGTTGCGGATCGGCCATCATAAATCTCTCTTGCCACCGGGGCGGGCAGGTTTGCTCGACCGAGCGTTGCCTGACCGCTGCGATTTGGCCGTTATTCCTTCCGAAGGGGTGGCGCTGCCCGGTTGCAGCTTGGCGGCCGGAGTGGATGAACCGCTCGATCCACTTGGGCTTGGCGAAGGCGGCTGCACGGGTTCACTTGATTGCTCTTCTGACAAGGCGCTTCCAAAGGCGCCCGCAACGTCCCTCGCCACCTCCTTGAGGCCGTCCGAATTCAGCCCACGTTCCTCGGCGACGCTCTTGAGCCGTTCGCCCGCCTTTGCTGTCGAAGACTTCAAGCGGTCCCCAGCTTTTTCAGCAGCATCCGTCAATCGCTCTCCTGCAGGGCCGAGCGTGCGCCTCTCGACATCGCTGGCCGGTAAAGCAGCAGCTATAGCGGCACCGGCTGCGAAGCCGGCCAGGACAAAAGCCAATGGCTGTTCTTCCACCATGCGGCCAATCGTGTCCTGGAACGTTGATTGGGCTTGCTGCACCACGCGCCCTGACTTCTCGGATACGGTGCGACCGGCCTGTTCTGCGTATGCCGCGGCCGATGATGCGTAGTGACTTGCGGTTTCACTCACCTTCTCCCCAATGCCGGCTAAATTGTCGCGCATGGCCTCAGCTGTCTCGCTAGCCTCTTCCTGCGTTTTTGACGCCCCGCCGCTGGCGGTGCGTACGTGCGGAGCATTTTGGCGCCCGTTGGTTCCACGGGATTGCTCGCGATGCCCGGCACTTGAACCGCGGCTGCGCATTAGCAGCGCGCACCCTGCTGCGACGAGCAGAAGGCCTTCGGGATTGTTCCTAGCGGAGCTGAGAAGCCATTCTTTCGTTCCAAAATCCTGGACCTGTGAATTGCGGCTCATGTTAGTTGCTCCTTGGTTGTCGCAATATCCTGCTTTATTTGGCTAATGGAGTGTGTCGGCAGAAGTTGTTTTTGCGCATCAGCCCGGCCCCTATAATAGGCGAAAGCAGCGGCGACGCCCGTTGCGGCCGCGACGATCAGACACGACCAGTGCAGGGCTATCCCTAAGCTGGCGATTCCAAGTACGAGGGCTTGCATTAGAAGCAGAGCGGCGACCACTCCCAGCGCGCCAGCAGCAGACATCCACACACCTGCTTGGAGCTTCGTTGAGACGTTGGCGGACAGCTCCGCATGCGCCAGGCGCAACTCTTTTTGAAAGAGGTCCGCGACGTCCGCCAACACTGCCGACAATGCTTGAGGGAGAGGCGAATTCTTCAGTTGTTCCTGTGCCATCAGATCAGTTCGCTCCCTGCCGCCTTTCCTTGATGGACTCTGGTGCGGGAGGCGCGCTCTTCAGTGTGCGGAATGTCAAAAAACCCGCTACTGCGGCCAGCCCAAACACCAAACCCGGCTTGCGCCTCGCCAAATCGGACGCTGCAAGAACCAGCTGATCGACGGACCTGTCTCGCAGGTCGTCTGCGTATCCATCAAGCCTATTCGCGAAAGTGCGCACGACCCCAGCGACTATCGGTGCGTTTGCGTCGAGGTCCTCGGCCGCACGCTTAGTCGAACTCGCCAGTTGGCCCATCACCTCGGCGCCGCTGCCGACCTGACGGTCCAACATCTCCTTAACCTGATTGGTCACGGTGGACGCGCCACCAACGGCAGCCCGTTTGGCGGTTTCCGCTGCCCCTTGCGCTATGTCGGACGCTTTGGATAACGTGCCGCTTACGGTCGCTCCTATGTCTTCCGGGGTACCGTCACCAGCTCTTAGCGCAGTTGGGGGATGCCGTTCAGAATTCCGGTTGTTCATGGTTTCCTCCATTCGAGGAGCAAACGGAGGTAAGGCCCGTTGGTTCCCAATGAGTGACTATCTGGGGTGTCAAGTTGCGTTTGCGAACTCGTGGCGCGCATCGCGTGCTTTTGCATTGGGAATGATGGGTAGCTTGCGGGCGGGCGCAATGCGAATAATCATCTTTTCCTTTCCTGCCTGAAGGCGCGGGGGGATCATATCTGGCGACGGTGAGCGCGATGAGGAAGAGGATGGAGCGCGGACCTTTACGGCCGCCGCGCACAGGTCTTCGACCGCTGCGCCTGCCGCTGTCATTGGCGATCGGCGCCAAGCCCACGAGTTTGGCGATGGCCTTATTGGAAAGGTGTCAATCTCGGACAACTCGGCCATCAGGAGTACGCGGGGCCCTTGACCGAACCGAAGACCTGATCGAGACAGGCCCACAGCGGATCGTCGTCGATTAGCGAGGCGATCTCGCCCTTCAAGTCGGCGGCTCTGACGCTTGAGCAAAACAATGACCTCGTCGAGGCTGGCGAGGTTTCGGCATCGGCGACGGTGCTTTTGCGTTGCTTCTGGATGGTGAGATCGCCAGTCACCTGGGCAAGCCGGGCGACCAGCGCCTTGAGCCGTTGCTGGGCCACGCTCGGCTGCAGCCGCTTGACGATGGCGTGCAAAGTGATCTGCGCGCTACGCGTTGCGCTCGTCCAAACGCGACTGCTGGTCGGCGGCATCGGCCGATCCGCCCAGTGTGTCGGCGACCGTGGCACCTCGCGCACCCATCGGCTGCTGCGCACCTGTTGTGGTGTCCATCGCTGTCTGATGCTCCATCTCGGAATTCAGCTCCGCACCTACAACCAGGATAATCACAGAAATCCAAGTCCACATCATCAAGCCGATGACTGCCCCAAGGGCTCCATACGTGGCGTTGTAGTTGGCGAAGTTTTCAAGATAATAGGAGAAGCC
The DNA here is from genome assembly GCF_040318345.1 of Mesorhizobium sp. M1169. NCBI lineage: Bacteria > Pseudomonadati > Pseudomonadota > Alphaproteobacteria > Hyphomicrobiales > Phyllobacteriaceae > Mesorhizobium > Mesorhizobium sp. M1169. The sequence goes on along the minus strand of NZ_JAMYME010000079.1, from coordinate 4,960 downwards.
TATCGAGACTGCGATCCAGACCACAGCCGCGAGGAAGGCGCCCCATGTCGCCCATTGCCACTTTGCCCTTTCCCGGCTGGGCCCGTAGCGGTAAATCAGCGTGATCCCGACGCCCACCATGATCAGCATCATCGGCCACCGAAGGATCCGCACAAGGGCTTCGGTCCAGCCGCCGAGGTTCAGCAGCACAAGCATGGCCGGCACAATCCCCACCGAGATGATAAAGCCGATACCAATGAGGATGGCGCCAAGCGTGAAGCCCAAGGCCAGGAGATTCAGGTGGATGAAGCCGCGCTTTTCACTCTCCTCGTAGGCGATGTTCATGGCTTCGAATAGCGTCTTTATGCCGTTACTGGCGCTCCACAGTGCGACGGCAAGGCCGAAGATGAAGCCGAAGCTGAGCGCGCCAGCCTTCTGAGCGGCCAAGGACGCAAGCTGAGATCTGATAATATCCAGCCCTCCCGAAGGCAGTACGCCGCCAAGGAACGCAATGTGCTCAGCGATGGTCTGAGGATCGGCGACGAAACCGTAGATGGACACGAAGGAGGCAAGTGCTGGAAAGAGGGCAAGAAGCAGATAGAATGCGGCCCCGGCCGCGATAAGCATAACACGGTCCTCGGTGAGCTCAGCGAAGACCCGCCACAGCACGTCCTTCCAGCCGCGGCTGGGAATCTCTGACGGCCATTCGGCATTGCGTCCGCGGCTCTCCCGTTCGGCCCGCCGCTCAAGTTGCACTTGACCTTCGTAAGCGTCCTCGGTTGTTTTCTTCGACATGGCCGCCGGTCCGGAGCATCTTCTTCGCGGGGCAAACGTATAATAGCGCCAAAGGATGCAGGTGCAGACCTGCGCTTACAAATAAACATCCGCCGCCTGTACCAACACCTGCGCCATCCCCACTTGGCCCTTCGGCTCCCATGCCCATGTGGCCGGGGGATGCGACGGCTGAGCGTGCATCTTGTCGGGACGACGCAGCCTGATCTAAATCCTCATTGTGCTGGATCACTTTAACGACACCCACGTTACCAGCCATGATCTCACTCGCGCCTGAACATCAGTTCGTCAACGCCGGAAGCATTCGGCTTCATGTCGTTCAGGCCGGGCCTGCCGAGGGTAAGCCGGTCATGCTCCTGCACGGGTTCCCGGACTTCTGGATCGGCTGGAGACGGCAGATCCGTACGCTCGCTTCCGCCGGATATCGGGTCATCGTTCCCGACCAGAGGGGCTACAACACCAGCGACAAGCCCGAGGGCATCCACGAGTACACGCTCCCCAAGCTCATCGGCGATGTCGTCGCCCTGGCCGACGCGCTCGGCATCGGAAGGTTTCACCTCGTCGGCCATGACTGGGGCGGCATCGTCGCTTGGGCCGCCGGGGCAAAGTTGCCTCATCGCCTGGACAAGCTCGTCATCCTGAATGCGCCCCATCCCGAGGTGCTGTTGACCCATGCCCTGCGATCTCCGACGCAGTTTCTGCGGAGCAGTTACGTGGTTTTCTTCCAGATCCCCTTGCTGCCCGAAGCCGTTTTGGGTGCGCGGCGCTCCGCCTTGCTCGCACGAGCACTTAGGACATCCAGCCGGGAAGGCGCCTTCGAAGAAGAGGAGATTGCAGAATATCGGCAGGCTTGGGAGCGGCCGGGGGCGCTGACCAACATGCTCAACTGGTATCGCGCCTTGCCCTTTCGCCCGAGCTTGAAGGAGCGGATCACGACGCCCACTCTTGTTATGTGGGGGATGCAGGACCAGGCTCTAGAATCCGGGCTGGCCAAGCGCAGTCTCGCCCTTTGCGACGATGGCCGCGTGCAGACTTTCGAGAAAGGGACGCATTGGGTTCAACGCGAAGAGAGCAACGCGGTGAATGCGGCGCTTCTGGCGTTCCTGGAGGGCTGAGGAACTCAAAAATGGATAGAAACTGGGGGCAGCGTCAGATGGAGCCGGAGGAGGCCTGCAGGGCGTTCCTGGCTGCTGCAAAAGAGGAGGGGACATTACAACTAGCTAAGTTGGATTGCGGTATAAGGTTCTATTGTCTCCGACCAACACCGCGCTTTGCGGAGCCCGCCGCCAGCAAGGAGAGGCGACGGAGCGGCTGCACATCCGAAGAACGACCGCTGCAACCTCTAAACCCGCGAGGGGCCTACATCGTTCCCCTATCCGCGCCTACAGCTGGGTTGGTCAACGGGCTCTTCCCGCCTAAGTTCCCCCTCATGGCACTCCACTGGTTATCCCCTCCGGTCTACGTCAGGGCCAACCGACCTGGGCTCACCTACGGGGTGAGCCACGTCAAGGGAGCCGCCGAGGAACATGAAGTGGCCGAAGAGGGGACCGAAGTGGAAGCTGGCGATCCAGTCCTGCGCCGACGCATTTTAGGGGCGGCTGACCCCGGTGGAGGTCCGTCAGGCCTTCGAGGCTGCTGCCAAAGAGGCCAAGACGTTCCTTCCTGCTGATTAGCCATCGAGAACGATGCAGAGTGCCCCTCTTTGCGAATGCCGACGCCGGCACAGTCCCGGTTATCTTCGGTTCTCGTGCCGACCTGGCTGAACCATCTGACGGCCACCACCAGATTAGTTGCCACCGCCGCGACTTGGGTCCTGGCTGTCCCGGACGAAGCCAGGGCCTTCTCACGTCCAGGCTAATAGCCCGTTTTGAGGCGTTTCGGCTGCCGCGGGAGAAGGCAGTATTTCGGGCTTCAAGTGGGGCGGCTCTTCAGTGTTAGCGAGGCCGGCATGACCTCACATCAGATCTTCAACCATCCGCGCAATTTTCCCCAGACCTGCGGTGGTCCCTCTTGTTCTAAGGAGTCCCTGTTCAGCCGCCGCCGCCTTGAAGGCCTCGAGCGCAGCTTGCTGGCTGCAATGCCCGGCGAGGGACTCCTCGACCATTCGGATCGCGTTGAGCCGCCCCAGCTTTCCCATTCTAGGCCATGGTTGCTGAAGCACCTTCATTGCGTCGGCTATGGACGCGACCACCGTCAGGTTGCGATTGAGGCAGATTGTAATTGGACTGAAGGCCCGCATTCTTGTCGCTCCCCACGATTGAACGCAGCTAAACGCGAAGACAAGGGCAGTGGTTGCATGAATGTGGATTACCGCGAATTTCAAAGAACCGCTGGCCGATTCGATTGAGGCTGAGCTGGCTCTCCTTGGGCCCGGCACTTTGCCTAGCCGGACCATCCTCTCGTCGTACAACAGGACCCGGCCGGCAAAAAGCATCTGTGCACCGTCCGACGCCGCGAACTATTTTTCGAGCTCGTCACGCCGCTTGCCCGACGGCTTCTCAAGCACACCGCGACGAATTCGACGGCTGTGAGGGAGGAGATGAAAAGATTATGGTCGTTTCGTTGGGCCGTCCTTTAGAGCAGGGGCTCCGAGGCGGTTTGTATCGAGCAGATGTCGCATCAGATCTTGACCTGGAGATCGGCTCCGGCAGCGGGATCGGCGCAGCGCGGCAAGGATGCCACGTTCCTTCGGCGGCTCACCGGCGATGGTCTGGCTGACGGCCCCGCGAAGGCGCGAAGCATCGAGGCCTTCTTCTGCCAGTCGGGCGAGCCAACTTTCTTTGGCTGGGGCGGTGCAGTGCTTCGGCTCGGAACTGTTGACACATGCGCCAGACTGGCAGACCGGAAGCGGCGGCGTGCCCTGACGTCATGGAGACTAGCCTCGCTTCCGAAGCCGCAGATTGTGATCTCGTTGGCTATGCAGAGCATCCAGCCGTCGTTTTGATCCGTTTCCGTCATCCAGAGCCAGCGACCATCCATGATCCGTCTCAACCGCTTAAAAGCCGGTCTTGCCCCGCCGCGACTGTGTGGAAATCAGCCATGTTTCAAAGTCGGAATGCTGGACGAACTCGCCAAGGAACTGGAGCGACGCAAGCACTGCTTCGTTCGCTACGCCGACGACTGCCCTCTATGTTCGCAGCGAGCGTGCGGGCGCACGGGTGATGGCCAGCGTCGAACACTTCCTCGACAGGCGTCTGAAGCTGAGGGTCAAGATACGGAAGAGCGCGGGTCAGCTTGGGAGAGGAGCGTTTCATAGTCTGGTGGGGCCTAATTCGCCTCGTAGTCCTAGTGGTCACCTATCGGCGCTCACCGGTCCCCTGAAGCGCCGGATAAACGCTCCGCTCACTGACCCCCAGTTCCTTTGGCTATCGCTGTTCTGGTCATGCCCTCGGCATCCAACTTCACGATCTTGTCGCGCTTCCCCATCGCTGCTGGCTTCCGTCCTGGGTACTTGGTCTTGTCGCCTTTGACGGCATCGATCCCGATCCGTTGGCGCTCCAGCATGACGCTACGCTAAAGGCCATCCGCCAGTATCTGGCGCCCTTCTACAAGTGGCGGCAGGCCGAGATCGTGGCGACGGCCGAGCCGCTGATGCCTGGCCCCCAGGCCTTTATGCGCATCATCAGCCGGCGCGATCAGGCCAGACCTTTGATACGCCTGTTCTTGGCCTCCACGCTCATATCGGCGCAGCGGGCGCTCGACATCACTAGAGCTCATTGGCAAGCAGCCCGCCGATATACACTGGGCCGTGTCCAGGCGTGGGCGTGGCCTTTCCGCTTGGGTATTAGGGTGCGGCCTGCCCGGTCGGCCGTCCCTCGATCGACCCTGAGTTGCTGATCCGCATGCGGATCGTCGGCAGCTCGTCCTCGACTCGATGCGCGAAGTCGTCGACGCCGTGCGCACCGGGAAGACAAGCCTGGAGCTGTAGCGGCCCCGCCTGTCCCGCCCCGGTGTCGTCGCTTCGCTGGCGCTAACGGTGAGACCGCATAGATCTGGTCCAGTATTTTCAGCATCAGAACGTTGAGCTGGCGGGAACTTGCTCGCCAGCCGAGTTGAGTTCAGGCGGTGGTCGGGGGAGATCAGCCAGCCACACGCTGGTGATTCCCAACCTGAGCCGATGTGCCAATCAGCAACCTTCGTCGGTCTTTTTCACCTGGCCCGGCGCGGCGGTGTTGGCTGTCGTGTCCTG
>NZ_JAMYME010000078.1:0-10674 GCF_040318345.1 Mesorhizobium sp. M1169 | reverse complement strand
CGGGAAATGGTTCGGATCGGCTTAAGCAACCAAATCCTACGTCATTTCAACGGCTTGCGCCACATCCACCAACCCCCATGAATTTTTCAGGCTAGGATCCGGACCCATAAAGGGATTCCACTGACGGTGGTTTTATGAGTCACGGTCTCCAAAGGGAGGCCACAAATGAATCGCGATTATTTCTGGCTGACGGAGGAGCAGGTTTCGCGGCCGCAGGCGCTGCTGCCAACCGACACGCGCGGCAAGCCAAGAGTCGATGACCGCCGAGCGATTAGCGGCATCGTCCATGTCCTCAAGTCCGGCGGCCGCTGGGTCGATGCCCCGCAAGTCTACGGGCCGAGAAAGACGCTCTACAATAGCTTTGTCCGATGGGCTGCCAAAGGCGTTTGGGTCGACATCTTCCACGCCCTGGCCTCGGCTGGCGGTCCTCCGGCTGAGGTCCTGATCGACTCTTCGGCCGTGAAGGCGCATCGCTGCGCTTCTGGCGGCAAAGGGGGGAGCAAAATCAGGCGATCGGCCGGTCGCGCGGTGGGCGAACCACGAAGATCCACGCCCTGACCGATGGCCTGTGCCGCCCGATCGCTTTCCTCTTGACCGGTGGCCAGGTCGCCGATTGCAGCGCCGGAGATTTGCTTCTGGAGCAGATGCCCAAGAGCCCGATCCTGCACGCCGACAAGGGCTATGATACCAATGCCATTCGCCACAGGTCTAGGCTAAAGGGGCGATGCCGAACATTCCGCCGAAGCCAACCGGCGCTGGAAGAACTGCTTCTCCCCGTTCCTCTACCGTGATCGCAACGCCATCGAGCGCATGTTCGGACGGCTCAAGGATTTCCGCCGCATCGCCACCAGATACGATCGATCGGCCACGAACTTCCTCGCTGCCGTCTGCCTAGCCGCTACGGTCAGTTACTGGCTGTGACAGTTGTCCTCGACAAACAGAAGCGAACTTGCGCCCTGAAGCAGGGTGATCGCTTCAGAAACGGTGCGAAGGAGTATGTCACTCGCCGGCTCGATGTCGTGGATGAGGCCGGCGGCCTCACCAATCATGATCGCGGCTATTGTGGGATCGCCGCTTGCCCACGCTTCCCGGTAGGCAGCGGACTGCGCGTCAATGTCGGCGAGGAGATGGGCCTCATTGCCGTGCCAGGCTTCCGTAAAAGCATTCTTCCGAACGCGCAGTGAAAACCGCGATGGCCAATCCAGGCGGCGCGCTAGGTCCATCACCGAGGTTCGAACCGTGTCGTCTCCGGTCGCGGCAAGGGCAGCCTGGTGCAGATTTGGATGAACGAGAGCCTCCAACGAGGCCCAGAAACGTGATCCCATCACGACGCCATCAGCGCCAAGCATCAGCGCCGCTGCAAGCCCACGACCATCGGCGATGCCACCGGCCGCGCAGATGAGCGTGTCCGGCGCCCGTCGCCGTACCAAGTTCGCGACCTCCGGAACAAATGTGAATGTCGCTCGCTTCTCACCGTGACCGCCGGCTTCCGCGCCTTGGGCGACGACAATGTCGGCTCCGGCATCAAGAGCGCGGCGCGCGTCGTCGAGGCTCTGGACCTGGCAGATCAAGGGGACCCCGGCGGCCCGTATCGCCGGCGAAAAAGGCGCCGGGTCGCCAAAGGATAGGAAAATCGCACTTGGTCGCCGCTCCAAGGCCTTATCGAGCAGGCGCGGGTTCCTGGCGAGTGACCAAGTTATGAAGCCGCAGCCGACAGGTCGGTTGCCAGATCGCTCGAACTCTCGCGTCAGCCAATCAGCGTCGCCATAGCCGCCGCCGATAAGACCAAGCCCTCCGGCTGAACTGACCGCACCTGCGAGTTCCCCGCCCGATGCGAATGCCATCGGCGCGCTGATGATCGGATGCTGCAGTTTAAGCCGATCAGTGAGACGGGTTACGATGCGCATCATCACTCCAACAGATTGCCTTGAGTATCGCAGGTTCGGTTGATCCTATCGAGCCCCGCTCAGCGCCCCGCGATTAACGGCAACCAGAGCCGCCAGCGCAGTCGACCGACGGTTATGAGTCCGGACCCTAACCCATCAGCAAACTTACGACCGGGCTTCGAGCCCGTCACCGATCGATCCAATGGCGCTGCGGTTACCTGGACGGACCTGAAAACCAGCCTGTCACAGCCTTAGCTTCGGTCCATCCTGCAATGCGGCACAAAGCAGATTTCAAGATCATGCGCGGCGTGAGATCTGCGTGGCCATCATCCTGAATCTCGTAGGCGCCAAATGGGCCTCGGCACATGAGGTCACTAACACTCTCGGTCTCTTTAGCCGCAGGCGGCAGTGAGCTCGGCTCAGCGCTCGTAATCGTTATCATTTGAGCGCTGGGTCTTGCGGTCCTGCTCTTCCGACTGCCGTGCCTTCTGTTTGTTGGCGTCCTTCTGCTTGGCTGCCACCTTCTCCTGCTCGGTGCCGGTGCGCGGCTGCTCCGGCTCGCGGGGATCGTCTCGAGTTGGAAGGTCTCGCCCTCGCGGCTCGCGCTCGGGGATCGGCTCGCCACCGCCACCACCACGACGCTGCTGCTGCCGCTCGAATTGTAGCCGCGCGAGACGGTCGTGCATCTTGTCGTTCACCTCTTCACGATACTGTTCGAACTGTCCTTGATGGGCCGGCGGCAGCGTCTCGCGCATGTTGTCCAGAGCCTGATTGACGCGGGCCATCTGACGCCGCATTTCCAAGGGGGTTTGCGCCATGTTCAAATCTCCTAGCAGTGCATTCAATTCTCTCATACCGGGATGGGACAGGAAAGACTTTTGCCCCGATTGATCAGCTCCGCGACCCGCGGCAGGACCTGGCTGCCCCTCCCCTGTCCGGTCGCGACGGAACTGCAGAAAATTGTTGCCGATCGACTCCGCTGCCGTGAGAGCCTGACCGACTACGCCCGCGGCCCGCATCGTCGTCACAGTCTTTTGCCATGCGGCAGCGATAGCATCGCCGTTCACGACAAGGGATTGCCCATCCAAACGGCGTTGCCGCTTGGCCTCCACCCGCTCGATCGTCCTGGCGCTGACCTGGTAGCGCGGATCGCTCTGGGCGCGGCTGTAGGCTCCGGCATGCTCCTTCGTGAACGGACGCGTCATCGCATGGTCCATGCGCCGCGTCGCCACCATCGCAATGCCGTTCTCGCGTGCCTTTTCAGCAAAGGCCTCGCGCCAGGCCACCAGATCTGGCTTGTTGAATTTGAGGCGCTCGCCGTCGGCAGAGCGTGCCTGCACCATCGCATGGATATGGACGTGCTTGGTGTCCTTGTGATGCGCCAGGACGAACTTGTATCCTGGCGCTCGCTCCTCGAGCACGGCGCGCGCCGCAGCCATGACGGCGTTGGCATCGGTGCCGGCTCTTGCCGAGAAAAGCAGGTGATAGGCATTGCGCCGCTCACGCCCCGAAAACTGCGGGCGCCATTGTTCATAGATCGAAGCCGCCGCCTTGGTGGAGCTTTTCACAGCAGGCACAGGCTCGCCATTTGCGTGGCGGATGTGGCTGTGGGTGCGGATGAACTTCTGCAGGAAATATTTCGCTTTGGGTTCACGGCTCACGGCCGCCGTTACCTCTGCCTTGGCGACCACCCCCGCCTCGCCCATGGCTTCAGACAGGCGCGCTTCGATCTTGTCGAGCGCCTTGCTGCGCGAATTTTTTTCCCGACCGCCGGCGAGCACCTTGGCAAGCGGTCCGGCCCGCTCATCGGTATGCGCGTAAACCTCCACCGTCTGTCCATCCTGCGCATAGATGAACGGTTTTGCCCCGAAGGCCTTGCTCAGCGCCTCGCTCAAGGCGGCATCGGTGACCTCGCTAGCGAGATCGAAGCGAACCTCGATAAAATTGGTGTTTTCCAAGGGCGGTTCGAACGTCTCGCAAAACGATTCCAGGAACGCCTTTCTTGCGGCACCTGTCGCAAGCACCTGCCCGTCCTCGTCGAAAATCTCGATGTCGTGTTTCTCGCCTTTTTCGTCCTCGCGCTTCCCGATGTAATTGAGCAGCCGGGCGGCAGCTTCCTTGGTCGATGGCGGATTGGGCATGACCTTGAACACGGCAGGCTGCGCGCCCGCCGCATAGCCTGCCCGTGCCGCCACGGCCCGCGCCTGATAGCCCGTCCGCGCCGCTCGTGCCGTACCGCTCGGACGAACAGCACCACGACCACCGCCGCCGCGCCGCTTCCAGTCTTCCTCCTCCTCTTCCGGCCGGAAACCGGCGAGCGTGACGCCATAGATCATGATCGGCGCGCTAGCGGCCTTGGGCGAACTCGCAGCAGCAGTGGACTTCGGTGCCCTGCTGGACATGGAGCTCCCCGCCGCCCCCAATCCTCCCGGCGACGAACAATGGGCGCTCCTGCCGCCACCTGCCGTCGAGCCGCCTCCTTGCCCGAGGCGTCCGCCGCCACCGGTCCGCTCATAACTCTTCATCACCTGGAATTCACCGGCCGCGCGTCGGATGCCCGTCACGGACTTGTCGTCGTCGAGCTCCTCACGCTTCACGCCGGACTCGCCCCGCAGATAGCGTTCGATTTCGGCCGCGTAGCCAGCAAGACGACCGCTCATGGCCTGGCCTCCCTCGCCTTGCGTGACCCGCCAGTCATCGCCTTCAGTTCCTCGCGAAACTGCCGCACCAGGTTGCCCACGGCGACCAGCGCCTGTTCAAGATCCTCATCGTGGGCAACACGGCCGTCGTTCATGGCGCGCACGGCCTGATTGAAATTGATGCCAACGCGCCGCAGCTGATCGGTCATGTCCACGATCGCCGGCCGCAACGCCTCTGATGCGATAGGCAGATGCCCGACCTCTGCCCGCACCAGACGCCGGACGACCTCGCTGACGGTAACGCCGTCTCGCTCCGCAATGGCTTTAAGGTTGGCCAGCTCGTCAGCCGAAAACCGGATGTGCGTCACCTCGCCGTAGCGTCGTGACGCGTTCTGTACCGCTGCTTTCTGGGCGCCTGCATCCATCTCTCAAGCCCGCTTGCGGGCGCTAAGGCCCGACAGGGCCGCGCCGCCTATTTTGTGTGTATCACAAAATAGGCTATCCTGCCAGAGGAGATGGAAAAGGACAAAGCCGACGTTCCTTTCTCACCAGCCCAGTTGTCAACCGCAGCGGGCCGGTCGCGATGTGTTTCCATCGTGACTTGATGTAGTGTGTCTATGATGCGTTGAGGACTTGTTTCCATGTTAACATGGAAACATCCGCCCTCTGATGCGTAGTCGGAAATGCGCAGTCGATGGGCCACCGGACCTATTCCTTCGCTGCAGATAGCAGCTGCGCAAAAACCGCACCGTGAACGAGCCCTTATTGGTGCGCGCCTGGGTTGCCAAACCAGTCTTCCCCGTTGACTATGTCACCATGTCTCGACCGTGATATTGTTCCATGTTGACTTGTTTCCATGTTAACATGGAAACAAGGAGACAACGCCGGAAGGAGGCCCCCATGATCATATCCGCTGCGATCCCCAAGGGCGGCACTGGCAAATCGACGATGCTGCGCGCCCTCGCATCCGTCGCGCTGCATCGGGGCTATTCGGTCACCCTTATCGACGGCGATCGGCGGCAGAACATGAATCGCTGGTTCCAGATGCTGGGCGACGCTGGCAATTGTCCTGACACGCTCCAGATAGTGAGCGCGATGACCCCGCAGGAAATCCTCCGCGCGGCAGCCACTCACAACGGTGAACGCTCGGTCGTCTTGATCGATACGGAAGGCACCACAAACGATAACCTCATGGCCGGGCTCTTCGCCGCCGATATTGTCGTCGTGCCGGTCTATTTTGCCCTCGACGATGTGACCGCCGCCATCCAGATCACCGACCACTACATCCCACTGGCGGTCGAGAGCCGGGGGAGACCGTTGCCAGCGATATTCGTGCTGACCAAGCAGACCATCATCGATGGCAGGGCGCGAGCTCTGACCGAACTGCGCGCCATCATCCAGGCCAACGGCACGCCCATTGCAGAACACGTCCTGCACAATCGCGTTGCCTACCGCGACCTTCAGACCGGGCAGACCCTTTACAGCCCCGAGCTGCCTGACGCGAAGGCGGTTGCCGAGAGCGAAGGGGTCTTTGACGACCTTCTGCAAACCTTCATCGAAGCCACAAGGAACGCGGCATGAGTGAAGAAACCGCGCCGAAACCCGGTGACGACAAGAAAGCCCGCATGATGAAGGCCATCTCCACGCAGCCGCCAGCGCTGCCGAGCCTGTTCATCCCACCAAAGGTCGAGACGTCAGGGACCAGGCAGCAAGCTACGCCACAGATGCAGGAACCGACAAAGCCGTCCCCGGCAGCCGGGCCCGATTTTCGCAAGCTGCTGCGGCAGGGTCAGAAAAAGGACCCCATCGCCGGAAAGAAGATTCGCGAGGAGGAGATGATCCGCTGCGGTTACTACCTGACGGCTGCGGAGCAGCGGCAGTTCAAGTTGCTGGCGATCAGCAACGGGCACAGCATGACCGAACTGCTGCGAAAGGCTGTGCAGGATTATATCCGCATTCATAAGCACAAACTGCCGAAGGAATAATCAGCGGTCGGGAGTCGCTATCGCATGCCGCGACGGGTGATGTTCGTGGCTCTTTTGCGACGCGCAAAAAAAGGGCCCGCGACGGAGCACTCCGTCGGGGGCCCTTGAGACGTGTTTGCCTACTTGGGTTGGTTGAGGTGTTTCAGCACCTCGCCGAGGATTGCGTCTCGCACCGGACGCCCGCTGGCTGCCGCTTTGTCGTCGACCAGCTTTGCGGTCAGTTTGGGCGACAGCGGCATGAAGTCGTAGCCGTGTGAGATGGCTGCATGGCGAAGATCCTCAAGCGCTTCGGACGCGTGATCGCGGGTGCCAAGCCAGAGCGCGGACTCGTCGGTCACTTCGTGGGGGAACGCTTGCAGGAAGTAGGTGCGAAGCGGTGGGTCGTAACCGATGACAGCGTCTGGATCCGAGCGGACTTTTCCGGTGACGGTGCCAGTGACAGTGATGGTGTAGCGGCTCATTGCAACCTCCTTTTGCCGGTGGGGAAGCCGGCCCCTCGAGGGGCCGGCCACCAATGCCTCACTGGGGGTTGTTCCAGAGGATGACCTTCTTGTTTTCCTCGCCACCCGGGGCGGGAGCGAGATTGCCGAAGATGACGCCGATCTCGGGGGCCTCCAGCTTGACCGAGAGGTATTCCTCGCCCGAACGCTGGGAGATGCGGTGCCAGCCGGCTCCGATCTCGAAGCCCGTGCGCTTGTTGACGATCCGGTAGTCGGGGGCGTCCTCGCGCGACTTGTTGGTGTTCGGGATGAGGGTGATCGGGGCATTGACCCGGAGCGTGGCGAAGACGCCTTCCATCGAGCCGTCGGCCTTGGTGGTGAGGTTTGCGATCGTGGTGGCCATGGTAGTTCTCCTTCGGTTGCATCGGGACCATTCCCGATGGCGCCAAAGGAGAGGGCCGTCCTGCTGCGGTCATCTCGGCGAAAATTCTGGAAAATTCTATTTGCCCAAAAATAGCGGGCAGGCCCTTCGCCTGCCCGCAGACAAAAAACAGAAATCGAATTTTCCTGAATATTCGCCGAGTGTACCCCCAACGGGGGTTGACCGCACAAAGCAGGCGGTCGTCTACAAAGGCGACATGAAACGGGAATGGCCCCGGATGCGGCAGATGGACAAGACCTCAGGCCGCCATCGCTTGACCGCCGACGCAATGCTGCCGGATCGCAGGAACAGGCTGCAGCCTCTCGGGTCATGTCGCCTGCGTCGTCAATGCCTCAAACAGCAGCATGGCGCGTGAACCGCCTAGCGCGTTCGGTATGGCGTCACAGCGGTTTCGAGATCGGAGCCGACTGGCAGCGAACTTCACGCCCTCTGGGCGATGCCTCGCAGCCAGGTTGGATGACCAAGCAAGCCAGGATGTTCGGCACACTTTCACCCGCTTCAGATGCGAGACGGGTCAAGATGAACCATCCGTACAACGCCCCGCGGCTCTGCGCGTGGACCGGTTTCGAAAGGGGCCGGCTCCGTCCGCTCATACAAGTGGTTAGGCGGCGAGGAGCCGGATCACATATCGGATTGAACCCGCAGGGCCTGTCGGCAGGACCGCATCCATCATCCTGGCAACGTTAGACGCTCATCCGGCGTCATGCGGGCTTCGGCTTGGCGGCGAATGTCCGGATCAGCATGGCGGAGCATCGCGCACCAGTCTTCCACATTGTACGTGGTCGCCATCCGGCCCCTGGCCAGATCGTAAATGACGCACGGCTTGTTCGCGATGGCGAGCCGAAGCACGTTGACGGCCGTGCCCGGTGATGCGCCGTCCCAGACCATCATCCCAAAGTCGGCGCGCCGCACCATCTCCCGGTCCTTGGCGGCGTGGAACCAGTGCTCGTGAGCTCCTTCAGGAGAAGGAACATGGTAGGCGGCCCAGTCGCCCAGATTGTTGCGGGGTTCCTTGCCGGCATGGAAGACCCCGACGTGCTCGTACTTGTAGCCGGCGAGCAGGCCCTGCGCCTCGGCATCGGCTCCAGGCGCGTCGCCAACCAGCACGCCGTGCTCGGCAGCAACGATTGCGCCGATGCGAGCGATGGCAGGTTCCGGCAGCTCGAATATGTCGCGTGATCCACCTATGAATATCATCGACATGGTGACTTTCCCTTCTCTCCCGCGTCCCCCGCCCCGCGCCGGCCGCCCTCTCCCCTGGCCCTGCGCGAGGGATCGTCACCCGAAGGCCGAGACGGCAAAGCTGGCTCGGGAAGCGGCGGGACGCCGCGACGAGAGCCCGGCCGGCCGCAGGCCGGCGCGCCCGGATCCTGCAGCTGCCGGAGGCGCTACGCGCATCTGGCTAGTTGCGCTTCGCGCTTGGAGCTAGTGGTCTTTGTCGGCCAGCCAGAGGCTCACGTCCTGGATCGAGCGCATGGCCGCGAAAGAGAACGTCAATCCAGACGGCTGACGCGGCGGCCCTCGCTGCGCCCTTCGATAAAGGCGCCTGCGATTTTCATCATGAATGCCTTGCTGAAACGACCGAGGGGCTTACCGTCGGCTTCGATGTACCAGGAGCGTTCGGCAATATCGTAGTTGTATTCGTCAACCACGATCCAGCAGCGTTTGAGATCGGTCAGACCGGCGCGGCGGCACTCGATAGTGGAGATTTCCAAACCGACCCGATCGCTGGTTGGTGGCTGGGTGGTTATCGCCAGGAGCGCGAGATGGGTCAGGCCATCTCTTGCGCCGCGGACAGCGATGACCACGCAGGTGGGCCGGCTCTTGCGGTCTTCCGTTTCGCCGCGCTCGTGTTGCCATGCCCAAAGATACGGGTAGGAGATCACCTGACCAGGCAGGAATCTACCGCTCCTCATCGTATCCTTCCCCGCGCGCCAATCGGTCGATCTCGGCGGCGAAGAGTTCCGTGTGTTCCTCCGGCATCTCGGAGACACGGTATGCGCGGCGGGGATCGCCGCCGATGCGCATCCGTTCGTAGTGCTCGTAACTCATCAGCACGAACCGGGGTTTCCGGTGCTTGGTAAGAATAACGGGTTCGCGGCTGGCAACGTCGGTGACGTCGCCAACCTGCTTGTTGAGATCCCCCGTCGTGAACTGGCGCATGGCTGGACTCCTTATCGATCTCCATATTATCTGGATTTTCTAGATTTGCAAGAAAACGGCGCTCACGCGCCGTCCTCCGCGAACCGCCACACGGGGATGCCGAGCCGACGCGCCTTGTCGGCAAGGTTCTCGGTGATGCCGGAGCCGGGAAAGACGATCAGGCCGTAGGGCACCACCGAGAGAAGCTGGTCGTTGCGGCGGAACGGAGCCGCCTTGGCGTGCCGGGTCCAGTCCGGCTTGAAGGCGATCTGGGTGACCTTGCGGTTCTCGGCCCAGCAGGCGGCGATGCGTTCGGCGCCACGCGGGCTGCCGCCGTGGAGCAGGACCATGTCGGGATGCTTCTCGCGGGCCTTGTCGAGCGCGTTCCAGATCCGGTCGTGATCGTTGCAGTCGAGACCACCGGCGAAGGCAATCTTGGTGCCGGCAGGAACGAGCACCTCGGTTTCGGCGTGGCGGCGGGCGGCGAGGAAGTCTCTGGAGTCGATCACCGAAGCGGTCATCGCCTGGTGGGAGACCTTGGAGCCGGTGCGCGGCCGCCATGCCGATCCGGTTTGTGCCTCGTAGAGGTCGGCAGCCTCATCGCGCATGATTTCCAGCACGTTGCGGCGCTCGATGTAGGTGATGCCCTCGGCGGTGAGCCGTTCCAGCTCGACCGACTTCACCTCGGAACCGTCCTGTTCCTGCTGGCTCAAGCGCTGGGCCTCCTCGTTGCGGTCGAGGCTGCGGGCGACGCGCTCGGCGGCACGGTGGAAGACGTTTGCGAACGACCAGAGCAGGTCGTCGAGATCGGGTTCGAGCCTGGTGTCGCCGAGCATGCCGGCCAAGGTCTCGACGATCCCGGCGAGGCCAGTCCGGATCACCTCGTCGTCGGGAAGTGGCCGAGGATCAGGTTCGTCCTGATGCGGACGGTGGCCGTACATCTGCAGTTCGAGGATGACGCGGTCGGTCGGCGAGGAGGCGTGGTAGGGCTCGTAGGCGTCGTCGAGAGGAAGCTCGTAGGTCACGGCGTGTCTCCGTCGGTTGTGGCCGCGCCCATAGCGGCCGGTCCGCGCATCCCGGCCCCGCCCCCGCCGCGGCCGCCCCGCAGGGCCGGGCGCCAGCGGAGGGCGGCCCCGCCGG
>NZ_JAMYME010000077.1:0-11555 GCF_040318345.1 Mesorhizobium sp. M1169 | reverse complement strand
ACGGACGGCTCCCTTGTTTGAGATCTCAACGAACTCATTCTGGCACATCCGATGCCGTCGGGCGCCGTCCACCCCATCATGCCGTAACCTCCCCGCTCCGCAACGGTGCTGAAAATGGCTCCCTCCACACCGCTCTGCCCGGCGAATATTCTGAACCGCTTGCGCCTTTCGGCTAATGTCACGGCATGGATCCTAGGGTCTGCGCACGCCGCTTCGCGGCGGCTCCGCCCTAGGATGACGAAGGCATTGTTGACCGCTCCCTCGCGGGGCGGAGGCACCTCCTGCGTCGAACGCGCAAGCCCGTCGCGCGCGCCCTCAATCATCATAGCTGTGCCCCGCCCTCAGGCCGTCGCGCACGCGTGCCGCGATGGCCAGGAACTCCGGCGTCTCGCGGATATCGAGCGGTCGCTTTTTCGGCAGCGTCGATTCTATGACGTCGCTGACACGCCCCGGGCGCGGCGACATGACGATGATGCGCGTCGACAGATAGACCGCCTCGGGGATCGAATGGGTGACGAAGCAGATAGTCTTGTTGGTGCGCTCCCAAAGCTCCAGCAGCTGTTCGTTGAGGTGATCGCGCACGATCTCGTCCAGCGCGCCGAACGGCTCGTCCATCAACAAAAGGTCGGCGTCGAAGGCGAGCGCCCGCGCGATCGAGGCGCGCTGCTGCATGCCGCCCGAAAGCTGCCAGGGGTATTTCTTCTCGAAGCCGCTGAGATTGACAAGGTCGAGGGTTCGCTTGATGCGCGCCGCCTGCTCCGCTCTGGACAGGCCCATGATCTCCAGCGGCAGTGCCACATTGCGCTCGATCGTGCGCCACGGATAAAGTGCGGCCGCCTGGAAGACATAGCCATAGGCGCGGCTCTGGCGCGCCTGCTCGGGCGTCATGCCGTTGACGGAGATGGCTCCCGATGTCGGCTTCTCCAGATCGGCGATGACGCGCAGCAAGGTCGTCTTGCCGCAGCCGGAGGGCCCGATGAAAGACACGAATTCCCCCTTGCCGATCGTCAGGTCGACATTCGACAGCGCCTGTACCGGACCATCATTGGTCTGGAAGGTCAGGCCAAGCTTGCTTGCCGAAACAACGGCTGGCGATACTCCCGTCATCGGCCGTAGCCTGTCGCTTCCGGCCACTGCGGCGCCGGCCGGAATCCCATTGATTTTACCCCGATGTTGCTTTCCACTCGCCCAGTCCTACTCGCCGCAGTTTTACTCGCCCCAGTTCTACGCGCCCTTGTCCCATCAGATAGACGCCCGGAGTTGCCCCGATGTCGCCCAAACCGACTTGCCATCTTATCCGCCCTGAAAGCTCTTATGAAGGCAAGCAGGGCCTGAGTTATTTCGCCGGTATCGCCGCCGAAACAGTCGGCTCGTCCGGCATCTGCATGCATCTGCTGACCATGCCGCCGGGTGCCCGCGCCAAGGCGCATATGCACGAAAACCATGAAACCGCGATCTATGTGCTCTCCGGCGAAGTCCATACCTGGTATGGCGACCGGCTCGAACAGCATATCGTGGTCAAGGCCGGCGATCTTTTCTATATTCCCCCCGGCGTGCCGCATCTGCCGGCCAATCTGAGCGACGGCCCCGCCTCGGCGGTCATTGCCCGAACCGATCCCAACGAACAGGAAAGCGTCGTCCTGCTGCCGGAACTGGACGGGTTGGTCGCTTGACGCCGGCATCGAGGCAGCGGTCGTCATCGGCACCGTCACGAACATGATTTCAGCGGCCCGATCTCCTCAAGGCCGGGAATGGTCACGAAGAAACCGTCCCCTCCTCTGTTGATGACCTTGACGACATCCGTGGTCGTGCCCTCCTCGCCCTCGGCGAAACAGGTGGAGCTCAACAACAGGGTGCCAGGCGCCGTCGTCAGTCGCTGTGCGAACTGGCAGCCGGTGCCATAGGTTTCGACGCTGTCGGCGGTCAGCACGACATAATCGTCGCTGTCCTGATAACCGAGCCGTACACCAGCGCAACCGACCTCATTGCCAAAGGAGCCGGCAAGGACGTCAGCCGCCGCCGGCCCGGCGGCAAGGATCACCGCGGCCATTGAGATAATCGCTCCGTGGCTCGCCAAGCTCAAACGCCCGTCGCCGGGATGCCCGTCCGTTCCACCTTGCGCGGCGCGGAAATTTCCTTCCACGTCGACAGCGCCCGGTTGACCGCCGCGTTCGGCTCGCGAGCGACGAATTCGCCATGGCCGGGCTTCGCCTTGACCTCGTTTTCCTCGATCGACAGTTCGCCGCGCGAGAAGACGAAGCGCGGCAGGCCGGTTACCTCAAAACCTTCGAAGACATTGTAGTCGATCACCGACTGCTGCTTCTTGGCCGTGATCTTCTTCTTGCGCTTCGGGTCCCATACGAGGATGTCGGCGTCCGCGCCTTCGACGATGGCGCCCTTCTTCGGGTACATGTTGAGGATCTTGGCGATGTTGGTCGAGGTCACCGCGACGAACTCGTTCATCGTCAGCCGGCCGGTCTTGACGCCGGTCGTCCACAGCACCGGCAAACGATCCTCGAGCCCGCCCGTGCCGTTCGGGATCTTGGTGAAGTCGCCGACGCCGTTGCGCTTCTGTTTGGTGGTGAAGGCACAATGGTCGGTCGCCACCACTTGCAGCGACCCGGCCTGCAGGCCGGCCCACAGCGAATCCTGGTGCAGTTTGTTGCGGAAGGGCGGGCTCATCACCCGGCGCGCCGCATGGTCCCAGTCCTTGTTGAAATATTCGCTCTCGTCCAGCGTCAGGTGCTGGATCAGCGGCTCGCCGAATACCCGCATGCCTTTCTGGCGCGCCCGGCGGATGGCTTCGTGCGCCTGCTCGCAGGAGACATGCACGACATAGAGCGGCACACCGGCCATGTCGGCGATCATGATGGCGCGGTTGGTCGCCTCGCCTTCGACTTCAGGCGGGCGCGAATAGGCGTGTCCCTCCGGGCCGCTGTTGCCCGCCGCCAGCAGCTTCTGCGACAGCGCCGCCACCACGTCGCCATTCTCGGCATGGACCAGCGGCAGCGCGCCAAGATCGGCACAGCGCTGGAACGACGAATAGAGCTCGTCGTCATCGACCATCAGCGCGCCCTTGTAGGCCATGAAATGCTTGAACGAGGTAATGCCCCTGTCGACGACGGTGGCCATCTCGTCGAACACCTGCTTGCCCCACCAGGTGATCGCCATGTGGAAGGAATAGTCGCAGGACGCCTTCGAGGTCTTGTTGTCCCACATCTGCAGGGCCTCGAGCAGCGATTGCTGCGGCGCCGGCAGGCAGAAATCGACGACCATCGTCGTGCCGCCGGCAAGGGCCGCGCGGGTACCGGATTCAAAGTCGTCGGCCGAATAGGTGCCCATGAACGGCATTTCGAGATGGGTATGCGGGTCGATGCCGCCCGGCATCACATAGCAGCCGCTGGCGTCGAACTCATGGTCGCCATGCAGATCCGGCCCGATGCCGATGATCTTGCCGTGCTTGAACAGCACATCGGCCTTCCACGTCCGGTCGGCGGTGACGATGGTGCCATTCTTGATGACTTTGGACATTTGGTTGTTCCCTTATTCTCTTCGCGCTTCTTGTGAGCGCCTTGCTTGATCAGGTCGGTTCAGCGTCGAGGAACCCTGAACGGCCTCTACATGACTCCAACTTCCCGCAATATCTCCTCGACGCAACCATCGAAGGAATTTGCCAAGTCTCCAGTCGAAAACCTGAGCACACGATAGCCCTGTCGGCCAAACCATGCATCACGTATGCGGTCCTTCTCCATTTGCTCCGGCATAAAGTGATGCTCTCCATCCACCTCGATGACGAGGTTCTTCTCGTGCAGAACGAAGTCCGCAATGTAAGGCCCAATCGGCGCCTGCTTCCTTGCATGTAACCCGTAGAGGCGACGGAACTCCTTCAGCTCGGACCAGAGCTTACGCTCGCCCTCTGTCATGTTCCGGCGCAACATTCTTGCACGTTTGATGGCGGCTGGATCGATCGCGGTCGGTGCCAAGACGAGTACCCCCACCCTCAATTCCTCCCCACAAGGGGGAGGGAGGCTTGGTGCCGCGCTGTCACAGCTGAACCCATCAAAGCTTTCGCCATAGAAAAAGACGTCGGCATTGCTAGTCCCCCTCCCCCTTGTGGCAGGGCAATCGCATTTGGATTCTTACGAAGATGGACCCCCACCCTAACCCTCCCCACAAGGGGGAGGGAACGCTGCCGCCCGCCCTTACTTCTCCTTTTGGCGCCGAAAGGCAGGCAATTTGCCGAGGTCAGTGCCAACGGAAGTCTCCCTCCCCCTTGTGGGGAGGGGTTAGGGGTGGGGGTACGGCGCCAACATCTCACCCCACAATCCCCGCCGTGTCCACCACCGCATGGAACAGCACGTCGGCGCCGGCCGCTGCCCATTCCTTGGTGATTTCCTCGGCCTCGTTGTGGCTGAGCCCGTCGACACAGGGGCACATCACCATTGCGGTGGGTGCAACGCGGTTGATCCAGCAAGCGTCATGGCCGGCGCCCGAGACGATATTGCGATGCGTATATCCCAGGCGCTCCGCCGCATCCCGCACAGCCTTGACGCAGCCCGCGTCGAAAGTGACCGGATCGAAATGGCCGGCCTGATCGATTTGATATTTGATGTCGAGCGCGTCGCAGATCGTGTCGATGCCTTCCCGGATGCGGCCGTCCATGGCGTCCAGCACCTCCTTTTCCGGCGAGCGGATGTCGATGGTGAAGACGGTACGCCCGGCAATGATGTTGCGCGAGTTCGGATAGACCTCCATATGGCCGACCGCGCCGACGGCGTCGGGTTGGTAGTCCATGGCGATCTCGTGCACCAGTTCGATCACCCGCGCCATGCCGAGCCCGGCATTGCGCCGCTTCGGCATCGGCGTCGAGCCGGTGTGCGCCTCCTTGCCGGTCAGCGTCACCTGCAGCCATTTCAACCCTTGCCCATGGGTGACGACACCGATGTCGATGCCCTCGTCCTCGAGGATCGGGCCCTGCTCGATATGCAATTCGAAGAAGGCGTGGATCTTGCGCTCACCGACTTTCTCGGTGCCCTTCCAGCCGATCCGTTCGAGTTCCTCGCCGAATTTCTTGCCGTCCTTGTCGACATGTGAATAGACGTCGGCCTGGTCGAGCACGCCGGCGAACACCCCGGACGCCATCATCGCCGGCGCAAACCGCGCGCCTTCCTCGTTGGTCCAGTTGGTGACGACGATCGGATGCTTTGTCTTGATGCCGAGATCGTTGAGCGAGCGCACGACCTCCAGGCCGCCGAGCACGCCGAGCACGCCGTCATATTTGCCGCCGGTCGGCTGGGTGTCGAGATGGCTGCCGACATAGACCGGCGGCAGGCTGGGGTCGGTGCCTTCGCGACGGGCAAACATCGTGCCCATCTCGTCGACGCCCATTTCGAGCCCCGCCTCATCGCACCAGCGCTTGAACAGATGCCGCCCTTCGCCGTCCTCGTCAGTAACAGTCTGGCGATTATTGCCGCCGGCAATGCCGGGGCCGATCTTCGCCATCTCCATTATCGAATCCCACAAACGGTCTGAATTGATCCGCAGATTCTCGCCGGGGGCGGCCATATTCTAAAACCTCATTGGTTGCGGCACGCCAGCGTCCCCCTCCCCCTCGAGGGGAGGGTGGCCGCGAAGCGGTCGGGTGGGGTCGGCTGACATGCGCGCGACCTTCTCCTTGACCACCTGTGCGACATGCCAAGCGCTGTTTATGACATCGGGCTCATCGACGCGAAAGATATCGAACCCGAGCGATCGCAGATAGGCATCACGGACGGCGTCGTGCCGTTTGCCCTTCTCCTGTTCGTGCAGATCACCATCGATTTCAAGGACCAGCTTTACCGCAAGGCAAGCAAAGTCGACGATATAAGGCCCGATCGGACACTGGCGCCGGAATTTCATCCCGGCCGATTTCAATTCGCGCAGTTCATACCAAAGCAGCGATTCGCCTTTGGTCGCATGAACTCGAAGCGCGCGCGCCTTCTGGCGCATTTCGAAGCTCACGCGGGTCCGGGGCATCACAGGCACCTATGCGGCCGAAGGTCAGGCTGGCGCGCTGCCGCGCCGACCCCACCCGGCCGCTTCGCGGCCACCCTCCCCTCAAGGGGGAGGGAAAGCTGCAGCGCGTTCCTCAATCCACCGCCCTCAGCACTTCGCGCACGTGGTCGATCAATTCGTTGATCTGGCCCTTGGTGATGATCAGCGGTGGCGACAGCGCGATGATGTCGCCGGTGGTGCGGATCAATGCACCGCGCTCGAACGCCTTGACGAAAGCCGAGAAGGCCCGCTTCGTTGGCTGGCCGGCGATCGGCGCCAGCTCGATCGCGCCGATCAGGCCGATGTTTCTGATATCGATGACGTTCGGCTCGCCCTTCAGCGAGTGCAGCGCGTCCTCCCAGTACGGCGCCAGTTCCTCGCCGCGCGTCAGCAGCCCTTCTTCCTTGTAGGTGTCAAGCGTGCCCAGCGCTGCCGCGCAGGCGATCGGATTGCCCGAATAGGTGTAGCCGTGGAAGAACTCGATCATGTGCTCGGGGCCGGTCATGAAGGCGTCGTGGATTTCCTTCTTCACGAACACCGCGCCCATCGGGATGACGCCGTTGGAGACGCCCTTCGCCGTGGTCATGATATCCGGCGTGACGCCGAAATAGTCGGCGGCAAACGGCGTACCGAGACGGCCGAAACCGGTGATGACTTCGTCGAAGATCAGCAAGATGCCGTGCTTGGTGCAGATCTCGCGAAGCTTCTGCAAATAGCCCTTCGGCGGCAGGATGACGCCGGTGGAACCGGCAACCGGCTCGACGATGACGGCGGCGATGGTCGAGGCGTCGTGCAAGGCGACGATGCGCTCCAGCTCGTTCGCCAGTTCCGCGCCATGCTCCGGCACGCCCTTGGTGAAAGAGTTCTTTTCCGGCAGATGCGTGTGGGGCATGTGATCGACGCCGCCGAGCAGCGTGCCGAACATCTTGCGGTTGGTGACAATGCCGCCGACGGAGATGCCGCCGAAATTGACGCCGTGATAGCCGCGTTCGCGGCCGATCAGACGGGTGCGCGAGCCCTCGCCTTTGGCGCGGTGATAGGCGATCGCCATCTTCAGCGCGGTCTCGACCGATTCCGAGCCGGAATTCGTGAAGAACACATGGTCCATGCCCTTCGGCGCGATGTCGACCAGCCGGTTCGCCAGCTCGAACACGATCGGATGGCCCATCTGGAACGCCGGCGCATAGTCGAGCTCGGCCGCCTGGCTCTGGATCGCCTCGGTGATCTTCGGGCGGCAGTGGCCGGCATTGACGCACCACAGGCCGGCAGTGCCGTCGAGAACCTTGCGCCCGTCGCTGGTCGTGTAATGCATGTCCTTGGCCGACACCATCATGCGCGGCGCCTGCTTGAACTGCCGGTTTGCCGTGAACGGCATCCAGAATGCGCTGAGATCGTTCGGCGTGACTTTCAGCCGGTTGGACATGACCAAGACTTCCCCTTGTAACCTGTTTCGGTGCGGCTAACGCTTGGTCTTTCCAACGCTTGGTCTTCGCGACGTTTTCGTGCTACGCAAATTTTTGACCGGTTGGACAAACGTTAGCACCGCCTTATCAGCGGTCAAGGGATTACTAGCGGAAATGCGGCTTTCGAAGTGCGCTCCACAGGGCGAGGAAAAACTGGTCCAGAGAATTGGTCCAGACACTCCTCACGGCGAAGGTTTTGCGGGGTGACGGGGGCGGTCGAAAGCTCCCCTCCTCGCCGCACCCGCATTCAGCTGGAAAAGCGCGAGCTCATCCTGGAGGCGGCGCTAGAAGTCTTCTCCACCAACGGTTTTCGCGGCTCGACCATCGACCAGATCGCCGAAGCCGCCGGCATGTCGAAGCCGAACCTGCTCTATTATTTCCGCCGCAAGGAGGACATCCACGAGACGCTGATGCAGCGGCTTCTCGACACCTGGCTGGCGCCGCTGCGCGAGCTCGACGACATTGGCGATCCCTTGACCGAATTGCGCAGCTACATCAGGCGCAAGCTCGAAATGGCGCGCGACTTCCCGCGCGAGAGCCGCCTGTTCGCCAACGAGATCCTGCAGGGCGCGCCGCGCATCATGCCGATGCTGGAAGGCGAGTTGAAGACGCTGGTCGACGAGAAAGCCAACGTCATCAAGGGCTGGATGCGCGCCGGCAAGATTGCCCGCACCGACCCCTGGCACCTGATCTTCTCGATCTGGGCGACGACGCAGCATTATGCCGATTTCGACGTGCAGGTCCGCGCCGTGCTCGGCCCCGACCGCGGCGGCGACGGCCGTTTCGAGGATGCCGCAAGGTTTCTCGAGCAGCTGTTCATCGACGGGCTGAAGCCGAAGGGCTGAGGCAGCTCGGCTGTCGCAAACCTCCCCCATTGCTTCGTCATCCTGGGGCGCAGCAAGGAGCGGAGCGACGCAGCGCAGACCCCAGGATCCATGCCGTGACCTCAGAGCGTTGCTGCGGTGCAGTATTCTGCTCCGCTGCATTCTTCGGCAGATGTCACGGCATGGATCCCAAGGTCCCCGCGACGCCGCTTCGCGGCTGCTACGCCCCAGGATGACGAAGCTGGGTTCACGCGCTGCGCCGCTCGGCCGGAAGCGTCTCCAGCAGCTGTTCAAGCTTGGCGATCGAGTTCTGCTCGGCGAGCGGCGTGTAGACGATCAGCTTCATGTCCGAGCCGTCGTCGATCGAAAGGCTCATATGCTCGAACGCCATGGCGCCTGCCGTCGGATGCCTGACATGCTTTACACCCGATAGGTTGCGAGCCACATCGCGCAGCGGCCACCATGCGCGAAACTCCGGGCTTGAACGTGTCATCAGCGCGATCAGCCGCTCGAAATCCGGGTCGCCGACATATCTGGCGCTTTCCGCCCGGAATGACGCCAGCACGGCACGCGCCAGTTCCTCCCAGTCGACGAGCAGGCGCCGATGCTGCGGGCTGGTGAAAACCATATGGACGATGTTGCGGGCATCGCCCTCCAGCAGGCCATAGTCGCCGAACACGGCTGCCGCGGCAGAATTCCAGGCCAGCACGTCCCAACGCCGCCCAAGGACATAGGCCGGCTGGAGGACCAGGCTCTGCAGCATGTGCAGCAACGGGCCATCGACCTTTTCCGGCGCATCGAGACGACGCTCCGGCTGTGGGCGGCCGGCAAGAATGAACAGATGCCGTTGCTCGGCCGTGTCCAGGCGCAGCGCCTGACTGAGCGCCGTCAGCACCTCGACGGACGGCCGCACGTCGCGCCCTTGCTCCAGCCAGGTGTACCAGGTCGTGCCGACGCCGGCGATCATCGCCACCTCCTCGCGCCGCAGCCCGGGTGTGCGCCGGCGCAGGCCGGTCGAGATGCCCGTGGCCGAAGGCGTCAGCCTTTCCCGTCGCGAGCGCAGAAAGGCGCCAAGCTCGCGGCGACGGCTGCCTTCGGCAGAATGCGTGGTGGAATCCATCGGCGCTATTATAGCAGTACCGATACCAGGATAAAGTTTGAACTGTTTGGCATGCGTCTGGTGCCACATCTTTCTGCTCAGAGCGATGACATGGAGGCTCTGAACATGGAACTGAAAGACAAGACGATCCTGATTACCGGCTCAACCGACGGCGTCGGCCGCGTTGTCGCGCAACGGCTCGGCGCCGGCGGCGCCCGCATCCTGGTGCATGGCCGCGACGCGACAAGGGGCAAGGCGATCGTGACCGAGATCGAAGCCGCCGGCGGCAAGGCCGAGCTTCTTGTCGCCGATCTCTCCTCCCTGGCCGAGGTCCGCCGCCTCGCCGAAGCCGTCCGCGCCAGGACCAAGCGGCTCGATATCCTCATCAACAATGCCGGCGTTGGCACCGCCGGCCCCAATGCGAAACGGCAGGTCAGCGCCGACGGCTACGAGCTGCGCTTTGCCGTCAACTACCTCGCCGGTTTCCTGCTCACCACGGAGCTGCTGCCACTGCTCAAGGCCAGCGCGCCGGCGCGCATCATCAATGTCGCCTCGGCCGGGCAACGGGCGATCGACTTCAGGGATGTCATGCTGACCCGCTCCTACGACGGCGTTCGTGCCTACTGCCAGAGCAAGCTGGCGCAGATCATGTTCACCATCGATCTGGCGGAGCAGCTGAACGGCACCGGCGTCACGGTCAACAGCCTGCATCCGGCAAGCTACATGAACACCACGATGGTGCGGCAGGCGGGCGTCACACCCTGGAGTTCGGTCGAAACCGGCGCCGAAGCCATCATCAACCTCGCCACGTCGCCGGCACTCGAAGGGCGAAGCGGCCTCTATTTCGACGGCCAGAGAGAATCCCGTGCCGATGCGCAAGCCTATGACGTGAAGGCGAGGCAGCAGTTGCGCGAATTGAGTCTCGGCCTTGTCGGGCTCGCACCCGTTTCCGCAACATCGAAGAAAGAAAATTCATGACCGAGAAAACGCAGCACGCCGTGATCGTCGGCGGCTCCTCCGGCATCGGCCTCGCCACCGCGAAAAAGCTGCTTGGCCCGGGCATGAAGGTGACGATCACCGGGCGCAACCGGGAAAGGCTCGACAATGCATGGCAAAGCCTTGGCGGCGCGGTCGAAAAAGCTGCCTTCGATGCCGCGAAGCCGGACGAGGTTCGCCGGTTCTTCAACGATCTCGGCCCTTTCGATCACCTGGTGCTGGCCGCCAGCGGCGGCAAGGGGCTCGGTCCGTTCGAAACACTTGACCTGACCGACATCGGCGGCGGCGTCGACGAGAAGGTCCGGCCACAGCTCTCCTGCCTGCAGGCCGCTTTGCCGACGCTGAACAAGAGCGGCTCGGTGACTTTCATCTCGGCGGTGTCGGCGCAATTGTCGGCGCCGGGTATCGCCGGCATCGCCGCCGTCAACGGCATGCTGCTGACCGTGGTGCCGATCCTGGCGATGGAGCTGAAGCCGTTACGCGTCAATGTCGTGGCACCGGGCGTCATCGACACGCCGTGGTGGGATTTCCTGCCCGATGAACAGCGCCATGCGGTGTTTGCCGAGTATGCCGGCAAGACGCCGGTCGGCCGCATCGGCCGCGCCGAGGACGTCGCTGAGGCGATTGCGTTCCTGGTTTCGAACAGCTTCGTCACCGGCCAGGTGCTGACCTGCGACGGCGGCTTGCGGTATGCGGCCTAAGGCGGCTGCCTCCACGAGGCGTGTCAAAGCGACTGCGCGATCAGCGCCAGAAATCCTCCGGTCAGCGCGACGTTGCCGACAAAGCCGTTGATGCGGGACACGCGCTCGGGCCCCTGATGATCCCAGAAATTGTGGAACATCGGCGTAGCAAAAACCAGGAACAGGATCAGGCATGCCGCCGCCGCAGCGGTCCAGATGCCCGCGATCACCAGCGCTCCGGCGATGATCTGCAGGACGATCCCCAGCCACAGCACCGGCCGCGCCTGCGGCACGCCGCGCGTCGTCATCAATTGGCTCACCAAGGCTGCATTCTGGATGTTGCGCAGGCCGGCAAAGACAAAGGCGCCGCCAAGCAGCAGGCGGGCGGCGAATAGAATCTCACTATCAAAGTTTGAAAACATGCTGTCGGTCCTTGGAAAAGAGGCGCGCGGCCCAAGGC
>NZ_JAMYME010000076.1:0-11928 GCF_040318345.1 Mesorhizobium sp. M1169 | reverse complement strand
CCGGCGCAACCGCCGCGCTCCCTGTGATGAAAGTCACGGCGGGGATCAGCAATAGACCTCCGCCTCCGGCCGAGAGGGTGTTCAGCGTCCAGGTGAGGAACCCCGCCAACGCCAGGAGGCCTAGTCTAATCCAGTCCATCGGATCAGAACGAAGCGGGCCTCCGATCGTTCCGAACGCATCGGTTCGCAAAAACCCGGCCCGCCTTTTGAGTCTCGTGTGCGGTGGAAAGGCGATCTCCGGCGGAATGCTGGTGGCAGAAAGACGCCCTGCCAGAGAACAATTCCCGAGGCGGCGGGAAGAAGGCCGGCGATCGCTCCGAGCCGGCCGAACTCCGCCGTTGGACGGGCCACCAATCTAGCTCTTCTTGACGGCGACCTTGTCGAGGGCTGCGCGCAGGCCTTTCGCCAGCTTCTGCACATCGTCGTTCGCCCAGAAATGCATGAAGAAGAGCCGCGGCTGCTCATCGAGCATGTGGCTATGCAGTGCGGTGATCTCGATGCCGTTGTCCTGCATGGCTTTGATAACCAGATTGACCTCCTTTGCGGTCAGCACAAAATCTCCCGTGATCGCCGCCTTGCCGCCACCTGTCGATTGGAAGTTGATCGCTATTGCCGAGCCCATGGCCGCCGGCACTTCCATTCCATTTTCCTCGACCGGCTTAGCGCGCGGGATCGTGAACTGGTAGATCGCGCCATTGGCTTTGCCCTTATAACCGATG
Organism: Mesorhizobium sp. M1169; assembly: GCF_040318345.1. Taxonomy (NCBI): domain Bacteria; kingdom Pseudomonadati; phylum Pseudomonadota; class Alphaproteobacteria; order Hyphomicrobiales; family Phyllobacteriaceae; genus Mesorhizobium; species Mesorhizobium sp. M1169. Next base: position 11,209 of record NZ_JAMYME010000076.1, on the reverse strand, counting down.
GTTTGGTCGACACCGGCTGCGTCGAAGTCGATCTGCGGAGCGGCTTGCGGCTGGGCGCCGCCTCCCATCGGTGTTTTGCTCAGCGCCAATCCGGCATGAAGCGCTGTGGCGAGCGTAACCGGGTCGCCCTGGCCGAACACGTGCATGTAGAGCGTCATCGGCTCCGCGCGCAGCAGGTGGTTGTGCACCGCGGTGATCTCGATCCCGCCTTCTTCCAACTTCTTCATGACCGGGTTCACCTCGTCCTGCGTCAGAACGATGTCGCCCATGACCATAGTCTGATTTCCCATGGGTTCGAACGCGACCCAGCCTCCGAGCGCAAAGCCGGGTTTCAGGGCCACGCCGTCGAGCGACACCTTCAGGTCCGTTCGTGGCAAGCCCACTCGATAGACGCCATCAGGCGTCTCTGCTCCGGATTTGCCGAGCGCCTTTGCGATTGTTTGCCAATCGGGTGCCGCCGATGCCGGTTGGAGCAGCGCCGACATCGCGATCAGCATTGCTCCGGTCACGAGTTTTGCATGCATGGGGTTTCTCCTTGTGATCTGCCCCCATTGCCCAATTCGTCATGCGGCTGCTGGCTTCGTGGCGGGAGGCCAGCTGTGCGTTTCCGCTTTGCGGCCCGAAGCCCACGCGTAGAGCGCGTCATAGATGACGAAGCCGTGGTTCAGCACCTCATGGTCGTCGGGCGTCAGGTCCCGCAGACCCATGGAGATCGCCAGCAACCCGGCCGATTGCGGCGTCAGGTCATGCCGGTCGGTGTCGGCACCGCGCACGATCGCGGCAATGGTCACGATCGCCGGGTGCGCTCGAGGCCGTATTTCGAGACGAAGGTGTCGACACTGCAGCCGTCGCCGACATGCGTGAATTCGACGCCGGGCACGTCATACGGCGTAGCGCCCGTCTCCTGTGCAACCCGGATCACCTGATCGGGTGGCACGAACAGGAATTCGGACTCCTTGTCGATGAAGCGGGCGATCAGCCAGGGGCAGGCAATGCGGTCGATGACCGGACGTTCGCGGGTAACCCATTTCACGGCCTTGTCTCCCTTGATTTGGCAACAAGCCCAGGCGGCCCACTGCCATAAGGAGGTCAACGCTACGCCCGAATGTGAAATGATACAAGTGTTGCATTTATTTGTGCACGTGATACGGTTCACTTATGAGTGAGGGGGAAACGACGGAACAGCGCTGGCTGCTCCTTATCCATCGGCTGCCGAGCAAGCCGGCCTATTTCCGGGTGAAGATCTGGCGGCGGCTGCAAGGCATCGGCGCGGTCGCGGTGAAAAGCACCGTCTATGCACTGCCGGCCAATGCCGAGACGCAGGAGGATTTCGAGTGGCTCCTGAAGGAGATCGTCGCGGGTGGTGGCGAGGCGATGGTGTGCGAGGCGCGTCTCGTCGACGGGCTGTCGGATGCCCAGGTCCAGGCGCTGTTCGATGCGGCGCGTGATGCCGACTATGCGGAGATCGCCAAAGAAGCGCGTGGTCTCGCCGCCGAGATCGGCGCGAACGCTGCGCCGGAGAAACGTGTGGAGACGCGGCCGCAGCTCAACCGAATGCGCAAGCGGGTCGCCGAAGTGGACACGATCGATTTTTTCGGCGCTACCGGTCGCCTCGCGGTTGAGGGGTTGCTCGCCGAGCTCGAAACGCATGTCGTGGAGGACCAGCCCATGACCGAGGAGTCGAAGGCGGCTGAGCCGATCACGGACCTCAAGGGCCGGATCTGGGTGACACGCCGTGACGTGCATATCGACCGGATTGCCTGCAGCTGGCTGATCCGCCGCTTCATTGATCCAGACGCCGTCATCCGCTTCGTCCCGGGCAAGAGCTATGCGGCGAAGCCGAGAGAGCTGCGCTTTGATATGTTTGACGGTGAGGTCACCCATGAGGGCGACCGCTGCAGCTTCGAGGTGCTGCTCACCCGGGCCGGGCTTGACGACCCGGCGCTGCAGGCCATCGCCGAGATCGTCCATGATATCGACCTCAAGGACGGCAAGTTCGGGCGCGACGAGACGACGGGCATTGCCAGCCTAATCGCGGGCATCGCCATGACGAATAAGGGCGACGAGCAGCGGATCGCGCAGGGCGGCCCGGTCTTCGACAATCTCTACCAGTATTTCCGCCAGAAGCGCGGGTGAGGGGAACCAATGACCAGCGTCCATGCCGTCCATCCGAATGCGCTGGGGGATGAACCTTCGCATTGCATCCCCTTCCGCGAAGCAGTGCGGGTCTGGGCGCGAGTCGCTGCGTTGAGTTTTGGTGGCCCGGCCGGCCAGATCGCGGTAATGCATCGCATCCTCGTTGAGGAGAAGCGCTGGATCGGCGAGACGCGGTTCCTGCATGCGCTGAACTACTGCATGCTGCTGCCAGGACCGGAGGCCCAGCAGCTCGCCGTCTACATCGGGTGGCTCCTGCATAAAACCCGAGGCGGGCTCGTGGCCGGCACGCTGTTCGTACTGCCGGGCGTCATCGCCATCATGGCGCTGAGCTGGATCTATGCGATTTTAGGCAATGTCGGCGCGGTGCAGGCGCTTTTCTTCGGCCTGAAGGCCGCTGTCCTCGCCATCGTGCTCGAGGCGGTTATCCGGGTCGGCAAGCGAGCGCTCAAGAACAAGGTCATGACAGGCCTCGCCGCCGCCGCCTTTATCGGGCTCTTCCTGTTCCATCTCCCGTTCCCGCTCATTGTCCTGACGGCCGGAGTGATCGGGTACGTCGGCGGGCGGGCCGGGCTGGCAGCGTTCATGGCGGGCAACGGCCATGGCAAGGTCGGCGGCAAGCAGGTCGCCGACGCGGAATCGGCGCTCGGCGAAGGCATTCCTGCCCATGCTCGCCCGCCGGTCAGCTGGTCGTTGAAGATCGGAGGTGTGTTTCTGGTGCTATGGCTGGCACCTGTCCTCGGCCTTTTCGTGCTGTTCGGGTCCGGCAATGTCTTCGCCGATATCGCGGTCTTTTTCTCGAAGATGGCGGTCGTGACCTTCGGAGGCGCCTACGCCGTCCTCGCTTACGTGGCGCAGCAGGCTGTCGATACATATGGCTGGCTGAAGCCAGGCGAGATGCTGGACGGCCTCGGCATGGCGGAGACGACGCCTGGCCCCTTGATCATGGTGACGCAGTTCGTCGGGTTCATGGGCGCGTATCGAGCGCCGGGATCGCTTAATCCGCTGCTCGCTGGAACGTTGGGCGGCCTGCTCACCACCTGGGTCACCTTCACACCTTGCTTCCTCTGGATATTTGTCGGTGCGCCGTTCGTGGAAACGTTGCGCAGCAACAAGGCCTTGTCCGCCGCGCTGGCGACCATAACGGCAGCCGTGGTGGGCGTGATCCTGAACCTGGCGGTGTGGTTCGCGCTTCACGTTCTGTTTGGAGCACTGCGCGAGGTCAAAGGGTTCGGCATGACGGTCGATGTGCCCGCATTCAGCTCCGTCAACGTCCCGTCCCTCGTCCTGACATTGGGTGCGCTGCTAGCGGTGTTTCGCTTCAAGATCGGCATGCTCCCGGTGCTCGTCGGCTGTTCGATCCTCGGGCTGCTCTACGGGATGGCAACGGGAGCGATCTAACCCGTGCAGCCAGCGCCGCTTACCAGTGGTGAGGAGGCATTGTTGACGTTACAGTGGCTCGCGCACGGTTTGCGCAAAGCTATTTCGAAGCGGCGCTTCAGGCTCCTTCCTGCCGGTGCTGAGCCGACTGCTGCGAACCTGCTGATATCAAGGGGACTGCGGGCGTTCGGTGACGGTCTGGTCAGCATCCTGCTTCCCGCCTATCTGGCCACGCTCGGCTTCGACGCCTTCGAGATCGGAACCCTGTCGACGGCGACGCTCGCGGGCTCAGCCGTCCTCACCCTGGCTGTTGGGATCGTCGCGCACCGCTTCTCCCGTCGAGCGCTGCTGACCGCAGCGGCTGTCCTGATGATAGCAACGGGGGTGGTCTTCGCTGTCGTTCACGACTTCTGGCCGCTGCTTCTCATCGCGTTCGTCGGCACGCTGAACCCATCTTCAGGGGACGTCAGCGTGTTTCTACCGCTCGAACATGCGCAGCTTGCGCAGAGCGTCACCGACCGCGACCGCACGGCGCTCTTTGCGCGCTACAGCCTCATCGGCTCTCTCGCCGGCGCCGTCGGAGCGCTGGCCGCAGGAGCGCCCGACTTTCTCCGCGACGCCATCGGCCTGGAAATGAAGCAGGCCCTCCAGGCAGCTTTTCTATTTTATGCCTCACTTGGGTTGGCGGCGGTGCTCCTCTATCGGCGGCTGCCGAGTGACGCGCCTGATGCAGGCAAAGTGTCGGCACAGCCATTGCGCAGGTCTCGCTCCATCGTTCTGTCACTCGCAGCGCTCTTCAGCCTCGACGCTTTCGCAGGCGGCTTCATCGTCCAATCGTTGTTGGCCCTCTGGCTCTTTCAACGGTTCGGCCTGTCGCTGGCCGCGACCGGCGCAATCTTCTTCTGGACGGGTGTCCTTTCGGCTGCGTCCTATTTGGTCGCTGTGCGAATTTCCCAGCAGATCGGACTCATAAACACGATGGTGTTTACGCACCTTCCGTCGAGCCTCTGTCTGGTGCTCATCCCGTTCATGCCGAGCGTCGCTCCGGCTATCGCTCTTCTGCTGATTAGAAGCGCGCTGTCGCAGATGGACGTGCCGACCCGCACATCGTACGTCATGGCCGTGGTGACGCCCGAAGAGCGGGCTGCCGCGGCGAGCATCACCGCCGTCCCCCGCAGCCTCGCGGCGGCCGCCAGTCCGGTCCTCGCAGGGGCTCTCCTTGCCGTCTCCAGCTTTGGCTGGCCCCTGATCATCGCCGGTGGGCTGAAAATTATCTACGACCTTCTGCTGCTCGCGACATTTCGCAGTGTTCGCCCTCCAGAGGAGCACGGGGGCGGGAGGAATGACATGTCAGTCGGCCATGATCGAACTGGCAACGACGCGCGGGTTTCCTGGTGGCGTTGAAGGCAGGACCACCAGCCGGACAAATTGCTTACGTCCGCCGGCAACGAGGATGTAGAGACGCGAGAACTCCTCCGTATCGCGATCTTCGGCAATCTTCTCGGCATCCGTACGGGTGAAGAAACTCTTCCGAAATGCCTCTTGATCGATATCGGGAAATGCCAGCGTACACGTCTGCACCGGTTTGCCGCTCATCGTTGCCTTGGTGGTGCCGATGATGGTTCCTGCTGGCAATCCTTCCTCCGCTTCGGCCACCAGCCATGCCTCCAATGAGGTTGGATTAGCGATTGGCGCGAGTTCGGCGAAGCCTGCTTCGGCAATAAGTGTCCACCTGCGTTCGTGCGCGGTCTCTATCATGCGCTCGAAATTGGGACCCTCGGCCAGACAGGTACGGTGAAATTGTTCGACAGCCTGATCCGCATCACTGGCGGCCTGCGCCGGTGACATCGTCAGACCCAAGATGGTCCCTGCCCACGTTAGAAATCGGAACATGTCTATCTCGCGTAGCTGATTGTGGACGAACCACTTATCCTGAACGGGCTACGACACTCGTTGTTCCGGACTGTCGGCGCCTGCATGGCCGGTATCTTGATGGAGGCGCGAAGCGCCTGCGCAGTTGATGCAATGTTCAGGCATCTGGCAACTGATGGAACCATGCCGCACTGGGTTTCGATGACGGACCCTGCTACAGACCCACTCACACCGCCGGGCGGGACCATTTGATCTCGTGCTGAGTTCCTGGAGACATCTCCCGGCGCTCGCCGAGGAACCTGCATGTCGTGCTCGCCGGCAACCAGCCCCGGTGGTTTTTCGGGCACTTGGCCTATGTCCCAGTCCACTGTGGAAACTTGTTAAAATCCCTTACGGCAAAGGTTTTCGAGGTCCGCTTTTGCCATTCCCTCGAAGCCCAGCGCGGGAAGAATATCATTATCTCCCTTAAGATCGCGACCGTAAGCCGCCGAGAATATGGCAATTCCAGATTCATGGAGAATCGCTGAATTTCCGCTGATCTTCCCCAACAAAACGGTCGGCAGCAGCCCGAACGGAACGTCCTCGAGGATATAGCGGCTTTCGATGGTTGACGGGCCGAAGCCGCCGCGGCCTTGGCGATCCATCTCCTGGTTCATTTCCGAAACGGTGGCCATGGGGACGTGAAACGACAATGAAAAATGCTCTTCAACTGTGCGCACGGCAATTCCAAAACGGGCGGCGATCGCCAATCGTTCCGCGTCCAGAGCCTCGATAAAGCGGCCGACAGCCGGGGTGACGTTTCCGGCCTGGCTCCACTGTTCTCCCTTCTCCATGCGTGTGAGATTAAGAAGAGCGATCCCAAGATGGTTCTGCGGATTGAGGTTGCTGAGCGCGATAGCAAGCATGCCGTCGCGCTTGACGAAACGATCGCCGAACAAGCTCGTGCAAAGCTCGAACCCTTGGTCCTGAGCACTGAAAGGCAGCGTCGCGACATCCAGTTTCTGGCGAACGGTTGCAACATCGATTTCGGCTGGCCCGCGCTGTTGCCCAGTCACGAGCGTGGTACCCCAGACGACGATCGGCAGGCTAACCTTCCGGTCCGCAAGCTGCTTGGAGAGATACAGTGCCCCAAAGGAACTGTGCGAGCTGATGATAACCGGCGTTCCGTCGCTTAGATAAGGAGTGGCAGCGTCCATCACCATCTTGTGGCCGTAAGCCGGCAACGCGATTATGACGACGTCGGCATCGGCAATGGCGTCTTCGCAATCCTTGGCGATGCGCACCTTAGTCGTTGCCTTGATAGCTCCGGTAGCCTTCAGCAATCCACCGGCGGCCAGCGCCTTGGTGCGTTCTCCGGAAGGCGACCAAAGCATAGGGTCATGTCCCGCTTCGGCCAGATAGGCGGCAAGGCCGTAAGCAATCGCTCCGGCGCCAAGAATGCTTACGCGCATAAATTCCCTCCTGTTGCATTGCAGCCTCCATTTCTCACTAGGAGGTTCCACAAATCGGAGCCGCATCTGCCATCGTCGGCTTCTGGCGATGGGATTCCGGCCTGAGCCCGCGATTGCAACATGCCGCAGCGAATATTCGTTTCCCGCTTGACATATATCAAAAATGAATGAGACGATCTTATTCATACATAATACGCATGTAGGCGTAAATGGAAACACGAGATCTCCAGGCCTTTCTTGCCGTTGCCGCCAGTGGCAGCATCACCAAGGCTGCCGAGATGCTCGGGTGTTCCCAGCCTGCAGTGACACGCACCATTCAGGATCTCGAGGCAGAGCTCGGCTTCGAATTGCTGCACCGTGTCGGTCGGCGGGTGCAGTTGTCTGAAGAAGGTGCCGCCTTCGAGGAGGAAGCGCGGCGTTTGCTGATGTCCTTCACCGAGCTTGCCGCGCGGGCCAAGATGATTGCCGCCGGCAGACGGCGGATCCTGCAGATTGTTACCACTTCCGCGATCGGTACTGGCTTGATCCCGACGGCCATGGCCGAGCTCAAAGGTGTCGAACTTCCGCACGAGACGCATCTCGGGCAGTTTCTCCCCTCGATCGTCGCCCAGGAGGTGCGGAGCGGACGTGCCGAGATCGGGTTTTCAAGCCTGCCGCTCGATACGCCTGGTCTGGATGTCCTGCGGCTTTATTCAGCGCCTGATGTTGCTGCCGTGCGGGAGGACGATCCGCTGGCTGAACTTGACGTCATACCGCTTTCCGCTTTTGCCGGTCGCCGCGTCGCCACACTGCTCAACCCCCTACGTTTCCAGTTGCATGTCTCAAAGGCCTTGGCGGCCAGGGGCATCGACACAGGGCCAGTGATCCGGACGAATACTGCATATGGCGCGTTACAGATCGTGCGTCAGACTGGTGCGGCGGCCGTCATCGATCCCCTCACCGCTTATGGCGTCGCCCTGCCCGATGTCGTCATCCGCCCGATCGACGCAACCGTTCTTTTTTATTGGGGCGTTATGGCTGCCGAAAAACGCCCCCTTCGTCCAGTCGCGCAGGCGTTGATGGATGCGGTCGAGGCGGTGGCTGAACGGTCGATCGTCGGCTTCAAAAAACTGGATCCGACCCTCGCTGGCCAATTGGTGAACGATCCTGCATCCGGCACAAATCACGGAACAGGAATATGAAGCATACCCCCGCCGCGCCAACGCCGACAGGTCTTGCTGCGCTCGAAGCACAGCTCGCGCAGGATCTCGACTTTCTCGAACTGCCCGCCAAGCCATGGGTTCCCGCGCGTTCGCACGATGGCGTGCCGGTCCGTGACGTCGTGGTGATCGGCGCCGGCATGTGCGGACTTGCTGCCACGGCAAAGCTGGTGCTGACCGGGATAACCAATGTCGTGGCCTATGATGCGGCTCCGGCCGGGCTCGAAGGACCATGGGTCACCTTTGCCCGCATGCAAACGCTCCGGTCGCCGAAAACACTGCACGGTCCATCGCTCGGCCTGCCGCAATTGACGTTCCGCGCCTGGTTCACGGCGCAATGGGGCGTTGAGGCTTGGCGGTCGCTGGACAAAATCCCCAAGGGCCAGTGGATGGACTACCTTGTCTGGTACCGCAAGGTTCTTGGCCTGCCGGTGCGCAACAGTGTGCGCATGACCGGACTGGCACCCCTTGGAGATCTGATTGCGATCGATATCGAAGGCGCGGAAACCGGCCGGGTTCTCACCCGTCGCCTCGTTCTGGCCACCGGTCGGTCCGGGTTGGGCGGTTTTGCCGTGCCCGATTTCCTCAGCGGCGTCGATCGCGCCTATTGGGCCCATTCTGCCGACGACATCGATTTCGACGCGCTGAAAGGCAAGCGTGTCGCGGTTATTGGCGCTGGTGCCTCGTCCATGGACAATGCCGCAACGGCACTCGAGGCGGGAGCCGGCTCTGTTGACATGTTGATCCGGCGCAAGGAAATGCCGCGCATCAACAAGCTGACCGGCATTGGCAGCCCGGGTGTTGTACTCGGCATGCATCACTTGCCCGATGCCTGGAAGTGGAAATTCTTCGATTATACCGCCTCGACCCAGACACCGCCGCCGCGTTCCTCGACACTCCGCGTGTCTCGCCACTCGAATGCTCGGTTCCTTCTCGACTGCGTCATAGTTGCGGTGAGGGAAGAGGCAGGGACCCTGCTGGTGGAAACCACGCAGGGGCCGATACGCTACGACTTCCTGATCGCGGCAACCGGCTTTTCAAATGACTTCAGCGGCCGCCCGGAATTTGCGGCGATCGCCCCACATATCCGCACCTGGTCGGATGGCCGATATAGGCCGGATATGGGGCCGGCTCGTGCAGGCATGTCGGACGCGCCGGATCTCGGTCCGGCCTTCGAGTTTCGCGAACGCGTCCCCGGCTCCTGCCCGATGCTGGCGCATATCCATTGCTTCAACGACGCCGCGATGCTGACCCATGGCAAGGTCTCCGGCGACATCCCGGCCGTCAGCGCCGGGGCCGACCGTCTCGTCCGCGGCATTGCCGCATCGCTGTTTGCCGAAGATGTCGAAACCCACTTCGCCAATCTGATCGCTTACGACACGCCCGAACTTCTGGGCGACGAATGGGTCGATTCAACACCCTTGCTGCAGAAGGAGGCCGCGTGGTGATCGACGCGATGGACAAGGCCGCCGGTCTTTCGCCGGACGATGAGCTTTTCAGAGCGCGTCGGTTTCGGCCGGAATTCGTGCAAGGGGCCGAGGAATGTCGCATCTCCGGGCCGTGGCCCAGGGCGAAACGGCTCTGGAAGAACCATTGGCGACTATCGCCCGGCACGCCGACCTGGTCACGTTGACGCCAAAAAAGGCGGAGGCGAGCGACATCGCCCTGCTCGCCCAGGCTGGATTGAACAATCCTCAGATCGTCGCGCTCTCCGAACTGATTGCCTTCGTCAACTTCCAGACGCGGGTAGCGACCGGCTTGCGATTGATGAGGTCGGCATGATTTCCTCGGTGCGCCTGAAGCCGCTGAACTGGCAGCCATACATCGCGCCGGTCGAGTTGTCCGGGGCCACGCCGGAACAGCACGATGCGATGAAGGTTACGCCCTCCGCCAAGAAAGTTTCGGAATATGTGCGAACCCTTGCGCATGACCCAGAGAGCTATCTTGCGCGTACCGTTTTGTTCAACGCGATCATGTATGTCGAGGGCGGGCTCGCCCGTCCCGATCGCGAACTTGGCGCGTTGGGCGCATCAATGGTCAATGGCTGCAAATTCTGTGCCGTTGTTCACGCCCGCAGGCATGCAGAGCTGACCAAGAGCGACCAAGTGGTCACCGCACTTTATCTCGATAAACCTGAAGCGCTTGGGCCCCGCGATGCTGCAATCTACAGCTTTGCCCGCCGCCTGTCGGCGGCGCCTTCGGAAGCGACCGCAGACGATATCGCCACGCTGCGATCCGTCGGCATGAATGATGCCGAGATCATCGACCTTATCCACGCCATCTCGATCTTCGGCTGGGCAAACCGGCTGATGCACGTTCTCGGCCATGCGGAGAGCGGGTGATGATGTCGCATGCGGTCAAGGCACTCCGTCCCACACTGTGAAGGGCACCAACCAGAATGCTTGAACTCAAAGATATAAAGCTGTCCTACGGAAGCACGCAGGTCCTGAATGGCGTCAATCTCTCGGTAAAGCGAGGCGACGTTGTGTCAATCATCGGCCCAAGCGGCACCGGCAAGACCACCCTGCTGAAGTGCATCAACTACCTGGTTAAGCCGGCATCTGGAACCATCGCATTCGATCAGATTCGGATGGATTACCAGCGCGCTGACAAGGCAGCCATCCAGGCGATCCGGCTCCGGACAGCGATGGTCTTTCAGCAATTCAACGTCTTCAAGAACATGACCGTCCTCCAGAACGTCATGGATCCGCTAGTCGTCGTGCAGCGCAAATCCACGGACGAAGCCCGTGAAATCGCGCTCAGGGAGCTTGAACGAGTTGGCCTCTCCTCCAAGCGAGACAGCTATCCATCCCAGCTCTCGGGCGGCCAGTTGCAGCGTACAGGCATCGCACGTGCGCTGGCGGTTCGGCCGGATGTGATGCTCTTCGACGAGCCGACGTCATCGCTGGATCCTGAACTTGTTGGCGAAGTTCTGAAGGTGATTAGAGACGTCACGTCGTCTGGCATCACTTCGCTCCTTGTGACCCACGAGATGCAATTTGCAAAAAGCATCTCTAACCGCATCGTTTTCATGGATCGGGGCGTCGTTGCCGCCGATGGCAGCCCGGCTGAGATCTTCGATGCGCCTTCCAGCCCACGACTTGCTCAATTCCTGCAGTCTGAACTCGCTTTTCAATAATCCAACAAGAAGGG
>NZ_JAMYME010000075.1:0-12147 GCF_040318345.1 Mesorhizobium sp. M1169 | reverse complement strand
GTCCCGGATGGTCGCACCATACGCCGAAAATCGCTCATCTCCAGCGGGGATCGGATGGCACCGTCATGATCATACCGGTTACGAATGCAATTGAGGCGTTGAACTCCAAGCTGCGCCGCGCCGTCCGCACCCGCGGACACTTCCCGAGTGACGACGCGGCGATGAAACTGCTATATCTGGTCCTGAACCATGCGGCTGAGGAATGGAAACGACCGCCGCGCGAATGGTTCGAGGCCAAGACCCAGTTCGCCGTTGTCTTCGGCGAGAGGTTCGTCAGCCAATGACGAGACCGGCCTCGCGCACAGAATTCCTGACAGTCCCATCGCAAACGCCCAGTAATCAAAACGATTGTAAAAGACACTTCATAAAACTTCACGGAATCTTTGCGACCGAAGATCACTGACTATGGTACTTCTCCGAAAAATCTACGCCCAGTCTGTCGATCTACGCATGGACCGCAGCACAGCAAGCAACGTGGGAGTGAACATAAAATGGCAAGAAGAGTGCTCATCCTGGTTGAAGGCGCAACTAATATGCTGCTATTCGTCCAAGCGGCCAAGCGTCTTGGTCTTCATCCAGTTGCCCTGTCGGCTGATACAGCTCGGTACGACTACCTTGCGGCGGAAGGAATTGAGGCAATCCGTATCGATACAGGCAATCTCGATGCGCTGGTTGGCGAATGTTCCCGGTTAGGTGCGACCTATGACATTGCTGGCATTACCAGCGCCCAAGAGTCGACCTATGCGACAGTTGGCAAGCTCTGCCGGTATTTCGATCTACCGGGACCGAATCCTGAGTCGATTGAACGGTGCTGCGACAAGTTCGCTCAACGTCAGCTCCTCGCGGGGGCCGGCGTTCCAATACCTGCTTATCGCCTGGCAGCGAATGCGGCGGACATAGAAAGTGCTGCCGCAGAGATCGGCCTGCCGGTGATTCTTAAGCCAGCCGTAGACAGCGGCGGCAGCAACGGTGTCCGACTGTGCCGCAATGCCGAGGAGTTGGCTGAACATACGACCTATCTGTTGGGCGGGAAGCACATATGGCGGTCGTCGCCGAGGATACTGGTCGAAGAATTCGCAGAGGGCCCGCATTATAGCATTGACATAATGGGAAATGAGGTCATTGGGATTAGCGTCCTTGACTTCTGGCGCCCACCCCATTTCGTCTATCGTGAGCTCACCTATCCGGCCGTGCTGACTGATGACGAGCATGATCGAATCGCCGATGTTTCGCTGAGCTGTTTGCGAGCTCTCGGCCTTGGCTGGGGGCCAACGAACTTTGAGCTCCGGTGGACGAAGCGTGGCCCGGTCGTCATTGAAGTCAATCCGCGCCTTCCGGGTTCGCCCGGTCCTCAACTGGTTCAGCTGGCGTACGGTGTCGATCTCGTCACCGAGCACATCAAGCTTGTCATCGGCGACGAATGGAACTTACGCAGAAGCAATTCGCAGACTGCGGCCGCGCGGTTCCTAGTTGCTGATCGCGATGGCACGCTCGATTGGATCAGTGGCAACAGTCGGGCGGCTGCTGTATCAGGTGTCGCCGAGGTTAAATTCTTTGTTGAACCCAAGACGCCGATCTTCAGGAAATACGACTACCGAGACTGTATCGGACATGTCATCGCCGCTTCCTCCAGCCTGGCTCAGACCAAGGCGATCCTTCAGCGCGCCGTCGACTTAATTGATTGGTCGATAACACCATTTCCAGCCGAAAAGGAATAATAATCAGCGTCCCCACATCTCCGCACCAGCGCTCAGGTAAAGGGCGACCGTCGCCAAACATTGATGCGAAGAAACTTCAGAGAGATGCTGATACTTATTTTCGTGTTCTTGGACACCTCTATTCTGCGCTGGCGTCTCACCGTCAGTCTTGCTCATGGTGGCGTCCCGCGCGAGGCAATCAGATGACGTTGAACATCACCAGATCCCATGGGGAACGGATGGATGGCGACGAGTGCTCCGGCAGAGTGATGTTGCTGACAAACATTCCGTGGAGGAAAACCATGCATGCAGTGGCCGACCGATCCGAAACTCCGACCGCAATCCGTACTGATCTCGGCGCGATTTTCGTTTCTCTGGAACTCTTATGTTCAAATGCAAGCGGCATGGCCACGACTGTTCATCCCGCCAATACTGGCTGGTCCTGCATAGTGTAGCTAACGCGCAATGTAGGAGACAGGACCTCAAGACGGCGGTTTGCAAACTCTTATACGCGGGTTGGATACCGCATTTCCGTGTGTACGCCTGGGGCTGCTTCTATCTTAGCAAGGGGGCATTGACGTAGCCGGCCACTCAGTTCCATCGAAGAGTCCCCGACCGGGGCCTTGTCTCCAATATTGAGCATCAGCAGATGATCGATATTGTCTCCTCTTTCTAATGCGCGCGATATGCGGTGCTTGGCTAAGCGTGGTGAGCTGGTTACATTTCCGTAAGCATCCGGTAGGGCTTCCGATTACCCACATCGTCGGCTTGATCCAATGGAGATGCCGAAGGCGATGTCGTGCAAGCGGGTCATGCCGCGCCAGACGACCATGTTGCCGGGAGGCGGATCATGTTTGCGGGCGAGATAGCCGCCAAGCATGGCGATTTGCAGTAGGTAAGCGGCGAGCGTGGGCCGTGGAGGCGTGGTCGCGTTCGGGACGCGTCGATCCGGTTGAGCGCAGTGATCTCGGCGAAGGTGAGAACGCTGTCGGCCGCGGCGTCTGCTTGGCGCGCGCCGACATTGTGACGAAGAATATGCGCCAGCTGACCACCGCGATGAGAGCGAGGAACTTCGCCAGCCTCTCGGGGGTCTCGAGCCTCGCCTCCTCGGCACGGCAGCCGGACTTCATGACCTTATGGAACACCTCCGCCTTCCAGCGCAGGGCATACCAGCCGAGCTTCTCAACCGCCGCGGAGAGATCGCCGACCGGCAAGTTGGTCGCCAGCTTCCAGTTGATCGGCTCGCGGCCGGGCGGCGGATCCTCTTCGAGGGCATGGATGTATGTCACAACCTGCGGACTGTAGCGCTTCTGCTTGCCCACGGGCGGCAAGGTTTTGATGGCGGCGAACTTCACCTGCAGGCAGGTCGTCTCGTCCTGATCGACCGTGATGCGATGACGTCCTGCCCAAGGCGCCGCCGAAAGTTGGGCGAAGACGCGATGAGCAGGATCGTGCGGGGCAGCATCGGCAGGCCGCTCGGCCAGCCTGTTCGTCTGCACCCGCACGAGGAAGCTGGTGCCAAGGTCCTGCCGGTGCAATAGAGCTCGTAGATGTCGCCCTCTCGGTCACCAACATGCACGCAGCGCTCGGCTGCGCCAACGAGCGCGATGCCAGCAGGCCATGGCGGTTCTCCATCAGCCCGTGCCCCATGCTCCTTTCGTCCGCATCTCAGGGCTTCCTTAGTCATATTGTCTCGTTATCGTCAGGTGGGTTCGACTGACACGGGGAATGGCCGTTCCAAACTTGGGACGATTTTAGGATCGAGCGGGAAATGGCATCTGAAGCTGTGCTCGCTGTCTTTTGGGCTTGTTGAAGTTTCGGGGAATATGCGGCTGCAGATATCCTGCGCGTAACGACAGCGGGTGTGGAACTCGCAACCGGATGGTCGCCTCATCAGACTCGGGACCTCGCCCTTAAGCTCGATCCTGTTCAGCACAGCATCCGGGTCGGGCTCCGGATTGGCTGCAAGCATCGCCTCCGTGTAGGGATGACGCGGGTGCTCAAAGATACGCTCGGTCGAGCCGACCTCAATGAAGCGGCCTAGATACATGATCGCCATGCGATCGGTCATGTGGCGCACGACATTGAGATTATGCGTGATAATTAGGATCGCCATGCCGAGTTCGTCCTGAAGCCGCGCGAGAAGATTGAGCACCTCGCCCTGCACCGAAACATCGAGACCGGCCGTCGGCTCGTCGGCAATGATCAAATCCGGATTGAGCGCAAGGGCCCGCGCTATGCCAACGCGTCTCGCTTGACCTCCGGAAAGCTGATGGGGATAGCGGCGAGCAATATCCGCCGGCAAGCCGACCATGCGCAGTAAGCGCTCAGCCTCGCTTCCGGCATCGCGACGCTTTAATCCATGGATCCGGAACGGTTCGGTTAGCAGCGATCGCACGGTCAACCTGGGCGAGAGTGAGCCGATGGGATCCTGAAACATCATCGCCATGCGCCGCAAGTAGGGCTTGCGTTCAGCCCCCCTGAGCTCCTCAATTTCCTGTCCATCGAAGCTGATGCTGCCGCTCACAGCCCGCTGCAACCCGATTACCGTGCGCGCGATGGTAGATTTGCCTGAGCCGCTTTCACCGACAAGGGCGAGTGTCTCGCCCTTACGGATTTCAAAGGACACACCGCATACTGCGTCGATGAAAGGGGCTTTTGTCCCAGTTGCGAGCGCCTTCAGCGGCCCCATGGTGCGGAAGCGGACCCGCATGTCCTCAACCCGAAGCAGCGCGCTCATGCCGAAACCAGCCGCTCTTCGTCGAGGAGATGGCATCGGGCGACTTGGTCCACGCCGATGCGGTACTCCACCGGGTTCTCTTGCACACAGCGGTTGGATGCATGTCGGCAACGTGTGCGAAAAATACATCCTTCCTTGCTGCCCAGGAGACTGGGCACCTCGCCGGGTATGGTCGGCAAAGTACGTGTGCTTTTTCTGATACGCCCGGGATCGCACTCAAGCAGCGCGCGCGTGTAGGGGTGACCGGGATTGTGGAAGATGTCTCGAACGGCGCCCTGCTCCACCACTTCGCCCGCATACATGACGACGACTCGGTCGCACAACTCAGCTACCGCGCCGAGATGATGGGAAACGAACAGCACAGAGCAACCGATCTCTTTTTGCAAATCCTTGAGTAGATGAATGATCTGCACTTCCAGTGTCGCATCGAGCGCAGTGGTTGGCTCGTCGGCGACGAGGAGCGCTGGTTTCACAAGCAGCGCCATGGCAATGCAAACGCGCTGACGCATGCCGCCGGAGAAGTGATGCGGATAGGCACCGACACGGCTTTGGGGATCGGGAATTCCGACCCTGTGAAGCATCTCGAGGGCACGAGCGCGTTTTTCGCTGCGGCTTCCTTGTTCGTGGTACTGGATATCGATCATCTGACTCTCGATGGTCCGCACCGGATTGAGTGCGGTCATCGGATCCTGAAAGATCATGGAGAGACGATCGCCGAGCAGGCTCCGACGCGCTGGTACAGGCATTTTGAGCAGGTCTTTACCTTCGAACAGGACGCTGCCTGCTGTCACATCTGCATTTTCTGAAAGCAGGCCCATCACCGTGAATGCAAGCGTCGATTTCCCAGATCCACTCTCGCCTACGACGCCAACTACCTGTCCGGCCGGGACATCTAGAGAAACGTTACGCAGCGCACGAACACGCCCGCGCGGTGTACCGAAATCGAGATCGAGCCCACGAATCTCAAGGAGTGGACGGGCGGACATGTGCAAAGTCGCCTCGTCGCGTCTCATAGGTCTTTCCGCAGCTTGGGATCGAATATGTCGCGCAGCGCCTCGCCCAGAAACGTGAAGCCAAGCGTTGCGAGGACGATCGGCATGCCACCAGCGAGGATCAGCCAAGGCGTCCTGTCGATAAAGTTATAGCCATCGTTGAGGATAACTCCCCAATCGGGCGTTGGCGGGCGCACACCCATGCCTAGAAAACTGAGACCAGCCGAAGTGGCGGTGACGGCCGGCACGTCCATGCTCACGAGAATGAGAAGGGGACCGATCACATTGGGCAGAACATGCGCTCCAAGGATGCGCGTCGTGCCTGCACCCATGCTGCGCTCCGCGGCTATGTACTCACTGCTCAGCAGGGCCTGTGCCTGCGTGCGCACGACACGCGCATAGATCGGCACCGACGTTATTGCGATGACAAATATAATACTGGCCAGACTTGGTCCCAGAAGCGCGATAATTGCCAGCGCAAAGATGATACCGGGAAAGGAGCGGATGGTATCGAAGACAAGCATGAGCAAATTGTCCAGCCAGCGCGGCCCGAAGCCTGCGATGAGACCAAGCACGACGCCGACCGCCAGCGCACTGCCGAGGGAGGCGAAAGCGACAAGGAGCGGGATGCGGCCGCCCATGATGACGCGCGAGAACGTATCGCGGCCCAATTGGTCGGTGCCCAGCAGAAAATCCAGTGAAGGCCCGGCCAGACGCGGCCCGACCAGGATTCGGATCGGGTCATGCGTGATAAGAAGCGGAGCAAAGATCGCGCTCGCGAACACGAGTACGACGAGCACGGCTCCAAGCACGCCCAGACGATTCTTGCGCAATTGCCGCAAAAAGGTGCCAAAGGTGCCTGTCGCCATCGCATCGTTGGGTTCGGGACGGATAACTTCCACACTTACCATGTCAGAGCTTCTCCCGGGTTCGCGGATCGAGGAATGCGTTGATAAGATCCGAGAGCGTCGTGGCGGCAACAATAAGCAACGTGGTGACGAGCACGACGCCCATCACAACCGGATAGTTCCGCGTATTGACCGCATTCACGATCAACGCGCCGATGCCAGGTCTCGCAAAGACCACTTCGATAAAAACCGCGGACGAAAGCAGCCAACCTATGCCTACGCCGAGGATGGTCACGGTCGGCAGGATCGCGAGCGGCAGCGCGTAGCGCGCAACAATGCGCCATTCCGAGATCCCGAAAGAGCGGGCCATGCGAATGTGGTTTTCCCCTAGCACCTCGAGCATCGAGGCGCGCACCAGTCGGGAGATGTAGCCGACCCAGCCAATCCCTACGGCGAAAGCTGGGAGGATGAGATAGATAAGTCCACCCCAGAATCCATCGCCGGCTCCGATCGCTGGCAACCAGCGCAGGGTCACCGCAAAAATCAGCAGAGCATAGACTGCTATGACGAACGACGGAATGGCGATCGTGGCGACCGCCATGACCCCGACGACCTGGTCGATCAGGGAGTTGCGTCGCATTGCCGAGTAGCAGCCGAGTGGCACAGCTATCACAACCGCCCACAAGATCGAGACCAGGATCAGTTCAATCGTATAGGGAAGTTGCTCGAAAACTATCTCCCCAACAGGTCTCTGGCTGAACGCGTCGAAACCGAGATCGCCATGCAGCAGCCTGCCAAAAAAGGTGGCGACCTGCACGACAAGAGGTTTGTCAAGCCCCATCTGCTGATGGAGCTGCGCCTTCATCTCTGGAGTCGCCCGTGGTCCGAGCAAAGCTACTGCAGGATCGCCCGGGACGGCATGGACCATCAGGAACAGAAGTGTCACCGCGATCGCAATGATTGCGACCGCGAGGACAATGCGTTTCAGGAGATAGAGCCACATGATTCCCGCCCGATCACATCGCTCGAGGCTAAACCGGCTGGCAATCGAGGTAGAGGGGGGCCCCGTCCGGACGGGTTGCGGCTTTGATTTGTGTGGTGCGGTATACTATCGGCGTCGCTCCATTGGTCAGGAACCGGTAGGCGCCCGACTCTTCCATCAGATCCTGCATCTCATAGTAGAGCTTCGCCCGCGCGTCCGGGTCGTCGATCGTGACCGCCTTAGCAACCAGCTCGTCAAAGCGCGCGCTGCGGAAGCGCTCCCAGTTCCAGACGCCCACTTGATCTTGCACGAACCAAGTCACGTTGTAATGCGGATCCGGCAGACCGATGAACCCATTTACGATGAGCTGCAAGTCCTTCCAGCGCTCACCCTCCGACTCCATGCCAAGCGTCCAGAATGTGCTGGAATCTCGGCTGTTGACTTCGACCGAAATGCCGATTTGGGACAATTGTGCTTGCACCATCTGGGCTATAGCTGAATTAACGCTTTCGTTTGTGCAATCGATGCTCAAGGTCAGATCGCTTACGCCGGCCTTTCCCAGAAATTCCTTTGCCTTTGCGAGATCGCCTTCTGGCGGAACGAGCGCCTCCGCACGGTGCCCGATGAGCCCGGGAGCAATCGGGCCTGTCGCCACGTTGACTTGGCCCGCATAGGCAGCATCTAGGATCTGCGGCACATTGATCGCCCATTGAATCGCCTTGCGGACATTGATGTCCTTCAGCTTCGGGTGATCCATGTTCATGCCAACCCAGGCGTAACCGAGCGAGGGCCTTTCCTCCACCTTCGTGTTGGCCGGCGGGTTGCTCTTAAAGCTCGCAAGCGAATCCAGACTGATAGAAGTGAAATCCGCATCGCCCGCCAGATAGGCGCGTTCCCTGGCCT
Source organism: Mesorhizobium sp. M1169 (assembly GCF_040318345.1). NCBI lineage: Bacteria > Pseudomonadati > Pseudomonadota > Alphaproteobacteria > Hyphomicrobiales > Phyllobacteriaceae > Mesorhizobium > Mesorhizobium sp. M1169. Next base: position 3,985 of record NZ_JAMYME010000075.1, on the reverse strand, counting down.
TTAGGTCGTCGACCGGCAAGATGCGGATTTCGTCAAAGCCCGGCTTCGGGCCCGACCACTCCGGATTGCGTGTCAAGAGTATATATTGGTTTGGCTTCCAGTCGGCGAGCACGTAGGGACCAGAGAACGCTGGCGGCTTAATGCCGAAATCACCGCCGTCTTTGGTTGCCTTAATGACTGCATCCTCGGAAACGATTTGGCCGCTCTCACTGGGGAGCGAAACGAACCAAACAGGTGCATATGGCGTCTTGAATACGATCACGCCAGTATAGTCGTCCTCCAACTCGACATGATCGAACGAACCCCATGACGGCTTGTTGGACGAGTTGTGCTTGAACAAGCGCTCGAAGGAGAATTTAACGTCAGTGGCGCTCATTTCGCCGTTGCCGCCGGTGAACTTGATGCCTTTCTTCAGGCGGAAGCGGATGTGCGTCGGGTCGACCTTCTCGATCTTTTCCGCCGCATCCAGTTCCCAGGCCCATTCGGTACCCGGCTTGTAGCGAATGAGCTTCGAATAAAGGCAGTTGATCACGTCAATTTCCACGGCGCGCGCTACGGAAATGGGATCGAGTTTGGTGAGGTCGCCATTGGAACATGCCCTGAGCACCTTGCCTTCGGCTGCCCAGATAGCTTGCGACAACGGCATGCCGCCAGTGACGACCCCTCCGCCAAGCACGGCGCCGGCCTTCAGAAAGTTGCGGCGGCTTAAGATACCAGCGATATCAGTCTTCATATCCACTCCCCTTGTGAGCTTTTCCCGTTCGAAACGGGGCCGCCTTCGTAGCGATACATCCATTATAGAAAGCTGCTGACATCTAGAGCAGCCCGCGCGGAACGGTTTCGGACCATTCTCTTGCGAACACTTCGACTTCTTCCCGGCCCTCGGTGGCGCGCACCTTGCGGTGCAGATGGAAGTATTTGGAGTCGCAGCTCATGCTTTGTTCGGTCTCGATCGCGACCTGCCAATCGTCACGTTTGAACGTAAAATGCCACTCGCTTAGGTATCGGGCCGATGCTGGATCGTCCGGATGGATACTGCAGTGCATCCGAACATCGCTGCCCACGGTCATTCCGTGATGCGGATTGATCTTCTGGCCGAAGTCGTCGAACGTATCCAGCACTATCGTGCCATCCTCCAACGCGTGCCGCTTGAAGGTGCTAGTGGCTGGACGCAGCTGCTGGACTTGTAGCTTCGGATACTCACGTGCTGGACCGGGGTTCATGGGCGGGATTTCCTCAGTAACTGTTCGAATGGGCAGGTGAAGCGCGCTGTTTTCCAGGTGCAGCGTGACCACCGCATTCTCAGGCGCGGGCCAGACGAGCGGCCAGTAAGAGGTCGACAGCGCCAGCCGCAGGACATGTCCGGTTTTCAGTAGGTGGGCACACTCGTTCAGCTCTATCTCGGCTTCGTAGACTTGGCCCGGCACGAGTGCTTGTGGGCTTTCATTGCTGGCAAAATGGGTCAGGTTCAGCGGCCGAAAGGTAATCCGCTGCGAAACGCCGTCGGGCGAGAGGTCGCACAGGCGCGCCACGATTTGAGCCACTGGTCTGTCAACTGAAAAGGCAAACTTCACCTTGGGACGGCCAAGCAGTTCCATAGGCTCGGTCAGCGGTGCACTGTCAAAACAGGTCGACAGAGAATCATCAGCGGCCTGGTCCTCGGCCAAATCGTTGTCGATGCGCATGCCAGGGCAGTAAAAGCCGCCTGCCTGGCCGATGTGCGCTGGGCTGGAGACTGCTACGGTCCCAACGGTCGCATTGTCCCTCAAACCATCAGACCCCAGGAAAAGAACCCGGTCATTCACGTGGGGTGAAGGCCAGCTCTGCTCGGCCACCCAGCGTCCCACACGCGGGCCGTAGTCCTTAGTCGGGTTGAAATGTTGCTGCATGTAAACACGGTAAGCAGGCAGATCCTCCGCGCCGTTGCGATCTCCCTTCAGCCAGCGGTCGAACCAGCGAAACGCTTCCGAATGGAAATCGGCAGGATCGAGCCGCGATTGGTGGGGATAGGTATGTTCCCATGGTCCGATTATGGCTTTGCACGGAGTCGGGAGGTTCGCCGCCAGCGCTGGCGGCGCATTAACATACGGGTCCGCCCAGCCGGTGATTGCCAGCACCGGCGCCTCTATGCGCGACAAGTCCTCGCAGACCGAGCCGTGCTTCCAGAAATCATCCCGCGTCGGATGGCGCATCCACTCAACAGCAGAGAAAGGCACCGTTTCCAGCCGTCGGATCCAGTCCTCACGCCAATCCTCACGCAGTTGGGGATCGGCGGGACGGGTGAGGAAGGCACACAGCTGGGTGGCCCAATCAACATTCCCACTGAGCAGGCAGCCGCCCATGAAGTGACAATCGTCCGCGTAGCGATCGACCGTCGAGCCCATGCTGATCACCGCCTTCAGCGCAGGTGGCCGTCGATACGCCAGCTGCAAACCATTGAAACCGCCCCACGAGATGCCGGTCATTCCAACGTTGCCATCGCACCATTCCTGCGCTGCGATCCAGGCCAGAACTGTCTCACCGTCACTCAACTCCCGCTCGGAATATTCATCGTCGAACTGCCCTTCGCTGTCGCCCGATCCGGCAATGTCGACACGCACGCAGGCGTAGCCCGCTTCTGCAAAAACGCGGTGCGTCGTCTCATCGCGCGCCGCCGTTCCGTCGCGCTTTCGGTAGGGCAGATATTCAAAAATGGCAGGGACCGCCCCCCCGGAGGCGGGAAGCCAAATCCTGGCCGCCAACCTGCGCCCGTCCGGCATCTGAATCCATTCGTTTTCAATAACTTTTGCCGACATAACGCTCATGGATCTTTCTCTTTATTTGTCTTTGATTCTGACGAACAAGGCTTTCAAATCAGACCCGCGCCCTTCAACTTGCGTGCTTTTGCCGACTGCAGCCAGTCTGATGGCTCCAACGTCGTTCTCGATGGCGATCTCGGTCCCAAATGGCTTTGATAGCTTCTGTGGGCGCTCCAGAATGGCTCTCGCTTGTAGCGGGGAGGCGAGCCGCGGGATGCCACGGTCGGCAAACCTCTTCAAGTAACGGTACCAGCCGGACATAGTCGAATCGGGGTGAGGTGGCTGGCCGACTTTGCGCTCGATCGTCATTGTTTGATTGAATGAGTTCACTGCCAACTCGCTGGGTGAAGGTGCCGGCGACGTAGTCGCGCCCACGACGCGCTCGGGCGTTGTTAGCCATTCAAATAGACCATGTGCCGTCGGTCTCGCAGATGGAAAAGGTAGCGTCTGATATAGACCTGCTTCATGTCAAAGCTTCGCGATCGGGTACCCTCGACGCACTCGATCTTTGTCTTCGAAGCGGCTGCTCGAACTCTTAGTCGGGCAACGCATATCTGCGGAAGTATTGCGGCTCCAAGCCTGCACGGCCAATGGATTGCGCACCGGTAGGACGATGACCCTTCCACAGGTTTGCGCTTCTGGCAGCCACTCGATAAGCCGTCGCGCGACAAGTGGCCCCTCCAGTTCATTGCCATGGTTTCCGCCGGTCACAAGAAGGCGCGGTCCCTCTCCTTATTGAGACTGAAGACCGGTAGCGAAAGCTCCCCACGTCGGCACCTGCCGGGACTGCAAGATGTCCCCTGCTCACGCCTGCCCTATCGAGATCGAACGTAAGATGTGATGTTTCGCTCATTTGTTCAATATATTGCGAGTACAAGCGATCTGGCGGGTTTCAGATAGATGTTGCGCCTTGCAATTTCTTGCTCTGGAAGTATGCGCCACTCGGTATTAAATTCGCCAATATAATGTCGCGGAGGGTGCCATCGGGTTTTTAGATGGCCGCCGCTTGGTTTAGTTGGACCTAGCCCGTCTTATTCATGACGCTTCGTCGTCACCAATCTCGACAGTGGCTCGGCTGAGCACCTCTACGACGTGATCTATTGGCGGCCGGTGGCGGCGTCATAGAGATGGATCGGCAGGAAGCAGCGCTCGTCGTAGTGGGCGTTGAAGAGCGACAGCTGCTGATG
>NZ_JAMYME010000074.1:0-12731 GCF_040318345.1 Mesorhizobium sp. M1169 | reverse complement strand
GCTGAGGGGGGCGGCTACCCTCTCTCAGCGTTCCTTTCTGACCCATTCGGCGCCGAAAGTCATAAGACAAGCAATTCCAGGAAAAACCGTGAAACGGTTTTCCGTCCGGAATTGCGTCAAAACAAAAAAGATGGAGCGGTTCAGCGGTTCCGTGAAACGATGACCCGCTCCAGGCGGATTTGGTCGCAGCCGCAAACGCTTAGCCGCTTCATTTCGTGCCGGCGCCCAGGCGAAAGCTCCGGTTAATCATTCCGCGTCAAACAATGTTGGATGGGAAATCGCTGGCAGCCGCGATTTCGGGGAGAGAGATCGGGCCGTGTTGAACAGTTTCCTGCTTTTTGCCGAAGCGGTTCTCTATTTCGGCATCATGGTCACGCTTTTCCGGTTCAGGGGCCGCATCGGCCTCGGCGTCTTTGTTTGCGCCCTTGGCGTCATGCATTTCCTGGAAACCTATCTCGCCAGCGTCTTCTACGTCGCGCTGCCGTTCGGCATGGTATCGCCGGGTTCGGCCGTGCTGTTTTCCGGCAAGCTGGTGATGCTTCTCCTGCTCTACATCAAGGAGGACGCGGCAACTGTCCGGCAGCCGATTTACGGCCTGCTGCTCGGCAATGCCCTGATGGTCGGGCTCGTGCTGATCCTGCGCCTGCACGACATCGCACCGCTGCCCGACGGCAAGCTTCCCGACATCGGCTTCATCGATGAGATGGGCTGGCTGATGGTGTGGGGCACGACGCTGCTGTTCGTCGATGCCATCCTGATCATTCTGCTCTATGAAAAGCTCGGCAAATACCTGCGCAAGGCGCTTTTCACCCGCATCCTGGTCTCCGTCGCCTGCGTGCTCACCTTCGACCAGGCAGGCTTTTTCACGGCGCTGCATTTCGTCACCGGTGCGCCGGTCGCGGTGTTCTTCGGCGGCTGGTTCGCCAAGATGGCAGCGGCCCTGGTCTACAGCACCATGCTGGTCGCCTATATCAGGTGGTTCGAGGCGCGGCAGGTGCCGGCGCCGCGCGGGCTTTCCGACATTTTCGACACGCTGACCTATCGCGAGCGCTATGAGGCGCTGGTCGAGCATGTTGGTCGCGACGGCCTCACCGGCCTCCTGCACAGGGGGCGCTTCGACAGCGATGGCGAGGCCGCCGTCGCCGCCAGCCTGCGGACCGCCAGGCCGCTCAGCCTGCTGATCATCGATGTCGACCACTTCAAATCGATCAACGACCGCTTCGGCCACGCCGAGGGAGACAAGGTGCTGAAAGCCCTGGCGATTTTGCTTGGCGAACTTGTCGGGACCGAAGATCAATTGTTCAGGATCGGCGGTGAGGAATTCGCCATCCTCGGCTGGCGTCCGCAGCCGCTCGCCAGGCTGCTGGGTGAAACCGTCAGGCAAGCGGTCAAGACGTCCGCGAGCACCAGCCGGTTCGACATTACCGTCAGCGCCGGCATCTCGACGGTCAGCGAGACGACCCGTTGCCTTGCCGATCTCTTTGCGCTGGCCGACCAGCGTCTCTACAAGGCCAAATCCACGGGACGCGATCGCGTTGTCGGGGAACCGGGCGGCAACGAAGCAGACGCCCGCAACACATGGACCAGGCCGGAGCGCAGCGCCGGCGCGTAACGCTGCCCAGGCCTGCGATTGGCTCAATCAGGATTGTTTGCGCCGCTGCCATCCGCCGATCGCAACCGAAACCGCCATCAGCGCGATCGCCAGCCATTTCAACGCGGTAATAATCGGGCCGGCTTCGATATCGTAGGCAATGAACAGAAGAATGCCCGGTACCAGCAGGCCGCAGAGCACGAGCGTGATCCGATTGATCTGCCATGACACTTTTGCCGCAAGCGCCTGGTCGCCGGGCACGGCGACAAGCGCGGCCCGCATTGCCTTCGGCGCCACGAGCGTGGTCGAAAGACGCAGCGAAATCGGCAGGCCGATGCCGATGATCAGGAAGGCGCATGCCGCCAGGAGCAGCGAAAACTTGAGCGCACTGGTTTCGGCCGGTACCGGGAACAGCAGCGCCGCCAGCGGCAGGAAGACACAGAACATCCCGAGCGCGGCGATGGCGATGAAGATCGCCGCGTTGACCAGCGTAAACAATTGGTAGGTGCCGCCGCCGACGGGTTTGGCGAGCGTGGTCATGCGAGCCCACTCCACTTCGGTGTAGGAAAAGCCCGGCCACTCCATATGGCCGTCGCGGATCGCCGTCATGCCCTTGGCCCAGAACGCCAGCCGCGCCAGCGCGCCGCCCGTCATACCACTCATCGCCACCCCCTATGAATGATGCGCCCGGGATCATACCATCCCCGGCGCAAAGCGACAGTCGCGTACGGCCTGTTTACTGGAACCCGACGGCATCGACCGCGCCCTTCGGGCAGCCGGCCTTGGCTGTCGGCGCCGAGGCAAGCAGCAGGGCACCGAGCGAAGCGTTCGAAGCGATCGGGCCGGTCAGGCCGAGCGTCAGTTCGCCGATCAGCCGCCTGCCGTTCGAGGGATCGACCACGCAGGACACGCGGACCCGGTCGCCCGCGCCTTTGCCGAAGGCACCGTCGAAGGTGCTGCGTATCTGATCGGATGTCAGTTGCTTGCCGATGTTCTTGATGAAGAGATCGCGCACCGGCGACGCATTCATCGCGCGCATCAGGTTCAAGGCGTCGGCGAAATACTCCTGCTGGCTCTTGCCGTAGCAGGTGCCGTGCTTGATCCATTCATGCCTTTCGAGGGCGGACGCGGTGCCCGGCATCACCTGGTCGAGTTCCGCTCGCGTTTTCGGGTCAAGAGTGACCGACGGCAAATCCCGCCAGTGTGCCGGATCGTCGTTCGCCTTGTCGCTTGCCGCGACCTGGCAATAGAAATTTCCGTTCGGCTGCGGCCACAATCCATGCAAGGTGAAGTGGGTCGCTTCGAACCCGGCGGCGGTCTGCGCACGGCATTCGGCCTTGCTGGATTTGGTCTCACAAAAAGCCGGCTGCCAGCTCAGCGCGAAGACATATTCCGGCTTTCCGGACGCCGATGGCTTGTTCGGCTCGGCAGGCGCCGGTGCAGCCGGCATCGTCGACGCGCTGCCGCCCGAAACATGACCGCAGCTGATCTTGACCCAGCGGCGCTCCGGATCGGCGCCCGGCACGCGAATGAGGTAGTGCGTGGGCGCGTCCTTGTTGCCGGCCAGCAGATCATAACTCTGACCAGCCGCGGTCGAGACATTGCCGGGATTCTTGCCGCTCTTGATCGCCTGCGTTGCCGGACAGGCGGCATCGGCGACGAAAGAGCCGGTCATCTTCACATCGGCCCGCGCCGCGCTTGCGCCAGCAAACGCAAGAAACACCGCCCCCCATATCGCCCAAATCCGCATTCCGGCACTCCTCGTGATTCACGCCGCAAGCTAGAAACTTGCGACATGTCAGAATTACGATTTCTTTCGCCGGCCGTAAAAACAATCGCCAGCGCATTGAGACGGCTCCCGCGTGGTCGATCAGGATCCGCTCGCCTCCACCCGTTCCGTCAGGGTGCGCAGCAGATCAAGCGAGGCTTTCAGCACGTCGGCGTCCATACCCTCCGAAACGCGGTTCGCCCAAACATGCTGGCGTGTGCCGATATTCTTGACCGCTGCCCGGCCGGCATCGGTTATCGACAACAGCTTGGCGCGGCGATGCGCCGGGTTGTCGGCGTAGGCGGCAAGCCCCTCCGCAGCCAGTATGTCGGCCAGCCGCTGTACACTCTGACGGGCGAGACCCATGTCGCGGGCGATGTCGGCCACAGATTTCGGCTCCTTCAAAACTGCACCCAAAACCTGCCAGCGCGCTGCCGTCAGCCCGGTTGGAGCGGCCAGCCGGTCGGCCGCATCCAGAAAACTGCCGTTCATCCTGAACACGGCAAGCACCAGTTCGGTGAGCACATTTGCCGCTTCGGTCCTGGTCGTCATTTCTGGCCGGCCTCGATGGTCGCGACGAAATTATTAACGGCTTCGGCTACGACCTCGGGCTTGTCAAGCATCACCCAATGGCCGCTGCCCGCCACGATCTGGCGCGGAATGTCCGTGCGCAGCCGGTAGAGCGCGGCTGGAGTGTCACTGGCCTCGGTAGCCAATACGAACATAGGCCCGCGATACGCATCGAGTGCCGGCTCCGGGTTCCATTCGGCCAGTGCCTTGCCGACACCTGCCCTCGCCGCCGGATCGACCACTGCCGCATCGGCCAGAACACGCTGGCGAACAACCGCGTTAGGGCCGGCAATCGACGTGTAATAGGCGTTCAGGACATCACGGCCTTGCGGACCGGCCAGATCGCGGACAAAGCCGTCACGAATCGCCTGCGGCAGCGCACGAGGATCGGTCGCCGGGTCGACGAGCAAGACACCGGCGACCCGGTCGGCATGGCTGGCGGCATAAGCGAGCGCCACGCCACCGCCGCCGCTGTGCGCGACAATGAGAAACCGCTTCAGGGCAAACGCGTCGGCCACGGCACCGACATCCATTGCACGACCGTCATAACCATAGTCACCGTCCTGCGCCGGCGCGGAGGCGCCATGACCGCGAAAATCGAAGGCTACCGCCTCGCGGCCTTCGACGGAGAGCTGCATCACCCGGTCCCAGTGGGAAGCGCGGCTGCAATCTCCATGCAGGAACATGATCGGCAGGCCATTGCCGGCGTTGATCCTATAAGTGGCAAGCTGGCCTTGCGGGCCTGGAACAGTGGACGTCATCATGGTCATCTCCCTGGTTTCCTGACTGAACGCAGCAATCCCTGACAACAGGGTGGCCGTCGTGAAGGCGAAGCCCGCCAGCAAGATTGCATGCCGCGAAATGGCCCGGTGGTTTTCATAGTCATACCCCCAATCTGCCGCTGACCATTTGACAGTATGCTGTCATGTAATCACATTGACAGCATGCTGTCAACGCCGTCGAGTGGGTACCCTGCGTCCCTTGACGTCGATCGCTGCGTCGCCCAACAGTCGCCGACGGGAGCGAGACATGCCATTTGACAAGCAGAGGATGCTGGCATCGCCGACCGGCGCCGAGCTCAACCTTTATGTGAAACACGCCATCGGCCAACCGCGCGCCATTGTCCAGGTCAATCACGGGTTGGCCGAGCACGCGGCGCGCTATGCCCGTTTCGCCGATTTCCTTGGCGAGCGCGGCTACCAGGTCTACGCGCACGACCACCGTGGCCATGGCGCCACCAAGGCGCCCGACGCGCCACCTGGCAGGTTCGCCGATGCGGATGGCGGTGCCAAGGTCATCGCCGATGTCGCCGCCGTCCATGATCTCATCGCCAGGGAACAGCCGGGTCTGCCGATCATCGTCTTCGGCCACTCCTTGGGCGCGTCGGTCGCGCTGAATTTTGTCCTCCGCCACTCGGCGCGCATCCATGCCGCCGCGATCTGGAACGGCAATTTCTCGGCCGGACTGCTCGGCCAAATCGCGCTGGCCATGCTTGGTTGGGAAAAGTTCCGGCTTGGCTCAGACGTGCCGTCGCGCCTGCTGCCCCGGCTGACGTTCCGGGCCTGGGGCAAGGCGGTGCCCAATCACCGGACGCCGTTCGACTGGCTGTCGCGCGATGCCGCTGAAGTCGAGAAATACATCGCCGACCCGCTTTGCGGCTGGGACGCATCGGTGTCGATGTGGCAGGACATCGTCATGATGACGCTGCATTGCGGCAGCGACCGCAATTTTTCCGGCGTGCGGCGCGACCTGTTCGTCAATCTGGTCGGAGGCGAGCAAGATCCGGCCTCGGACGGCGGCAAGGCGGTCAGCCATCTTGCCGGCCGGATGCACATGATGGGTTTTTCGAATCTCGTTTCAAAGGTTTACGCCAAAACCCGCCACGAAAGCCTCAACGAGGTCAACCGAGACATCATCATGGAGGATTTTGCCGCCTGGGCCGACCGCGTGCTGAGGGCACAGTGATACTGGCCCATTGCAAGGGCCGTGACAGCGGCGCGCGGGATTGATAGAGGCTGCGCTTTCGATCAACCACGGTGATCCATGACTGAGCCTCCGCTCAAAGGCATCCGCGTCATCGAACTCGCACGCATCCTCGCCGGGCCATGGGCCGGACAGCTGCTTGCCGACCTCGGCGCCGACGTGATCAAGGTCGAGAGCCCGGACGGCGGCGACGACACCCGCAAATGGGGACCGCCCTTCGTCATCGGCCATGACGGCGAGAACCTTTCGGCCGCTTATTACCATTCCTGCAACCGCGGCAAGCGCTCCATCGCCATCGACTTCTCGACGCCCGAGGGTGCCGAGACGGTGCGCCGGCTGGTCGCGACATCGGATGTGCTGATCGAAAACTTCAAAGTCGGCGGACTGAAGAAATACGGCCTCGACTATGACAGCCTGAGGAAAATCAACCCGCGGCTGATCTATTGCTCGATCACCGGTTTTGGCCAGTCGGGACCGTATGCGCCGCGTGCCGGCTATGATTTCATCATCCAGGGCATGGCCGGCATGATGTCGATCACCGGCGAAGCCGGCCGCGAACCGCAAAAGGCGGGCGTCGCTATTTCGGATGTTTTCACCGGGCTTTATTCGGTCATCGCCATCCAGGCGGCGCTTCGCCATGCCGAGAAGACCGGCGAAGGCCAGCATATCGACATGGCGCTCTACGACACCCAGATCTCGACGCTCGGCAACCAGAACCTCAACTATCTCGTCTCCGGACAGTCGCCGGTGCAGATGGGCAATGCGCATATGAACATCGCGCCCTACGAAGTGGTGCCGGTAAAGAATGGCCACATCATCCTGGCGGTCGGCAATGATGGCCAGTTCGCAAAGTTCTGCGCTGCCGTCGGCCTCGATGAGCTGGCGTCGAACCCTGACTTCGCCACCAATCCCGCCCGCGTCGCCAACCGGGCAAAGCTGCGCGAGCATATGATCGAGGCGCTGAAAGCCTTCGATCGCGACCCGTTGCTGGCCAGACTTGAGACTGCCGGAGTGCCGGCCAGCCCGATCAACAACATCGGCCAGATGTTTGCCGACCCGCAGACCATAGCGCGCGGCATGCGGCTCGACCTCGATGATGGCCATGGCAATCTCTTGCCCTCGGTGCGGGCGCCGATGGTCATGTCCGGCACGCCGCTGGTCTATGAACGTCCGTCACCGCGTCTCGGCGAACACACCGAAGAAATCCTTGCCGAACTGGAGAGGTCAGGAAAATGAAGACCGGCGGACAACTCATCGTCGATGCGCTCGAAGCCAACGGAACGGACCGTATCTATTGCGTACCCGGCGAATCCTATCTGGCGGTGCTCGACGCGCTGCATGATTCACCGATCCGCACAATCGTCTGCCGCCAGGAGGGCGGTGCCGCAATGATGGCCGACTGCCATGGCCGCCTGACCGGCAGGCCCGGCATCTGCTTTGTCACCCGCGGCCCAGGCGCCACCAATGCCTCGGCCGGCATTCACATCGCGATGCAGGATTCGGTCCCCCTCATCCTGTTCATCGGCCAGGTCGCCAGCCACGCCAAGGGGCGCGAGGCCTTCCAGGAGGTCGACTACGTCAGGTTCTTCGGCGATATCGCCAAATGGGTGGTCGAGATCGACGACGCCGCACGCATACCCGAATTCGTCACACGCGCCTTTGCGGTGGCGACGTCCGGTCGCCCGGGTCCGGTCGTCATCTCGCTGCCCGAGGACATGCTGACCAGCCTCGCCGAGGCACCGGACGCCCGGCATTATACCCCTGTTGAGACGCGGCCTGGCGAAGTCGAGCTCGACGCACTGGAACTGTTGCTCAACCAGGCAAAGCGGCCCTTCGTCATCCTCGGCGGTACGCGCTGGGACGCGCAGGCCGTTGCACGGATGCGGACGATAGCCGAAGCCTGGTCGCTGCCGGTCGGCTGCTCCTTCCGCCGCCAGATGCTGTTCGATCATCTCCACCCGAACTATGCCGGCGATGTCGGCATCGGCATCAATCCCAAGGTAGCAACCGCCATCAAGCAGGCCGACCTTGTGCTGCTGATCGGCGGCCGTATGGGCGAGATGCCGTCATCCGACTACACGCTGCTGAAGAGCCCCTACCCCGACCAGACGCTGGTCCATATCCATGCCGACGCCGGCGAACTCGGCCGCGTCTACCGGCCGGCGCTGGCGATCAATGCCTCGCCTGCCGCTTTCGTCGAAGCCTTTGCCGGACGCAAGCCGGCCGCAACGCCGGTGTGGGCGGCTGAGGCAGCGAAGCTGCACGCCGCCTATCTCGACTGGTCGACGCCTCCGGAGAGCGGCCCCGGCGCCGTCCAGATGGGGCCGATCATGAATTATCTCGAAACGATGCTGCCGGACGACGCCATCCTCACCAACGGCGCCGGCAACTACGCCACCTGGGTGCATCGTTACCATCGCTTCCGACGTTTCGGCACGCAGGCAGCCCCCACATCCGGCTCGATGGGCTACGGCACGCCGGCGGCGGTCGCCGCCAAGCAGCTTTTCCCCGACCGCGACGTGATCGCCTTCGCCGGCGACGGCTGTTTCCTGATGAACGGCCAGGAATTCGCCACCGCCGTGCAATACGGGCTGCCGATCATCGTCATCGTCGTCAACAATGGCATCTACGGCACCATCCGCATGCATCAGGAGCGCGAATATCCCGGCCGTGTCGTCGCCACGGACTTGAAGAATCCCGACTTTGCTGCTTTGGCTCGTGCCTATGGCGGCCATGGCGAGACGGTGGAAAAGACCGCCGACTTCGCGGCGGCCTTCGAGCGAGCGCGGGCCAGCGGCAAGCCGTCGATCGTAGAGATCCGGCTCGACCCTGAAGCCATCACGCCGACCCGCACGATGTCCCAGATTCGCGACAAGGCCTGACAAAACAGGATGATTGCCCTGTTTTGTCGTCGTGATCTGCCTATTGGGCCTTCTCGATCTGGCCGCGGATCTCGCCGTCCGCATGGGCCGCGGTGTGGATGTTGACGTAATATTTGCCAGCCTCAAGATCGGTGGCCTGGGCATCGGTCAATGTCGCCGAACCCTTGATCGGGCTCTTCAGCTTGCCTTCGAACGGCACCACCGGATCGGCGTTTTGACCCTTTGCCGCCGGGCCGTGAATGTGTGCGGCCTTCGCCGGCCCGCTGAGGCCGGAATATCTCACGGTCCAGCTGAGTTTCTTGGTGGCGGTGTTGAACCTGAGCGTGGCGGTGCCCTTGCCCTTCGTGGTGACGGGCGGGTTCTGCTGAGCACCATCGAGCGTCGCCGTCATCTTCATGGTTTCGGCCAAGGCCGGTGAAGCAGAGAAGATGGCTGCAGAAATGGCCAGCGCCGAAAGCATCGGCGTGAAGGACTGGATGCGCATGGAAACCTCCGTTGTGACACCCTTGAGGCGGATGCACCGGCACAACGATTTTGCGAGCGGATGTTTCCGCCGGTAACGTTTATTTTACCTCCCACTAAAAAGGGGCGGTCGCCCGCCCCTTTTCCGCTGCAAGCCAGTTTGACAGCCCTATTTGATGGCCTTGTCGGTGATCGCCGTCGTGTAGGCGCCGGTAGGCTCCTTGCTGATGATCTTCTGGTCGAGCAGCGCCTTGGCGGTGCGCTCGTACGTCGCCGGATCGAGCTTGCCATCGGCATTGTCGATCAGCTTGGCGACTTCGCCCATCATGCGCTTCTGGTGATTCTCGTCCTGGCCGCCATTGTCCATGACGATGCCGGCCGCTTCGTCGGAATGGTCGACGGCGTATTTCCAACCCTTCATCGAAGCGCGCACGAAACGCACCATCTTGTCCTCGAAGGCCGGATCCTTGAGCTTGTCCTCCAGGGCATAGAGCCCGTCTTCGAGCAGATCGTTGCCCATGGCGGAATAGTTGAAGACGGTCAGCTCTTCCGGCTTGTAGCCGGCGTCGATGAGCTGCCAGTACTCGTTATAGGTCATGACCGAAATGCAATCCGCCTGCTTCTGGATCAGCGGCTGCACATCGAAGCTCTGCTTGAGCACGGTGACGCCGTCCGGCCCGCCATCGGTCTTGAGGCCAAGCTTGTTCATCCAGGCATAGAACGGATACTCGTTGCCGAAGAACCAGACGCCGAGCGTGTGGCCCTTGAAGTCGGCTTCTGTCTTGACCGGACCGTCCTTCGGGCAGACCAGCTCCATGCCGGCCTTCTTGAACGGCTGGGCGATGTTGACCAGCGGCACGCCCTTCTCGCGCGCAGCCAGCGCGCCGCCCATCCAATCGACGATGACGTCGGCGCCGCCGCCGGCGATGACCTGCTCGGGCGCAATGTCCGGGCCGCCGGGCTTGATGTCGACGTCGAGGCCCTCGGCTTCATAGAAGCCCTTGGCCTTGGCGACATAATAGCCGGCGAACTGTGCCTGGGTGACCCATTTCAGCTGCAGCGTCACCTTGTCCGCGGCCATCGCCTGGAACGCGGCAAGCGACATCGCGCCGGCCAGCATCGAAACAACAAGTCTTTTCATGTTTTTACCCTCTGAAGTTAGCGCCCTAAACCCACCGCCCCTATCCACCACGGACAGAGGGATGCCAAAACGTGACTGCTCTCTCGAAAAGAGCGACCACGCCATAAAAGACCGAACCCGCAAGTGCTGCAACTGCGATTTCCGCCCACACCATGTCGATGTTCATCCGCCCGACTTCCGTCGAAATGCGAAATCCCATGCCGACCACCGGCGTGCCGAAGAACTCGGCGACGATGGCGCCGATCAGCGCCAGCGTCGAATTGATCTTCAACGCATTGAAGATGAAGGGTGCCGCCGCCGGCAGCCGCAACTTGAACAGCGTCTGCCAGTAGCTCGAGGCATAGGTGCGCATCAGGTCGCGCTCCATATGGCCGGAGGCGGCAAGCCCGGCGACGGTGTTCACCAGCATCGGGAAGAAGGTCATGATGATGACCACCGCTGCCTTCGACTGCCAGTCGAAGCCGAACCACATGACCATGATCGGCGCGACGCCGATGATCGGCAGCGCCGACACCATATTGCCGATCGGCAAAAGCCCGCGCCGCAGGAACGGCACGCGGTCGGCGGCGATGGCAACGAGGAAGCCGGCGCTGCTCCCCACCACATAGCCGAAGATAACCGCCTTGAAGATGGTCTGCCTGACATCGGCCCCCAGCACCGGCAACGAGCCGACGATGCGTGCACCGATGGCGCTTGGCGGCGGCAACAGGATGAAGGGAATGCCGGCACCACGCGTCACCGCCTCCCAGATGATAAGGATCCAGGCGCCGAAGATGGCCGGAATGATCAGGCGCAGGGCGGTTGACGCCCAGCGCGACGTCGGGCGAAACGACGACAAGACCGTTACGCAGCGCCAGGCCAAAAACCACGCCGCGACGAGCAGCAGATAGAAGGATGCGCGAGCGCTGCCCTCATTGCCGGTTATGCCGGCGAGCAGCATCCACGCTGCGCCATGCGCGCCAAGGAACAGCAACACCACCCCGATCATCGGTGGAAAGTTGTCGGCCTCGATTGCCACGAGCAGCAAAATGAAAATCAAAACCGCAGTTGCCATGCCGTAACCGGGCGTAGCGCTGACGAGCGGCCAAAGAAGCAGCGCGCCGGCAAGCAGGACAAGCGCTGCATACCCCTGCCAGGATCGAGGCGTGATTGAGGAAAGGTTCAGGATGGAGCTCATGCCGGCCTCCCGCCCATGGCGCGGTCGACAAGGCGCCCGGCGATGCCGACGACCATCACCAGCAGCGCCGCGACCACCGACCCGGCAACCAGAGCCGACCAGATGTCGATGGTCTGGCTGTAGTAGGCGCCGGCGAGCAATTTGGCGCCGATGCCGGCGACGGCGCCGGTCGGCAACTCGCCGACGATGGCGCCGACCAGGCTGGCGGCCACCGCCACCTTCATCGAGGTAAACAGGAACGGCACCGAAGCCGGCACACGCAATTTCCAGAAGGTCTGCGAGGCACTGGCATTATAGGTGTGCATCAGGTCGAGATGGGTAAGCTCGGGCGAGCGCAGTCCCTTCACCATGCCGACCGCCACCGGAAAGAACGACAGATAGGTCGAGATCAGCGCCTTCGGGATAAGCCCGGTGATGCCGATCGCCGCCAGCACGACGATGATCATCGGCGCCACCGCCAGGATCGGAATGGTCTGCGAGGCGATGATCCACGGCATCAGACTGCGGTCGAGCGTCGCCACATGCACGATGCCGACGGCGATGACGATGCCGAGCGCCGTGCCGAAAGCAAAGCCGAGCAGCGTCGACGACAGCGTCACCCACGCATTGTAGACAAGGCTGCGGTTCGAGGTGATGCTGCGCAGAAAGGTGTTTTCGAAAAAATTCACCGCCACCTGATGCGGCGCCGGCAGCGTCGGCTTCGGCTGCGCCAGCGTCTTGCCGATGAATTCCACAATACCCGGTGTCTGATTGGCGCGGCGGTCGAGATCGCGCTGGAACGGCGTGTTGAGGATGACGGCCATGACGTACCAGACGACGACAACGCCCAGGAGGATCGAGGTCACCGGAACGATCTTGTCGCGAAACGAGTCCATCTAGCAGGCCTCGCCGGGTAAGCGCCCTCCTCTCCCCAACGGGGAGAGGGTGACTGGAGCGAAGCGGAGGCCGGGTGAGGGTGACCGCGCTTTTGTCATCCTAGGGCGGAACCGCCGCGAAGCGGCGTGCGTATCGGGAGCGCCCCACCACGCTTTCGTCATCCTAGGGCGAAGCAAGGAGCGAAGCGACGCGGCGCAGACCCTAGGATCCATATGTGGACGGCGCCCTGCCTGCAACGGTTGTTTTGCGTCGTTTTCGATCGCTTGCGTCCATATGTCCGG
>NZ_JAMYME010000073.1:0-12744 GCF_040318345.1 Mesorhizobium sp. M1169 | reverse complement strand
GCCCCTTCTCATGCAGCAGTTTCAGCATCGAGATCCGCGCCGAGGAGGCAAGCCCCTTGAGCACGGCAATGCCTTCCTCAGGTTCGATCACCAGAAAATTGCGATTCATGAAATCGGCAGTCTATGCTCGTGACAGAGGTTATGGCTTCGCTCATTGCAACGGCGCTGACCGAAACGCCGAGCCGTTGATTTGGTTACATTAAGCCCTCGACCGTCAGTATGCATCGCAAGCCGTACCCGCAAGGATGGTGCGACATGTCTACATTTGTTCTCCGACCGCCAGCTCCTTGTAGTGCGGGGGTGCTTGTCAGTCCGTGGCCTCGATTTGCAGACGACTAGGTAGATGCTGGCAGCCACAAAGAGAGGCAGAAGCCGAACACGGAATTGGGGCCGTTCCCCTGGCCAAATCCCCAAGATACGGGACCTCGACGTCGATGTTAGCCGAACCGGCGCGGATGGATGCACAGGATGCGGTTCGCTGAAGTGCATGCCGCCGTGAAGTAAATCATCGGATTCGCCACCCGATAGAGTCGGGACGGCGT
The DNA here is from genome assembly GCF_040318345.1 of Mesorhizobium sp. M1169. Taxonomy (NCBI): domain Bacteria; kingdom Pseudomonadati; phylum Pseudomonadota; class Alphaproteobacteria; order Hyphomicrobiales; family Phyllobacteriaceae; genus Mesorhizobium; species Mesorhizobium sp. M1169. The sequence goes on along the minus strand of NZ_JAMYME010000073.1, from coordinate 12,202 downwards.
TCTACCTATTGCTTTTGAGCATGATCTTTTCCGAAAATCACGATTCCACTTCTTCGGGATCCCGCCAGTGCCGGCCTACTTCATGCTGGCCGCGGCAGCGACCCTGTCCACCATGGCGAGAACAGCTAGCGGTGCGGTGTGGTGGACCATGTGGCCGGCCTGCGGGATGATATCGACAAAGGAACCAGGAATCTCCGGTTGTAGTCTAAGAGCCTCGGCTTTCGCATCGAACAACCGGTCGCCGGCCCCGGCAATAATGCCGGCAGGCTCAACAGGGTGAAGCGGCCGCCGGCCAGCGCGTCGGCCAGCATCAATCCCGATTCGGCCGCGATCGACCGCAGCTGTGAGGCCGCTGGCGATGTCCTTTGCCGACGAAGCAAACCCTGCAGAGACGATGCCGGGGCGAACTACTTGCCCATGGCGAGCGGCCAGGTGAGCAGCACAAGCAGCGGCAGCAAAATGTGGGGGAAAACACCACCGGCGACAGGCAAGGCCGGCAGCCCGCCAGTGCAAGGCCCAGGCGCGGCGGCAAGAACGGACCGATGAAGACTCCCGATCGAATCGTCGTCCGATCGAGCTCATCGACTCGCCCGCCTGCCATCGAACCCAAATCTCAGGCGCTGAGCGGCCGAGTAGTAGATGCGACTTCGCTGCTTCATGGCTCACACTCCATCTTTCAGAAAAGAGCGTGTGTTGCTGCGATCAGTTGAATCCGCCACCCAAAGCGGACGCGGCTGCTAGGCAGGCCGAAGCTTGTGCAAGTACAGCTGTGCGTCACAAGGCAAGTGAACTAAGAAGCTGCACGAACCGCGGGTGATCGCGAATGGCGTCGAAATGACTTCGTGACGGATTCGTTCCAATACGTTCTGACTCACGCTTCCTCCGACGGCTCTTTCCAGGTACCGCACCGCTTCCTCCACTTCCCCGAGCACGGAATACATGCAAGCGGCGTTGTACTGCGTCACGAAGTCGTCCGGATCGATCGCCAGCGCTCTGGCCAGCCAGGAACGCGCCTTCTTCCGCTCACCGATATACGCGAGCGAGGGCGCCGCGATGCAGCGGTGCCGCATTTTCAGGATGGCGGCCAGTTGAGCGTTCGGCGCGCTCGAAACAGACCCTTGGTTCGCGAGCGGATGAAGGCGATCGCGCAGGAGCGTCCCCCCGTGTAGAGTTGCCACCCTGGATCTCGCCTTGGCCGGCTGCATTCCTGGCTGTGTCCCCTAGGATACATTGTCGAGCAGGGTCGACTTATCCAAGCCATGTGTCGGCTCAGGCGGCCATTCACCATTCAGCGTCATCTCGTTGACTGTCTCGGGTAGATCCCGCGCAATCCTTCTGATTAGCTCCTCGCGCGAAAGACCCGTCTGCATCGAAATGGACGTGAGTGTACCTTCGTCCATTGCCGCTTGGACGTCCCTTGGCTCAATCGGTTGGTTTGGCCCGCTGCCAACCCACGAGTCGACCTTCGATCCTGCCCCCACCTCCCTGAACCGGTCGAGGATCTCACCAAGGTCAGCCCTCGACACGCCATTCGTTATCTGAGCCAGAATTCTGCGTTGCGGGTCGTTTGGGTTAAGATACCCCGCTCCCGGAATCAATTCACAGAGCTTGTCGCGATTTTGGTATGCCAGAACGCGAAGCATCGCGATCGCCAATCTTCCCAGATTTGCCATTTGGTCTCCTCCACGGTTTTGGCCGATGAGCGAATCAAAGCCAAGTCTTGGCGGATGCCGACGCGTGTGGACTCGAACAACTTCTTGCCGGTCGGCTCGCGGGCGGACAGGACGCGTCCTACGGGTACTCGTTTTCCATCTAACGTCTTCTCCTGACGCAGAACTTCGGGGCGCTTGGCCGCAGTCGCCCTGCGCCGATCGAACGCCCTAACCCGGCGCCTCCCGGGTTTGTTCCGCTTGTCAGAGTTTGTCGGCGACGATGGGGCGCGCGACCCGACGGGTAACTCTACCGGCTCGAGAGACAGAGTCTGCCCAACTTGACCATACTTCAGAACGACGACGGCTCGATTAGCCTCAGCTACCTTGGACTGCCGCCGGCTCGCGCACGAATTTCAATTTCGGCGGGACGGCGAACACCCTGAACCGCTCAGCCAGGCTGTCAAGAGCTTGACGCATGCCCACTCCCGCGGCAGCCGCACCGTGTCCACTGATGACCATGTGCGGGTTCAGGGCAGCCAAGTGCTTCACGGATCTTTCCGCCGCATCCCAGTCCGGCGTGAAGTAGCGCGGCGGACCGTGCATCTCAAGATCCTGAACGGCGACCTCATAGACTGACTCCTGACCGGTGGTGATGAAAGCGTCCCCTACGATCAGCGAGCGGTCCTCCTCGCGCCAGAGCGAGATATGCCCAGGAGCGTGCCCGGGTGTGTGTAGCCATCGCCATCCGGGCATTCCGGGGATCGATCCGTCGGCAGGTAGGAGTTCCAAACGGTTGCCAAGATCAATTGGCCCCCGTGGAAAAAGCGGCGAAAGCAGCGCCATCAGTCCACCCCCGACCCAGGGATCCGGTGGCGGATAGGATGCGGTTCCGTCCAAATAGGGGCGCTCGAGTGGATGCGCGAAGACAGGCACGTCCCACCTATTCGCGAGGTCTAGAACCGTTCCCACATGGTCGAAATGGCCGTGGGTCAGGATGATCGCGGCCGGCCGTGCGTTCGTGCCAAACCGCTTTTCCGCGACCGCAAGAATGCTGCCGCGGGACGTCGGCAACCCGGTATCGATCAGCATCCAGTTCCGATCTCCGCTGCCCGGTGCGCCGAAGAACACGACATTGACGATTGCTAGGCGCAAATAGCCCAAGTCCGGTGCGATGCTCCAAGCGCCGTCGCCACGATCCTCGCGCCTGGCGTGGTCGATCTCGGAAAGTCGAATCTGAACGGTCATGTGATCCCGTGCCTCTCTTGTTGCTGAGCAGCCGCTCGAGTCGATCGGCGGCGGTGGTATATCGCCCCGAACTTGGCACGGCCCTCCTTGTTCCTCCTTCGCCACCCAGCTCCGGACAGTCCACCACAGGAACAAAGGCTCGACCAAATCGGTTCGGCATTACCCGGTCACGCCAGGACGAGCTGGACTGAGCAACGAAGATGGCGCGCGCCCCATTGGATGCGGTATTTCGCCAACGCGGTTCCCGGTCCTAACAAGGCGGCCGAGTTCGAAGCCGACTGCTGAAAGAAGACTTCGAATGAGCGAAGTGGGGCGTATGGACGAGCACCAGGTGGAGGCTCCGGTTCCGCAAGCTTCGCCTATGACTGGTCAAGTTGGGCGCCAATGGTCGAGGCGGCCCGATCGGCAGGTGTCCAGGTTATCTGGGACATCTTCCATTACGGATCTCCAGACCATGTCGATCAGGGATCGCTGCATTTCATCGATGCCTATGCCTCGTTCGCGGCAGAAGCCGTGAGGGTACAGCGTTCGATCGCGGGAACACCGCCTCTGTTGTGTCCCATCAACTAGATCTCCTTTTTCGCATGGGCTGTTGAGGTCGGCTATTTCCCGCGTGGGGCCGAACAAACGTGCTGGTTCAAGCGGCATCTCGTGAAGGCTGCCATCGCGGGTGTTCGTGCAATGCGGGAGATCGACCCCGCCTGCAGATTTGTCTGGGCCGAGCCCCTTATCCAAATCGCTCCTCGTGACCGGACCCGCAGCGAACGGGGTCGGGCCGAAAACGCCCGTCAGGGGCAGTTCGAAGCTTACGACATGTTGCTGGGCCGCGTCGAACCTGAGTTGGGCGGGAGCGAAGATGTTGTCGATTGTCGTGGGCCTGAATTTCTAGCCGCACAATCAATGGGAAATAAACGGGCCGACGATATCGATGGGACGCCATGAGTACCGCGCTTTGTCGGAAATGTTGCTCGAGGTTGCTCATCGGTACGGTAAGCCGATGTTCATTGCCGAGACCGGCTCAGAGGGATCCGGCGGGCCGGCTTGGCTCCACTATGTATGCCGCGACGAGGTGCGTGCCGCTATGGGTGTCGGAGCATCGATTCGAGGGTATTTGCCTGTACCCGATAACGGCCTACCCGGGCTGGGACAATTCGCGTCATGCAGAGGTGGGGTTATTTTCGGCCATCCACCCGAATGGCACACGCCGCCTCCGTCAGCCCGTCGCGGACGAACTGGTGCATCAGCAAGATCTGTTCACGGCAAACCGGACGCGCTGATTGTGTTGCGACACACCGCAAGGGCGAGCACCGAAGACCAGGGCAAATTACGGTGTATTCCTCAGCCAAAATCGGCGCCACGCGATGCCAAGTGGCATGGGTGCGAGGAAGTGCAGCATCAGGAAGCGGTGGCCCCTTCCACCAACCCGCACTCTGAGCGTCGCTTCCGGAAGTTTGATCTGCTCCAGCGAGAAACCTTCAAACATGCAACTCCCTCCATTCGCAACATTTGCCAAACGTGTAAACGGAGAGGCAGTTCAATGTCGGCTTCCGCGGGATCTGAACTTGCCTTGTATTCCGCGAAGAGGTCGTGAGCCGAACGGCGGCTTTAACTGGTCCCTCGGCAATAACCGGACGGACAGCAAACGGCCCCCAAAAAGCCGCCAGGCGGCAACGCGCCTGATATCGCACCTTGTGATCAACTCTGCCGCTTCCTGTTAGCCGAAGTTGCAAGCGGCCCCGCTAACAATCGTGGTTGCGCCTTCAGGGCATCGTGGTTCAGACCGCTGGCGGATTAGAACTCATGTTGGCTTTGCGATCGGCTCATCGCTTGCCGACAATCGGTGACCTATATAAAGGGGCATGTCCACGCGCCGAAAAATCAATGCAACAGCGAAGCTGATTGGAGAGTGGCCTTTAACCCCGGCTGCAACGTTTGGATCGTCGGTCAGAGCGAGGGGTATTTTTCTCGAAATACGCGCCCGCCTTCCAACGGAGTTCAGTAAATTGCTCAATATCGAGTCCCGCGTGCTTACCCTGCGCCTGTCTGAGGGCGCCGAGAATGATGGGCAGGTGGTATTCGGGATCATATCCAAAGCACTGCAGAATATCGAAGACCTGCCCGTAATCCCCCGTGAAATCGAGGACATTCTGACGATCTCGACGGCCGAACGGCACCGCTGGCTGAAAGATGGTCGCTTGCAGAGCGCCGGGACGAAAACGGTGAAACTTCGCGGGCGGGCAAGGAACATCACCTTTCACGTGTTCGACCCGCAGCACGTGGAGGATGTGCTTGACCGCGACCTGGTTACGGTCTGGCGCGAACAGGACGCAGCGACAGCTGCAGAGAATAGGCGGCGAGCAGCGGGGAAGGCCGCTATGAAACGTGCTCAAAGAACTGCAGCTTCAGCTGGTTATGGCCCCGATGAGAACTCGCACTCCAGTTTGCGCGGCTGGGAAGATTTTGAGAATGACGGACTCCTGCGCTGATAGGCCGGGCGCATAAGCAGATTAGAACGTTTGCCTGCGGCGTTCGAGATGCGCAAGAAGGGCCGTCAAACGCATCGCATTCAGGACCCGCTTCGCAGGGACACCGCCCTTGCGCGCCATCTCGACACCCCAATGCATGTGGTCGAGCTCGCGGATCGAATGAGCGTCCGGATTGATGCTGAATATGCAGCCCTGATCGAGTGCCTTTTGATGCCAGCGCCAGTCGAGGTCGAGTCGCCACGGATGTGCGTTGATTTCGACAGCGACGCCGTGTTTCGCACACGCTTTGAGGACTTTGTCGACGTCGAGATCATAACCGGGTCGGCGCAACAGCTGGCGACCGGTCATGTGCCCGATGATTGTCGTCCGAGGATTTCCGATCGCCTCAATGATACGCTCCGTCTGCTCTTTCTTCGGCAACTTGAAGCGGCTGTGCACGCTCGCGACGACGAAATCAAAGTGCTCCAAAATATGATTCGGGTAATCGAGCGAGCCATCAGCCAGGATGTCCGCCTCGATGCCCTTCAGTATGCGAAATTTTCCATTGTATGCCTTGTTCAGCCGGTCAGCTTCGCGGTGCTGTTCAGCAATCTCCTGCAACGAAAGGCCGCCTGCGTAGTGAGCGGACTGCGAATGATCGGCGACACCATAGTATTCGAAACCGCGCCTACGCGTGGCTTCCGCCATTGCCTCAAGCGTTTCGGTGCCATCGGATGCGGTCGTGTGAGAATGCAGGATGCCATGCAGATCTTCATCCCGAATGAGGGCGGGTAGCTTCTGCTTTGCCGCTCGCTCAATCTCGTCCCTGCCTTCGCGCAATTCAGGCTCGATAAACTGCAAGTCTAGAGCTTGGTAGATTTCTTCTTCTGTCGCTGACGCGATCAGCTTTCTCCCGCGATGAAGCCCGTCGGCGTTTAGGGTGAATCCCTTGTCGGCCGCGAACGTCTTCAGTTGCTCAAGGTGGTCTGCCGAACCGGTTGCTTCGAGCAGGTTCGCGCCAAAGTGCTTCCTGTCCGTGACAACAAGCCTGAGGGTCGTATCCTCGATTCCAGTCGACTTTCTGCCCTGCGCTACCAGGGCGAAGTCGGAAACGAGCTCGCAACCGCGCCGGAAGTCACCTGCAATTTCGACGCGCGAAAACTCTGGATGCTGTTGCTTCACCGATATGATCGCATGTTCGAGAAGAGCGGCGGCCTTGTGCAGGTGAAGTTGCGTTTCGCCGCTTCGCACGATGGCCAGGTTCTGCAGGAGTTTTGTCTGAAGCGCGGCGCCGAGGCCTTTGACTGGGCGTATGCGGTCTTCTCTTGCTGCGGCCTCGAGCTCCGCCCGCGAGTTCACGCCGAGCGCCTGATGAAGCTTCAGTATCTTATCGGGACGAAGCCCGGGTATGGCAAACAGCTCCATCACGCCCGCTGGAACATCCTCGCGCAGCTTCTCAAGGCTGGGGTGCGTGCCGGTTTGGTAAAGCTTGGTCACGATGTCTGCGATCGCGTCACCGATCCCCGGGATGTTGGTGAGGGCGCCGGCGGCGATGATCCGATCAAGCGGCTGCGACAGCGCCATCAGACTGTCTGCCGCGCGCAAGTATGCCTTTGTGCGATAGGGATTGTCGCCGCGCATGGACGCCCGTTGCGCGTATTCCCTTAAAAGACTGGCGACGGTCCTAGGATCGATTTTTGCCATGGCTTCAGCCAAACGAGACCGATCTCCGCAGGTTCCAATCAGGCAAGGCCGTGAGCGCCGCGTTGCCCTTTGAATCCCGGCTTTACTGCCTCTTCCAGCGTCGGACGCTACAGATTGGGCAAGGATTGGTCAGCGCGACCCCATCCAGCCAGAGTTTTGGAGGCTGCGCGTTTCTTTAATTCAGGAGCATCGCCCACGTGGAAATGAGAGGGCGCGTCTATTGTCTTCATCTCCGCCCACGTGATCGGTGCCGCGACAGGAGCGCCCGGACGTGATCTCGCGCTGTAAGGCATGATCGCGGTCGCCCCGCGCTGATTGCGTAGATAGTCCACAAAGATGCGACCCTTGCGGCGCGCCTTTGACAACACGGCCGTGAAATGGGCCGGATCGCTCCGGGCGACCGCCTGCGCCAGGCGAGACGCGAAGTCCTTCACCTGTGGCCACTCGGCGCCAGGGGTGAGCGGCGCGATGACGTGCACTCCTTTGCCTCCCGTCAGCATCGGGAAAGTCGTAAGTCCCAGCGATTTAAGGATAGCGCGGAACTGAAAGGCAGCGGCGCGGACGGCCTCAAAATCGAGGCCTTCATCGGGGTCGAGGTCGAACACGAGGCGGTCGGCCTTTTCGACATCCTCGATCCGAGCCCCCCATCCGTGCAGCTCGATCGTTCCCATCTGGACGCAAGTCATGAGTCCGTCGGCATCGTCGACATAGAGATATGGTTCCTCGTGCCCGTCTTTCTCTGTGATGCCGACGTGGTGGACTTTGTCGCCAAAGCTGCCGGCGTCGTGTTTCTGGAAGAAGCACTTCTTCGCGCGGCCCTGTGGGCATCGAACCAGACTGATCGGCCGGCTGCCAACCCAAGGAAGCATGATCGCCGCGACCGCTGCGTAATGGTCGGCGAGCTGTCCCTTGGTGATGTTGGACTCCGGATAGATGACGCGGTCACGGTTACTTATCGCGATGGTGGTTGTCGCAGACGCGGCGAGATCGGCTGCATGACGTTCCGTCTCGAGCACGACCGCCTCCGGCTTCTTGTCTTCGCGGAGACCAAGATAGCTCGGATGTCGTAATGTCCCTTCATTTGTCATTTCGGTGAAGGCAATCTCAGCGACCAGTTTCGGACGGAGCCAGTGTGCGCCGCGCACTTCGGCGCGTGGTGCGTCGACGGTGGCGGCCTTCTGCTCGAGCGGCGCCATGATCTTCAAGAGACGAAGAAGTTCAGCGGTATCGAAGCCGGTGCCGACTTTCCCGGCGTAACGCAGCTTGCCGCCGTCATGAACGCCAAGGATCAAGGACCGAAACGCGCGGACCTTGTCGGACGGCGTCCAGCCGACAATCACAAATTCTTGCCGCCTGATGCATTTGATCTTCAGCCAGCTTGCGCCGCGGGCCGCCACATAACTCGAATCCGCGAGCTTTGAGATGACGCCCTCAAGGCCGGCTGCGCAGAAGCGATCGAGCAGCTCTTCTCCGCGGCCGAGGATATGGTCGGAGTAACGAAGGACCGGATTTTTCGCAGGCAAGATCGCCTCCAGCTTCGCCTTGCGCTCAACAAGAGGAAGCCTTGTCAGATCTTCGCCGTCGAGCTGCAGCAGATCGAACGCATAAAAGTCGATAGTCGCCGGGGCACCCTTCAATGCATTCTGAAGCGCCTGGAAGTTAGATCTTCCTTCCACATCGACAACCACGGCCTCGCCGTCAATCAGGGCTGAGCGCACCTTGAGCTTGCGAGCCTCGGAGAGGATCGAGGGAAAACGCCTAGACCAGTCCAGACCAGATCGTGTGTAGGCTCGCGCCTCGCCACCGCCGACGGCAACGAGAATACGATAGCCGTCGTATTTCATCTCATGGATCCAACGATCGCCGGCAGGGACCGTGTCCACGAGCGTTGCGAGTTGGACCGGCCGGAAAGCGGGCGGCGCCAAAGTGACCTCGTCACGAGCGGGCGACTTCGCTTGACTAGCGCTCGACGCATTGATTGCCTTACGCGACGTTGGCTTGACCACTCTGACCTAAACCATACTCAGAGACGAAATAGCGTTATTCGCGTCCAACGCGCGACTCCTTCTTTAGTTTCGCTGCAGGTCGTATTGAGCTTTTCGCGATCATTGCCGACCCGCTTGATTAGCGCCTCGGCCTGAGGCCGTACTTCCTGCCTCCGGCCCTTCCATCCTCCGATTTGCGCGCACAGCTCACTGGCAATAATCAAGAGCAGGAACGTGCTCTCAAATGCCGCCCCAGCAATATCCGCTTTCTGCCATCGGCTTTAGAAACCCGACATTCCGGTTCCGGTCCCCTGTGGGTACGGTTTGATCTTCTCGTCGAACCCCATGTTACGATTGATGATTACTCGACGGGCCCCATTGACGCCAAGTACCTCGCCCAGAGCAGCTCCGATGCCAGTTTCAAGAAGTGCAAAATGGCCCATAAATGCGCCGACCAGAGTGAATGCTCTCGTATCCGGGTCTATTTCGAGCAGCGCGGACTTGGTCAGCATTAGACAGCCTAACGGGTCCTTCCCAACATAGCCATGGGCACCGGCCTGCTACTCACGCAGCCCCCTCTCCTCCTTGGCAGCAGCCTCGAAAGCCTGACGGACCTCTTCCGGAGTCACACGGTCCTGAAAGGGGTCGGCGCACAGTTGCACAGCCTTCCTCCACTTAGGTCCCATCTTGGTCCACTTCATGAGTTCCTCGGCGGCACCCTCGACGTTGTTGCACCCGTAGGTGACCCCAGGTCGGTCGGTCTTGACGTACACCGGAGGGGAGAACCAATGGGTTGCCACGACAACTCCTACTCAGGGGAGAGATACATCTTGGCCTCCTTAGCGGCAGCCTCAAAGGCCTTTCGTATTATGTGGGGGTCAATCGAATCGCCCTCCAAGGCTGACAGGCAGAGGGTCACCGCCTTATGCCAGCGAGGCCCTCGCCGGGTCCACATCTTGAGCTGCTCAAGGGCTTCCTTCGCATTGTTGCAGCCATGCCTGACACCGGTTTCAGTCTTCACGAACACCGGAGGGACGAACCAGATGGGCGCCATGATACATGAGTTCTTCGGCGGCTCCCTCGACGTGGCTGACCCCATTGCGAATGCCCGGACGTTTCGTCTTCACGTAGACCGGTGGAGAGAACCAGAGGGGACCCATAAGGGGGAACTTAGAGCGGCAAGAGCCCGCCGACCAACCCCGCTTTAGCCGCAGCTAAGGGAACGATGTAGGCCCTCGCGGGTTTAGAGGCGGCAGCGGGATTACTTCGTGGATGTGCAGCCGCTGTGGGGGGGTCCGTCGCCTCTCATCTCCATGCTTGGCGGCGGGCTCCTTTCGCGAAGGCGGTGTTGGTCTGAGACACCTAGAACCTTATACCGCAATCCAATTTAGCTGGTTGTCATTGGGGGGAGTAATGTCCCCTCCTCTTTTGCAGCAGCCAGGAATGCCTTGCGGGCCTCCTCAGGTTCCATCTCGTCGAAAATCACGGCCATGCAAACGCGCACCGCGAGGTCCCACCAAGGGCCACGCTTGGTCCACTTCATCAACTCCTCGCCGGCTGCCTCGGCGTTGTTGACATTGTGGATGATCCCGGGACGCTCGGTCTTGACGGGGATCGGAGGGTTGAACCAGTGGAGAGCCATGAATGGACCCCAGGCGGCTAGCGGGTTTCGTCTCTACTAACCGGCTCAGCGATGAGGACGATTACCGTTTGTTAGCCATGTCTGAGTCCGTGACGGGATGTTTCCAAAGGTTCATCGACGGTTACCTAAGCGGTCGGTACGAAGCCGGTATGCATCATCTTCCGGTGGGTGTCGCCCTGGTCATTTCGCTTGTTGTCGGTCTACTCGTTGCGACGATCGCGTAAAAGGACCAGTCGGAAATCTGCGGCATCCGATGGTTATTTGTCCTCGGCGAGAGCGTTAATGTGAGGACTGTCACGCCAAGGCCGGAATATTGAGAATGAATGACAGCATACGGGCGCGCGCCCATTGCGAGGTCACCGAAGTCGGCCGACAGCTACTCCCGGGCGTCGAAAGCCACGCAGAGGCCCATGGCAGTTGCTGCCTCGACGATTGCCTCGGTTAGTTCTTCGTCGGAGGCCACCAAATAAGGCGCAGTCTCCCGAGCTTCGCGTAATGCCGCTTTGATCGAGACCGTGTCGCGACGGTCCGCCCTGTTGAGGAGGCGGTTATTCGCGAAGATCGAACCCGACGAACAGGCCAAAGGCTGGGGCAACATTGACAATAAGCTCCACCATCTCGCAGTCAGTTTCCGCCAGATGTGGCCGGTCTCGGCGCACCGCTGCAATAGTCTCTTTGACGGAGATGATTTGGCCGCGACGGGCTTGTAGGATCAGCTCGTGAACAAGGTGTTTGGCAGTCACTTTGTCGGGTCGGCAGTTCGTCCAAACGTTCATACAAGGCCTCCCACCTCAGCGAGAACCCAAGAGAACATTCATGATCCTCTGTCGAGAAAAATCAAGAAGAATGTTTGATAACTTCTGCGTGGGAATCAGGGGGACAAGCCACGAAGCGAGCCTCTATACTCTTTGAGCTGACGCTCAGCCAGCCGGCTAGGGAGCTTCTTCCGTCGGGCCCTGTTTGGCCCGATCAATAGCCGCAAGTAATGACTGTAGGGTTGGCGGCAGTTCTGGTTCGACCTCCAGATTTAAGAACGTTTGTACGTGATGACGATAGCCTTCGGAACGGATCAGTTTCCGAAACGCTTCGGAGACAGACTGATGGTCTGCTTTGTTGCTCGTTGTCATGTTCGGGAAGTCCGTCCCAATCAGCCGCAACTCGCCCGCAACGAATGGGTTCCATCAGGAGGTCGGAATATTTGGTAGAAATTTCTGAGCGGGAGATCGGATAACTGGCTCGCGCGAAGACCCCCCGTGCCCCCTTCGTTTGCCGCAGCATTAACCTCGCTCTTTGAACTGAAATTCGTGTCTATCTAGCGTCGGCGTTGCACATCGTGAACGTTGGAATGCTTCTGTCCAATGTTTGCTCACGCTGTGATGCCAACGGGCAGGCTCTTGCGGCAGGGTGCCGCAAGGCGAATGAAACGCCGGCCCAGTTCAACCCGCGCGACGTCCTTCAAAGCTGGGGGGATCGATCTTCACCAAGCGGTCTGCGGCCTCGACCGCAGTT
>NZ_JAMYME010000072.1:0-13690 GCF_040318345.1 Mesorhizobium sp. M1169 | reverse complement strand
GGTGACCGACAAGTTCGAGGCGTTCGGCTGGCATGCGCAGCGCGTCGACGGCAACGACATCGAGGCGGTCCGCAAGGCCTTCGACATGGCGCGCGGCCTGAAGGAACCTCGTCCGCGTGTGATCGTTTGCGATACGCGCATGGCCAAGGGTGTGCCATTCCTGGAAACCCGCGACATCACGCATTTCATCCGCGTCGAACCGCACGAATGGACGTTAGCGCTCGAAGCTTTGGAAAAGGGACGTCCGCGTTGAGGTTGTCAAAGTTCGCGCCGCGCCACGCCGCCAATGCCGGTGAGCGCAAGACCACATCGGCGATGATCGCGTCGATCGCGCCCGATGGCGTACCGACACGCAATGCGCCGTTCGGGCACACACTGGCCAGACTGGCGCACCAGCGGCCCGGGATAGTTGGCCTGACGGCGGACCTCGCGAAATACACCGATCTCCATGTCTTCGCACAGGAGCATCCGGACCGCTTCTATCAGATGGGCATGGCGGAGCAGGTGCTGATGAGCGCCGCCGCCGGCTTGGCGCGGGAGGGTTTTACGCCCTTCGCCACCACCTACGCCGTCTTCGCATCGCGACGTGCCTACGATTTCATCTGCATGGCGATCGCCGAGGAGAAACTCAATGTGAAGATCGTCTGCGCCTTACCGGGGCTGACGACCGGCTACGGCCCCAGCCACCAGGCGACGGAGGACATCGCGATTTTCCGCGGGATGCCGAACCTGACGATCATCGACCCTTGCGACGCGCTCGACATCGAACAGGCCACGGAGGCGATCGCGGACTACAACGGGCCGGTCTACATGCGGCTTTCGCGCGGTAAGATTCCTGTCGTGCTCGACGAAGACGACTATACATTTGAAATCGGCAAGGCGCGAATGCTGCGCGAGGGCGCGGACGTATTGTTCATTTCCAGCGGCCTGATGACCATGCGCGCGCTGGAGGCCGCGAAGGCGCTTGAAGCCGACAGGATCGGCTGCGCCGTTCTGCACGTTCCGACGATCAAACCTCTGGATACGGAGGCGATACTCGCTGCCGCGCGCCGTTCGGGACGGCTGGTGGTGGCGGCGGAGAACCACACCATCATTGGTGGCCTTGGCGAAGGCGTTGCCGCGCTGCTGATGCGCGAGAGAGTGACCCCAGTCTTTCGCCAGATCGCCCTGCCCGACGAGTTCCTCGACGCTGGCGCGCTGCCGACGCTTCACGATCGCTACGGGATCTCAACTTCCGAGCTCGTGCGCCGCGTCCGCATTTGGAGCGAATGAGAAGTAAGAGCTCTCCCCACACAACAGTTGAGTCATCGACCTTGACCTTGCCCCTCTTATCTAATCCGGTTTGAAGTTCGTTCTCGCCCATCGAGAGGACCAGGACATGAAACGTAGCCGCTTCTCTGAAGAGCAGATCATCGGAATTTTGAAGGAACATGAGGCCGGGGTATCGGTTGCCGATCTGTGCCGCAAGCACGGGGTCAGCGACGCCTCGATTTACAACTGGAAGGCCCGCTTCGGCGGGATGGATGTCTGCGAGGCTCGGCGACTGAAGGCTCTGGAGGACGAGAACACGCGGCTGAAGCGGCTTTTGGCCGACGCCATGCTCGACAATGCCGCGTTGAAGGATCTTGTGGGAAAGAAATGGTGACGCCCGCGGCCAAGCGGAAACCTTTCCAGCGACCAGATCGATCAACTTCAACGCCGACTGCAACGGACCAGGCGATCAAGGAAAGGTGCATCATGAAGCATTCGGGAGCCGACAATAGCCGACGCCATTCTCGACCGGATCATCCACAACGCCCATCGCATCACCCTCGAAGGCGACAGCATGAGAAAGCAAAAAACACCGCCGCCCTTGACCGGCGCCGAAAACGGCGAAATCAATCGCAAATGACTTCAACCAGACAACCGAGCGCCGACCCCATCCTGCTGTCCGCGATTAGTGAAACTGCTGTCCGCGATTTAGCGGAACGACTGTCCCGTTTTTGCGAAATACGCACGTCCGACGCAGCTTGCGTTGACAGAGGCGGTTTCCGCGCAGTTGCAATAGCACTTCCGCCGGCCTATTTTTGTGGAGTTCAATTGTGCTTCGGCCAAGGGCGCTTTGGGCGCCGGACCGGCCCCGTGTAAACCTCATTAAAGAGAGACGAACCCTGCCATGGAAGAATTCTTATCGCGCATCGCCACTGGTGCCGGCATCGGCCCGGCTCTCGCAGAGAAGGCCGTTGGGTTAATGCTGGGTTTCCTGCAACGCCACGCGGCCGACGGTCCCGTTGCGCGCATGATCGCGGCCATTCCCGGAGCTTCGGAATTAGTGGCGAAGTATCATGGCAACGACCCAGAGGGCGGAGGCGGCCTCATGGGGCTCGGCCAGCAATTGATGAGTGAGGGTCTCAGCATTCTAAAGATCGCCGCCATCGCCAACGAGACGATCGCCTTCGCCAAGGAACATGCCGGCGACGAACTCGTGGACGAGGTCCTCAATTCCGTTCCTGGCCTTCCCCAGTTCGTCTGATCAGCGGCAGCCGGGGGCGCATGACCTCGTGCGCCCGTGCCGGCCCGTCTGCGCAGGTAGGCATTCTCCGCCGAGCGCTCCGTACCGATCTCGCCAGACCACCAACCGCCGGGCACGCGAAGCGAGCGTTGGAGTACTTCATTCGTCTGTCCCAAAATCGACCGCAGGCGAACCGATGTGTATAACTTCCGGCGGTAAGGGTTTATCGTGAACGCTTTCGATGAAGCCCGCGAGATAAGCAAACGTATTGTATTTCTCAAGAACCAACCGCTTCGCCTCTTGTATTGCGCCGCGACGCTCCTTCCAGAGGTCCGAGTCGATGATTTCTTGAATTTTTTGGATTACGTTCTTGTCCTCTGGGTCAATCAGAACCATTGAGTCGGAAGGGAAGAACCTCGTGATTGCCGGGCTGCCGTAATAGATCGGCATTGTTTCAGCAACGAAGCAGTCCATAAGCTTCTCTGTAAAATAGTAATCAGCACGAGTATTCTCGAAAGCTATACTGTAACGGTACGGTGCGAGTGCGTCCCATTTATCTCCAATCAGCCGAAAACCTCGGCCGAACAGGTCAAAATCGAGCTCCTCTCTCAGCCGTTCCAGAAACGCCAGCCGATATCGATGCCCTTTAAGCAGGGCGATGTTACTGGTAATCCATGAGAGCCGAAGCGGCTTGTCCACGACTTCGCTGACCAGAAGTTGGTCATATGTCTTTGTTACAGACCAAGACCGAGTGATAGGTGGAGACAAAACGAATCGGCGCTCTGCATTCTGCCGAGCAGCCAGCTCTGCGTCAGACGTCAGGACGATGGTATTTTTCCCTTGCCCTTCATGAAATGCGCGATGAGCTTTCGTCGGCGGTTCGCCGATTGCAAAAATTGTCCTGTTTGGACTCGCCTCGATATCAACAGGGAGCCCAAAAATAGAAGCAGAGTTAAAGACAATATGCCAATCGGGCGCGAAGGATGTCCTGCGTACAAAAGCGACATTGTTCCAGATTCCACTGCCCTTTGGAGTGAGATGGTGGATTGCATCATCCAAAACGCCCCAAGAATCCAGACATGTAGCAACAATGGGCGCCGGACGTTCCGTCAACAATTTGGTCGACAAAGCAGTTCCACCCCATTCACTTCCGTTGGACCGGGAGCAACTCGTGCATCGGGCGCAAGACCTCTCTGCGCCTGAAATAGCTCGCGATCCTGATCGGTATCAAACACACGATTCTGTGCGACTTCGCGATTCTGTGCGACTTCGCGCCATTCGACAACTCATCTCTAAGACCGCGGGAATCCCTTCACCCGTGAAGGTACTCAATCGCCATTTCGGATTGCGGTAAGATTGGGCAGCATAAACCTTCCGGGACCCGCTGTCGAGGCAATTGTCGCTTTGCACCTAACCAGGTTCTTCCTCACTTTGTGTGGTGATCAGGCCGGTTGAGTGGCAGCATGCGTGCCCTCTAAAATATGGAAGTTGACTACATTCTTATTATTAATCGGGATATACGACCAGTTTAGAGGCGGCTCGCCTCTCACAGGCGACGTTTGCAGCGGCGACGGCAGATCGAGATATTGGCGGGTTGATGCCGGGGCTTTGTCCGAAATCTGTGGTCCGATTTCGGACGAAGTGACGGTCAAGATGTCCGAAATATGCTACGAATTTCGGACAAGCTTCACACACAAAGCGCCGCGGCTTTGCCCGACATCATCGATATCGTCATGCAGATGGGCGATGCCGACCTAGCCTCGTCCCCCTCCCCTTCCAGCCATTGCCAATCCCAGCCTGCCTGCGCAGCTTGAGGCGCTCGCCGGCCGCGCGCGCGATTATATCGAGGCGGCGAGTTCGGCCAACACGCGCCGCGCCTACGCAGCCGACTGGAAGCATTTTTCGAGCTGGCGCCGGCGCCAGGGCATCGAGATGTTCCCGCCCGATCCTGAGGTCGTCGGGCTCTATATCGCCGCCTGCGCGTCAGGTACGGCCACTGGCGACAAAAAGCCCAACACCGTTTCAACCATCGAGCGCCGGCTTTCGTCGCTCTCCTGGAATTTTGCCCAGCGCGGCCAGCCGCTCGACCGCAAGGACCGGCATATCGCCACGGTCATGGCTGGCGTTCGCAACACCCACGCCTCCCCTCCCCGGCAGAAGGAAGCGATCCTGCCCGAGGATCTGATCGCATGTTCGAGACCCTCGACCGCGGCACGCTGCGTGGTCTGCGCGACCGCGCCATGCTGCTTTTGGGTTTCGCCGGCGGCCTTCGCCGATCCGAAATCGTCGGCCTCGACGTCGGCAGGGATCAGACCGAGGACGGGCGCGGCTGGGTCGAGATTTTTGCCGATAAGGGTCTGCTTGTCACATTGCGCGGCAAAACCGGCTGGCGCGAGGTCGAAATCGGCCGCGGCTCCTCCGACGCCACCTGCCCTGTGGTCGCTCTGCAGACCTGGCTAAGACTGGCGCGCATTGCGCACGGACCGCTGTTTCGGCGCGTTGCTGGTCAAGGCAGAGCCGTCGGTGCCGATCGCTTGAACGACCAGGAGGTCGCACGCCTGGTCAAGCGCACGGCGCTCGCCGCCGGCGTGCGCGGCGATCTGTCGGAGGGCGAACGGGCCAAGAAATTCGCCGGCCACTCACTGCGCGCCGGCCTCGCCTCGTCGGCCGAGGTCGACGAACGCTATGTGCAAAAACAGCTCGGCCATGCCTCCGCGGAGATGACGCGAAATTATCAGCGCCGGCGCGATCGTTTCCGCGTAAATCTCACCAAGGCGTCCGGGCTCTGATGCCCCCGTTTTGTCCGCTGGGATGAGGCGGTCAGATCCCAGGCGATAACAATACCTCATCGAGCACAGGGAGCGCTGTATCCAGACTATCGGCGGCCGACGCTTCGTAGTCAGGCATGATCATCAACTGCGTTATGGCACGGCCCACAAATTCCGGGTTTAGCTTTTCCAACCGATCCTTGGTCCGGGAGACCTGTTCCGGGAATGCGCGCAGATTGAAGCGAACAAATGACGAGGTCTCTTATCCCCGACACGAATAGCTCGCGATCTCATCGGGATTTCCCTTACCGCCATAGGCAGCTTGAGTGGGATAAGCGCAGATCGGCTGGTGCTTGCCGGGGAATGCCTTGCTGCCAGCCGCGAGAGAATCCGGAGCCTTGTCTTGGTTTATCCAGCCCTCGATGGCGGCCAAAGGATCAAAGTCGTCGAAGGCTTGGCCATCGCCGCAGTGGGTCATCCCCGGGATTATGAACATGCGCACGAAACGGCGAGTCGCTTCCAAATCGCCGCCGCTTGTGACCTCGACGACTTGCTTGTACCAGCGCACCAGATCGTTGGCTGAGAAGACCGGATCGGAAAGTCCCTGAAACAAGAGCAGCTTTCCACCGTGGGCACCGAAGCTGGCGAGATACGTGCCGGTCGCATCATTGAGCTTGGCCGTATCCGCAACGCGTGCCGGATCCTTGTCGAAGTCGAACTTCAGGGGGTCAAAATTCGGCGCCGGGGGCGTCATGAAGTAGTATTGAAGCGAGCGGGCTCCCAGAACGATGTTATTTGCATCCGACTGGGAAGTGGGGGAATTGCCCAGCTTCCACATTCTCCAGTCCGCGCCCGCAACGCCCGTATCATATGGCCAATCGCTGTAAAGCTTTTCGCCATCGGAGCTTTCCGGACCCGCGAACGCGCGGCTCATGGCCTGCACTTGACCAGCCGTGAGGCAGCTGTCCGTCTTATCGCCTTGGCAGGACAGGACCTTTGGGTCGAACCGGCACTGCTGCCAGGCGTTGATGACGCCATCCTCAATGCCATCGCGAGCATCACAGGCAGCGAGAACCGCCTTGGCGACGATGTTCAGATCCTGCTGGGAGAAGGCGCGGGATAGAATGGGATGGCCGGCCTCATCCTTGGGAGCGATGCTCATGTACTGGCGAGTATCCCAAGCTTCGGCAATGTTGGCGGCACTGAGACGAAAACCCGGGCTACCTGCAACAATGCCGTCGAACTCGAGCGGATATCGCTGAGCCGCTATCAACGCCTCACGACCGCCATTCGAGCATCCCATGAACACCGACTTTTTCGGAGCCGCCCCATAGAACTTTGCAATCACCTGCTTCGAGACCGAAGTGACTTTGCCAATGGAGGCGTACGCAAAATCAATGCGTGCGGCTTGATCGACCCCGAAAGCCGGATCGGGGCTTGGGTGCCCGCCATCCATGCTTACAACAGCGTAGCCGCGCAAGAGCCCGGGAGCCGCGGTCGAGTTCCGGCAAGGAATGGTCCCGACGGCCGGCGCCAGGAAGCCATCAACTGCGCCGCCGCCCTGGAAAAGGAACATGTCGTTCCAGGTCGTCGGAAGACGCACCTCAAACCGGGTGCCATATGATTGACCATCGACCCCCTGGCGTTTCCCGATAACACCTCGGACAAGGCAGTGCCCGCCCACTTTTACCGCCTGAGGCGAGGCGCCGGTGAATGCAGTGAAGGGATCTGCGGGGATCTCCTGCGGCTTTTGAAGGCTAGCCTCGGTAAAGATCACGCTTGGAATTTGGAGCTTGGCGATGGACCGGCACGCCTGATCCGACGCGTTTGCCGCCAGTGCAGGCGCACATACAAATATGATCGCCAACATCAGTGCCAGCGTGCACCCGCGGTCCCGCAGCTTGAGCCCGTTAGCCAAGAACATACCCATCCTCCCTGGATGCGCCCGATAGCCCGAAAGCTGATCGCATTGGTAGCTAGTTGTGAGCTTTCAGTAGCTTGTCCATCCGGTCCGAACCGGGAAAGCTGAGATTATCGAAGCTTCAGTGACTCCAGGGGGACCGGATGAACATCCATAAGAATACCGGTCTGACGCCGCTCGGTCGAGAGCGGATTTTTTGCGCCTGGGCGCGCCGGCAGCACCTCGGAGGTGTTGCCGCCTGATCCGCAGACCGTCGGCCTCTACATCACGGCCTGTGCATCCAGAAAGGTTACAGGAGACAAGAAACCAAACTCTGTGGCGACGATCGAGCGCCGTCTCTCCTCCCTGGCGTGGAATTATACGCAGCGTGGCGAGCCGCTCGATCGAAAGGACCGCCATATCGCCACCGTGCCCGCCGGCATCCGTAACAGCCACGCAAAACCGTCTGTGCAGAATGAGGCCATACTTCCCGAAGACCTGATCGCCATGCTGGAGACGGTGCTCCGCAAGACCCATCAGGTCGCCCCAGGCCAGAGCAACCGGCTCGTCCCCGGGGAGGACGAAACGGTCGACCACTCCGCTTGTTCGACTTGTGTTCGGGCGACTATCCCGGCTTCTATGCATCGCGCTTCGGCGCGGCGAGCTTTGTCCAACGCGCCAAGCCTTTGAACCGAATCGCTGTAGACGGAAGTCGCGGCGAGCTTCGCGTTGTTGATCGGAGCATCGAACCAGGCGTCGTATCCGCGGTATCCACCCCATCGTCTGTCGCGCAATCTGTTGGCGAGCGCGTCCTCAGCCGTTCGATCGCGGCCGTCTTTGCCGCAAACTATTATATGGCGGCCGCCGATGCCATTCGGGCGCGCAATATCTCAGGGGTTGAAGGATCGTCGATCAGTTTTCCGATGTCTTGGCGGGCCGCGATGATCTGCACATGACCCTACAAAGATTGCGCGTAGTAGGAAATACTGGTGCAACTGGTCACCCCAGGCGTCAGGATAATCGTAGAACCAATCGAACGAATGCACGCATCGCGGTTTGCCTATAGCACTGCTCTCCTGTCCCGATAGCGCAAATTCGCGGTTACCTCCGGCCACGAACAGTCGGACCAATTTTATTTGTAGGTTAGACCTTCGTCCTCGGCAAGATTGGCCAAGCGATGACTCGCTGCTGAATTGCCGGCCCGCGCGTGATGAGCGCGAAGGCGTCAGGTGCCCCCGCCGTCAAGACTCAAGCCGCAACGTAATCAGGCGGGAGTGCCTTCCGCTAGGTGGGGATGGACTGGCCGCCGAAGTCAGAAGCAGCAAGCCTGGAGCATGATGGAAGACCTCGACCATGTGAAGCAGGCCGTGAAGGGCGACCTAGCCTATTTGCAGCCACCTGCTCAAAGCCGCGACATGAAGCCAGCCGCCAGCCTGCTAGTTCGACAGCAACCGTTCAGCTTGCTGCCGCCGACCGCTTGAAAACGATGGTCACCTTCGTCCCTTTGTTGGCGCTGGACTCGACGGCTAAGTGGGCCTTGGCGTTCTCGGTCAGCGATCGCGCGATCAGCGCTCCGAGCTTGCCTGGTTTGGGCCACACCTCGCCTTCCGGCAGGCCGATTCCGTCGTCCGCCACTATAACCCGGCAGCCGTCGCCATCGACGACGCTGTGCAGTGTTATCGTGCCGCCATCGCGGCCCCGGAACGCATGCTTTAGTGAATTGGTCAGCAATTCGTTTACGACCAGCCCGGCCGGCATGGCGACGTTTATTGACACGGGATATGTATCCACCTTCATATCCAGGCGGATCCCCTCGACTGCATGCGAGCTCATCACCGCGGACGCGATCTGGCTGAGATAGACGCCAAGATCGACCTCCTCCTTCGGCTCGTCGGCGGTTAGCGTCTGGTAGAGGATCGCCAGAGCGTCGACGCGACCGGCGAGCCGCTCAAACCGTCTCCGGTCGGCCTCGGTCGCGTTGCGGCTTTCCAGCCGGATCAGCGCGGTGATCATCTGCAGGTTGTTCTTCACCCGGTGCTGCAGTTCGCGCAGCAGCGTGTCTTTCTCGCTGACACGCTCCTCGGCCGAGCGCTGATCTCCCGCCTCGCCGTGAGCCGATACGTCGACCAGGGCCACCAGTCGGAAGCAAACCTTGCCGTTGTCGTCTTCGATCACGTTGGAATAAACGTCGACGATCGCGGGTTTGTCCTCGCCGCGCTCCAGCCTGAAGGTGCCGACCAAATCGGTTCCCTCGACCACCGCCTCGGCTAGCGGCCTGTCCTTTTGCTGATGGAGGCCCGTGCCTAAAAGGGCCGCCCAGTTTTCTTGGGTGAGCCTGGCGGCCATCAGGCCTGAGAGTTTCTCGAATTCCGGATTGGCGTAGACCACGCGCTCTTCACCGGCAAGGTCCGAAACGGCTATGGCGATCGGCACCTGGTCGAGGAATTTCTTGAACTGTTCGCTTTCCAGTGCGGTTGCAAGGTCAGGTGTATCAAGTAACTGCTCGACCGCCTCAGCCTTCTCTGAATCCGATGTCATTTGCGCGCCTGTTCTGTGCGGATGATATCAACAATGCGGCGAGCCCGCCATCGCCAAAACTGGAGCTGCATCTCACGTTTCGCATCACGCATCTGACAACCAGCTCTGCATCGCGTAACGGCCGCACGTCCAGCATTGCGACCGGCCGAAGGAGAGCGGCAAGGATCGGCTAGAATCCAGGTGCCTGGAATGTCGAAGCGACCGGTCAAGTGGGTACGCTGCGGAAGATCGATAGAGCAGGCATTCAGGGAGAATGAGTTCGCGTGCCGGCCTCGGCGATACGTGCCGACACTGTCAACCTCATGACCGCATGCGGGCTGAAAGAGCAGCGCTTCGCTCCAGCGGTAATTCAGGCCGCTAGCTGCCTAACTGCGGCAAGCCCATCGATCGTGTATGTTGAGACGCTATTGCCGATGCCTAAATATCGAACCCGTCATGGCAATCGTTGTGACGGGAAGCGCTCGCTTATGGGCTGTGCTGGAATGCGCATGAAGTATACGCCTGTGCGCCGCTTCGTTGATCTCTTGGCCTTCGAGGAAGTCGTCAATCTCATCGTATGTGAGACCGGGACGAGGTTCTCCAGGTCGGCGGTCGGGATCTTTTCAACAAGATCAGACGGAGCGCCCAGATACACTGCCAAGGCGCGAACTCTGCGCTTGTTCAGCCCGGAAAGAGGAAGAATGTCTGCGGCACCATCGCCGAACTTGGTGAAGAAGCCCATCAAGGCCTCGGCTGCTTCGAAGCGACTTCTGAAAAAGAAGTGTGGGTTTGCTCTCATACCCTTTGCTGAAAAATGTTGTCATAGAGCGCATGGAATGCCACGCGCTTCGAATCGGAGTAGCCATCCGGGAAGCCTGAAGCCCCTTTGAAGCGCATGTCCGGCAGCTATTCATAGCGTGGATGACTTTGATCGAAACAAACGATTTCATAACTCTTCGGAAATCTTGCATGGACAAAAGCACGTCCGCACCGATCACCCATCCAAAGGAGAAAATCTTCCATGCGCCCTGACGTGCAGTGGAGGTCGTGCCGAGAAGTGAGTTGCAACTGGCCGATCATGTCGGCGGTTCGACGCTAGTCGTCCCCAATGTTCCTGAGCTGCGAAGTCTTGCAGGCGAGCCAGCTGCCCAGCGCGATTCTGCTTGTGGCGGGCTTTTTGCCGCAGGCAGTCCGCTCGTTTGGGCAGCGGATTGGAGACCCGGCCGGCAGCGCTACCATACAACATCAGCGCACTTTACATCTACGCGGTATTGCCGGGCTTCCAGTCGGTGCCATGTTTGGCCGACGAATGACGCGATGCGGCCTCCTGCACAAGCGAAGGCGTTATCGGATGTGCGACCGGGAAGCAGGCGGACAGTGCAGCACATGTCACTCGCCTGTGCGACGGTCTTTCGGGGAATGAAATCGGGCCAGTTCACGGCGCGGCATTATTCGTCAACAGCCGCCCCTTCGCAAGGATATAGGCAGCCCGCGTCACAAGTTCGTGCTGCAGATGAAAACGGCATCGCCGGCATGCAAGTCAGCAGCCGCTCAAGATTCGATGATCCAGCCAAGCTCTCGGCGTCATGGAACGGCAGGCGCCACGATCGAAGCATCTCATGTTGATTCAGGCGGACCCTTATGAGGCGTTCTTTGATGCCGGTGATGCCTGACAGGCGGTTGCAGCTGCAAGCGACAACGCGGCCTATTTAGTTGGAAACGGTCTGAGGCAGGCCAATTTGGCTTGCCCGTCACTATGTGGAGAAAGAAATGCTGTGTCTAGGAATTAGCGGCGGACTTGACCAAGTCCATGAAAACCGATTCGAGCTTCGGAACGCCTTTATGCACGATGGCGCCGCGGTGCTCGTCCGAGACGGACGGGTGATAGCAGCCGTCGAAGAGGAACGCCTCAATCGGATGAAACACTCCAACAAGCTCCCAATTCGTTCGATTCAATACTGTCTGTCAGCGGCGGGGGTTCAGCTCAACGACATTGATCGTGTCGCGCTCTACGCCAGCGAGCCCTATGCCAACGCCATGCTTGAAGGTATGTCCGCATCCCACCCGGACATTCTCTCCATTCCGTTGGATGCTAAAACGTTGGTGCAGGATCTGTTAACGCGTGAGTTCGGCACTAAGTTGGACAGTTCGCGTATTTCATTCGTAAGTCATCATCAGGCGCACGCCGTGAGCGCCTTTGCAATGTCGGGCTTCGAACAAAGTCTCATTCTAGCGATTGATGGCTCTGGTGATTTCCTATCGGGCCTCTTGGCGGTAGGGTCTGGCACAGAAATTACGCAACTCGAGGCTTTCCCCGAGAACAATTCTCTTGGGCTGTTTTATCTCGAGACGATCCGCTATCTCGGCTACGGCTTGTTCGACGAGTATAAGGTAATGGGACTCGCGCCCTACGGCGACCCCGCTCCCTATCGCGAGCTCTTCGAGCAGTTCTACGAGCTCTCCGCCAACGGCGGTGGCTACCGTGTTCACCTCGACCGCATCGGTCCGGCGTTGCTCCGCAATATCGAGGTCAGGCGAAAGGGAATGCCCTTCACCCAGCAGCATCGAGATGTGAGTGCGTCACTGCAGGAAGCGCTTGAGCGGATCGTGTTCCACATTCTCCGGCATCACCGTGAGGCCACCGGCATGAAGCGGTTGTGCCTGGCGGGGGGGGTGGCCCACAACTGCACGATGAACGGTAAGCTGCTGTATTCAGGGCTTTTCGACGACATTTTCGTGCAACCCGCGTCTCACGACGCTGGCTGCGCATTGGGAGCTGCGCTGATAGTCTCTAACGAGATGGGCCGCCCCGCGCCGTGTGAGCGACTGCAGGAGGTCTATTGGGGTCCTGATCTCGGGACCGAGCGCGCCGTGCAACAGGAACTGAATGCATGGGCCGGACATCTCGAGGTTGAACGCTCTGATGACGTGGCAAGCAGTGCAGCCGACTGGATCGCCAACGGCGCCGTGATCGGCTGGGTGCAGGGTCGTTCGGAGTTTGGGCCACGTGCGCTGGGCAACCGCAGCATTCTTGCCGACCCTCGGCCCGCCGCAAACAAGGACCGGATCAATGCGATGGTCAAGAAGCGCGAAGGCTATCGGCCCTTCGCGCCATCTGTGCTGGAGGAGGATGCGAGCGAATTTTTCGACCTCCCGGACGGTAGGCACGAATTTCCATTCATGAATTTCGTCGTTCGCGTGCGTGACTCAAAGCGCGCCTTGCTCGGTGCCATCACGCACGTCGACGGTACCGCTCGCCTGCAAACAGTATCGCGCAACGCCAATCCCGCGTACTGGGAGGTCATCAATGCGTTCAAGAAGCGCACAGGCACTCCAATTCTGCTCAATACGTCCTTTAACAACAATGCCGAACCGATCGTGGATTCGGTTGCAGACGCGATTGCCACCTTTCTGACGACAGAGCTGGATGGACTTGTGGTCGGGCCCTTCCTGGTAAAAAAGCGGGCTGCAACGCTGCAGGATTGGACTGCGCTTGCGGTTTCGTTGCCGCCCTATGTGTCCCTCCATCAAACCCGCGCTTACAAAGCGCCAGATCGTCGGGAGACTCACTGCGAGATCAGCACGACCCACTTCAGCAGTGACAGTGTACGAATTTCACACGACTTGTTTAATCTGCTGATGCGGATTGAGGGCGAAGCCGTGTTGGGAGATCTCCTCAATACAATTGCGCCGGATCAGGCTAAGCGTGAAGCTCTGATGGAGGGCCTGCGACGGCTGTGGGAGCAGCGCCTCGTTCGATTGCATCCCTCACAAGCTGCTCGCATGGATCAAGACCGCGATCAAACGCTGGACCAGCATAACAGGCTCTCAGCGTGATAGAGGTGCCGCTATCCAAGCTCGGCGAATAAAGGTGTTCATCGACGCCGCCCGGCCCCGAACCCGGGGGAGGGGGTGGACGTGAAAACAAGGGTGTTTAGTAAACCTGATGTTGGGCGCCCCCGGCCCGCCGAAAAAAACGCCAGCGGCGGGGGCGTTTTTAACACCAAGAATCGG
>NZ_JAMYME010000071.1:0-14703 GCF_040318345.1 Mesorhizobium sp. M1169 | reverse complement strand
CCCTACCCGGTACACCGACCCCGTCCCCACGCCCGAGGCTGAAAAGTCACCGGCCCTGCTGCTCCCCGCGGGCGCCAAGGGATAAGTGAATAAAGCGTTTCGTCCCGGGTGCGGGCGTCGCCCCGCCCGCCACTCCTTTCGCGTCGAAGGGAGGCTGCGTAACGCGAAGAGTGCGAAAACCTCTTTCCTGAGGGCCGCAAACCGGCCTTCAGGAAACGGGTTTTCTCCCGTTTCTGGCCCGGCGCCAATTGGCGCCGGGTGAAAAGACAAGAAGCCGCCGACAGGCGGTGGGCAACAATACAGGGCCGCCAAGGTGGCCCGAGATGCAAGGCGAGCCGCGGCGAGGCTCGTCCCGAGAATTGAGCTAAGGAGCGACGATGGCCCAGACCCAGACTTTCAATGGCCGCAGACGCGTACGCAAGTTTTTCGGAAAGATCCCGGAAGTTGCGGAGATGCCGAACCTGATCGAGGTTCAGAAGGCATCCTATGACCAGTTCCTGATGGTGGAGGAGCCCAAGGGTGGGCGTCCTGACGAGGGACTGCAGGCAGTTTTCAAGTCGGTCTTCCCGATTTCCGATTTTTCCGGCTCCTCGATGCTGGAATTTGTGAAGTATGAGTTCGAGGGACCGAAATTCGACGTTGACGAATGCCGTCAGCGCGACCTGACCTATGCGGCGCCGCTCAAGGTGACGCTGCGCCTCATCGTGTTCGATATCGACGAGGATACCGGCGCCAAGTCGATCAAGGACATCAAGGAGCAGGACGTCTACATGGGCGACATGCCGCTCATGACCTTGAACGGCACCTTCATCGTCAACGGCACCGAGCGCGTCATCGTCTCGCAGATGCACCGTTCGCCAGGCGTCTTCTTCGACCATGACAAGGGCAAGTCGCACTCGTCCGGCAAGCTCCTGTTTGCCGCGCGCGTCATTCCCTATCGCGGTTCGTGGCTCGACATCGAGTTCGATAGCAAGGACGTCGTGCATGCCCGCATCGATCGCCGCCGCAAGATCCCGGTGACGTCGCTGCTGATGGCGCTCGGCATGGACGGCGAAGAGATCCTGTCGACCTTCTACAACAAGATCACCTACAAGCGCGCCGGCGACCATTGGCGCATCCCGTTCAACGTCGACCGTTTCCGCGGCCTCAAGGCCGTTGGTGACCTGGTCGACGCCGACACCGGCGAGGTCGTCGTCGAGGCCGGCAAGAAGATCACCGCCCGCCAGGCCAGGGCGCTTGGCGAAAAGGGTCTCAAGGCGATCAAGGCGACCGACGAGGATCTGCTCGGCAACTACCTTGCCGAGGATATTGTCAACTACGGGACCGGCGAGATCTTCCTCGAAGCCGGTGACGAGATCGACGAAAAGACGCTGAAAGTGCTGCTTGGCACCGGTGACGATGAGATCAAGGTCCTCGACATCGACCACGTCAACGTCGGCGCCTACATCCGCAACACGCTCAACGTCGACAAGAACGAGAGCCGCCAGGACGCGCTGTTCGACATCTACCGCGTCATGCGCCCCGGCGAGCCGCCGACGCTGGAAACCGCTGAGGCCATGTTCAACTCGCTGTTCTTCGACAGCGAGCGCTATGATCTGTCGGCCGTTGGCCGCGTCAAGATGAACATGCGCCTCGAGCTCAAGGCCGAGGATACCGTGCGCGTGCTGCGCAAGGACGACATCCTGGCCGTGGTCAAGACGCTCGTCGAACTGCGCGACGGCAAGGGCGAGATCGACGACATCGACAATCTCGGCAACCGCCGCGTGCGTTCGGTCGGCGAGCTGATGGAGAACCAGTACCGCGTCGGCCTGCTGCGCATGGAGCGCGCGATCAAGGAACGCATGTCCTCGATCGAGATCGACACGGTGATGCCGCAGGACCTGATCAACGCCAAGCCGGCGGCTGCCGCCGTGCGCGAGTTCTTCGGTTCCTCGCAGCTGTCGCAGTTCATGGATCAGACCAACCCGCTGTCGGAGATCACCCACAAGCGCCGTCTTTCGGCGCTTGGACCGGGCGGTCTGACCCGCGAGCGTGCCGGTTTCGAAGTGCGCGACGTGCACCCGACGCATTACGGCCGCATCTGCCCGATCGAGACGCCGGAAGGCCCGAACATCGGCCTGATCAACTCACTTGCGACCTTCGCGCGCGTCAACAAATACGGCTTCATCGAGAGCCCGTACCGCAAGATCGTCAACGGCAAGCTGACCAATGAGGTCGTTTACCTGTCGGCTATGGAAGAGGCCAAGCACCACGTCGCGCAGGCCAATGCCGAGCTCGACAAGAATGGTCATTTCGTCGACGAATTCGTCATTTGCCGCAACGCCGGCGAAGTGATGATGGCGCCGCGCGAAAACGTCGATCTGATGGACGTGTCGCCGAAGCAGATGGTGTCGGTGGCCGCGGCCCTGATCCCGTTCCTCGAGAACGACGACGCCAACCGTGCGCTGATGGGCTCGAACATGCAGCGTCAGGCCGTGCCGCTGGTGCGCGCCGAAGCGCCGTTCGTCGGCACCGGCATGGAGCCTATCGTCGCCCGTGACTCGGGCGCCGCCATCGGCGCCCGCCGCGGCGGCATCGTCGACCAGGTGGACGCGACGCGTATCGTCATCCGCGCCACGGAAGATCTCGATCCCGGCAAGTCCGGCGTCGACATCTACCGGCTGATGAAGTTCCAGCGTTCGAACCAGAACACCTGCATCAACCAGCGTCCCCTGGTGCGCATGGGCGACCGGGTCAACAAGGGCGACATCATCGCCGACGGCCCGTCGACCGAGCTCGGCGATCTGGCCCTCGGCCGTAACGTGCTGGTCGCGTTCATGCCGTGGAACGGCTACAACTACGAGGATTCCATCCTCCTGTCCGAGCGCATCGTCGCCGACGACGTCTTCACCTCGATCCACATCGAGGAGTTCGAAGTCATGGCCCGCGACACCAAGCTGGGGCCGGAGGAGATCACGCGCGACATTCCCAACGTCTCGGAAGAAGCGCTGAAGAACCTCGATGAGGCCGGCATCGTCTACATCGGTGCGGAAGTGCAGCCGGGCGACATCCTGGTCGGCAAGATCACGCCGAAGGGCGAAAGCCCGATGACGCCGGAAGAAAAGCTGCTGCGCGCCATCTTCGGTGAAAAGGCCTCGGACGTGCGCGACACCTCGATGCGCATGCCTCCGGGAACCTTCGGCACCGTCGTCGAAGTGCGTGTCTTCAACCGCCACGGCGTCGAGAAGGACGAGCGCGCCATGGCCATCGAGCGCGAGGAGATCGAACGCCTCGCCAAGGACCGCGACGACGAGCAGGCGATCCTCGACCGCAACGTCTATTCGCGCCTTTCCGACGTTCTCGTCGGCAAGGAAGCGATTGCCGGGCCGAAGGGCTTCAAGAAGGGCTCGAAGCTGTCGAAGGACACGCTCGACGAGTATCCGCGTTCGCAGTGGTGGCAGTTTGCCGTGGAGAACGAAAAGCTCCAGAGCGAACTGGAAGCCCTGCGTGGCCAGTACGACGATTCCAAGAAGGCGCTCGAGCAGCGCTTCATGGACAAGGTCGAGAAGGTGCAGCGCGGCGACGAGATGCCTCCGGGCGTCATGAAGATGGTCAAGGTCTTCGTGGCCGTGAAGCGCAAGATGCAGCCCGGCGACAAGATGGCCGGCCGACACGGCAACAAGGGTGTCGTGTCGCGGATCGTTCCGGTTGAGGACATGCCTTTCCTCGAGGACGGCACGCATGCCGACATCGTGCTCAACCCGCTGGGTGTGCCGTCGCGCATGAATGTCGGCCAGATTCTGGAAACGCACCTGGGCTGGGCCTGCGCCGGAATGGGCAGGAAGATCGGCGATCTGATCGATGCGTACAAGACAGCGGGCGACATCAAGCCGCTGCGCAAGACGCTCGAGAGCTTCATGCCGGCCAACGACCGCAACGAGCCGGTCCGCGAATATGACGACGAGAGCATCGTTCGCCTCAGCGAGCAGATGCGCCGCGGCGTCTCCATCGCGACACCGGTGTTCGACGGCGCGCATGAGGCCGACATCAACATCATGCTGGAGCAGGCGGGCCTGCACACCAGCGGTCAGTCGCAGCTCTATGACGGGCGCACCGGCGAGCCGTTCGATCGCAAAGTGACGATGGGTTACATATATATGCTCAAGCTTCACCACCTTGTGGACGACAAGATCCACGCGCGTTCGATCGGTCCGTACTCGCTCGTTACCCAGCAGCCGCTGGGCGGCAAGGCGCAGTTCGGTGGCCAGCGCTTCGGCGAGATGGAGGTCTGGGCGCTCGAAGCGTACGGCGCCGCCTACACGCTGCAGGAGATGCTGACGGTGAAGTCGGATGACGTCGCCGGACGCACCAAGGTCTACGAGGCGATCGTCAGAGGCGACGACACCTTCGAGGCCGGCATTCCCGAGAGCTTCAACGTTCTCGTCAAGGAAATGCGGTCTCTCGGCCTCAATGTCGAGCTGGAGAACACCAAGCTCGACGACAACCCGATCCGGCTGCCCGACGCGGCCGAGTAAGCAAGACGTCCGGCCGCGGTCTTCCCGCGACCGGACGCACCAAATTCTCGGCCGATGGCCGATCAAGTCGGCGGGCGTTTGGCCCGCGCTAGATGCAAGGGGTTTTCGAGGACCCCGAAAAGGAGAACGGCATGAACCAAGAGGTCATGAATCTCTTCAATCCCCAGGCGCCTGCGCAGGTGTTCGATTCCATCCGGATCTCGCTTGCCAGCCCTGAGAAGATTCTGTCCTGGTCGTTCGGCGAGATCAAGAAGCCGGAGACCATCAACTACCGCACCTTCAAGCCGGAGCGTGACGGCCTGTTCTGCGCGCGCATTTTTGGCCCGATCAAGGACTATGAGTGCCTGTGCGGCAAGTACAAGCGCATGAAATACAAGGGCGTCATCTGCGAGAAGTGCGGCGTCGAAGTCACGCTGTCGCGCGTCCGCCGCGAGCGCATGGGCCATATCGAGCTGGCGGCACCGGTCGCCCACATCTGGTTCCTGAAGTCGCTGCCGTCGCGCATCGGCACGCTGCTCGACATGACGCTGAAGGACATCGAGCGGGTCCTCTACTTCGAGAACTACATCGTTACCGAACCCGGCCTCACCGCGCTGAAGGAGCACCAGCTGCTCAGCGAGGAAGAGTACATGATGGCCGTCGACGAGTATGGCGAGGATTCGTTCACCGCCATGATCGGCGCCGAGGCGATCCACGACCTTCTGGCCGGCATGGACCTCGAGAAGATCGCCGGCGACCTGCGTTCTGAGCTGGCTTCAACAACCTCCGAGCTAAAGCAGAAGAAGTACCTCAAGCGGCTCAAGGTCGTCGAGAACTTCATGGAGTCCGGCAACCGTCCGGAATGGATGATCATGAAGGTGGTTCCGGTGATTCCGCCGGATCTGCGCCCGCTTGTCCCGCTGGACGGCGGCCGTTTCGCCACGTCGGATCTGAACGACCTCTATCGCCGCGTCATCAACCGCAACAACCGCTTGAAGCGGCTGATCGAGCTGCGCGCGCCCGGCATCATCGTGCGCAATGAAAAGCGCATGCTGCAGGAAGCCGTCGATGCGCTGTTCGACAACGGCCGCCGCGGCCGCGTCATCACCGGCGCCAACAAGCGTCCGCTGAAGTCGCTGTCCGACATGCTGAAGGGCAAGCAGGGCCGGTTCCGCCAGAACCTGCTCGGCAAGCGCGTCGACTATTCCGGCCGCTCGGTCATCGTCACCGGTCCGGAGCTCAAGCTGCACCAGTGCGGCCTGCCGAAGAAGATGGCGCTCGAACTGTTCAAGCCCTTCATCTACGCCCGTCTCGACGCCAAGGGCTACTCCTCGACCGTCAAGCAGGCGAAGAAGCTGGTCGAGAAGGAGCGTCCGGAGGTCTGGGATATCCTCGACGAGGTCATCCGCGAGCATCCGGTGCTGCTGAACCGCGCACCGACGCTGCACCGCCTTGGTATCCAGGCGTTCGAGCCGATCCTGATCGAAGGCAAGGCGATCCAGCTTCACCCGCTGGTCTGCACGGCCTTCAACGCCGATTTCGACGGCGACCAGATGGCGGTCCACGTGCCGCTGTCGCTGGAAGCGCAGCTTGAAGCCCGCGTGCTGATGATGTCGACCAACAACATCCTGCACCCGGCTTCCGGCGCGCCGATCATCGTGCCGTCGCAGGACATGGTTCTCGGTCTCTACTACCTTTCGATCGTCAATCAGAACGAGCCGGGCGAGGGCATGGTGTTTGCCGACATGGGCGAACTCCAGCACGCGCTCGAGACCAAGGCGGTGACGCTGCATGCCAAGATCAAGGGGCGCTTCCGCACGGTCGACGCCGACGGCAAGGTCGTGTCGAAGATCTACGACACCACGCCTGGCCGCATGATCATCGGCGAGCTGCTGCCGAAGAACCACAACGTGCCCTACGAGACCGCCAACCAGGAGATGACCAAGAAGAACATCTCCAAGATGATCGACACCGTCTACCGCCATTGCGGTCAGAAGGAGACGGTCATTTTCTGCGATCGCATCATGGCTCTCGGCTTCAGCCACGCCTGCCGTGCCGGCATTTCGTTCGGCAAGGACGACATGCTGATCCCGGACGCCAAGATCAAGCTGGTCTCCGACACCGAGGCTTTGGCCAAGGAGTACGAGCAGCAGTACAATGACGGTCTGATCACCCAGGGCGAGAAGTACAACAAGGTCGTCGACGCCTGGGCCAAGTGCTCGGAAAAGGTCGCCGACGAAATGATGGCCCGCATCAAGGCGGTCGAGTTTGAGGACAACGGCCGTCAGAAGCCGATGAACTCGATCTACATGATGTCGCACTCCGGTGCGCGCGGCTCGCCCACCCAGATGCGCCAGCTCGCCGGCATGCGGGGCCTGATGGCCAAGCCTAGCGGTGAAATCATCGAGACGCCGATCATCTCGAACTTCAAGGAA
Organism: Mesorhizobium sp. M1169; assembly: GCF_040318345.1. Classification (NCBI taxonomy): domain Bacteria; kingdom Pseudomonadati; phylum Pseudomonadota; class Alphaproteobacteria; order Hyphomicrobiales; family Phyllobacteriaceae; genus Mesorhizobium; species Mesorhizobium sp. M1169. The sequence goes on along the minus strand of NZ_JAMYME010000071.1, from coordinate 7,775 downwards.
GGCCTCACCGTTCTCGAGTACTTCAACTCGACTCACGGCGCCCGCAAGGGTCTGGCCGACACCGCCTTGAAGACGGCGAACTCGGGTTACCTGACGCGTCGTCTCGTCGACGTGGCGCAGGACTGCATCGTCAACTCGCTCGACTGCGGCACCGACAAGGGCCTCACCATGCAGCCGATCGTCGATGCCGGTCAGGTCGTCGCTTCGGTTGGCCAGCGCGTTCTCGGCCGCACCTCGCTCGACGACATCACCCACCCGGTCACCGGCGAGGTTCTGGTCAAGGCCGGAACGCTGATGGACGAGCGTGACGTGGAACTGATCGAAAAGGCCGGCGTGCAGTCGGTTCGCATCCGTTCGGCGCTGACCTGCGAGGTCAGGGTCGGCGTCTGCGCGGTCTGCTACGGCCGCGATCTGGCCCGCGGCACGCCCGTCAACCAGGGCGAGGCTGTCGGCGTTATCGCGGCGCAGTCGATCGGCGAGCCGGGCACCCAGCTCACCATGCGTACCTTCCACATGGGCGGCACGGCGCAGGTGGTGGATTCCTCGTTCCTTGAAGCCTCCTATGAGGGCAAGGTCGAGATCCGCAACCGCAACGTGGTGCGCAACTCCGACGGCCAGCTGATGGTCATGGGCCGCAACATGGCGGTGCTGATCCTCGACGAGGCCGGCAAGGAACGCGCCACGCACCGCGTCACCTACGGTTCGCGCATCTTCGTCGACGATGGCGACAAGGTGAAGCGCGGCCAGCGCATTGCCGAGTGGGATCCCTATACCCGCCCGGTCCTCACCGAAATCGAGGGCAGGGTAGCGTTCGAGGATTTGGTCGATGGCATTTCCGTTCAGGAAACCGCCGACGAATCGACCGGCATCACCAAGCGCGAGGTCATCGACTGGCGTTCGACGCCACGCGGCAACGACCTCAAGCCGGCGATCGTCGTCCAGGACGCCAAGGGCAAGGTCGGCAAGCTGTCGAAGGGTGGCGACGCCCGCTTCCTGCTCTCGGTCGAGGCCATTCTTTCGGTCGAGCCGGGTGCACAGGTTCGCCCCGGCGACGTGCTGGCGCGTATCCCGATGGAAAGCGCCAAGACCAAGGACATCACCGGCGGTCTGCCGCGTGTTGCCGAACTGTTCGAGGCACGCCGTCCGAAGGATCACGCCATCATCGCCGAGATCGATGGCACGATCCGCTTCGGCCGCGACTACAAGAACAAGCGCCGCATCATCATCGAGCCGCATGATTCGACGCTTGAGCCGGTCGAATATCTGATCCCGAAGGGCAAGCCGTTCCATCTCCAGGACGGCGACGTCATCGAGAAGGGCGACTACATCCTCGACGGTAATCCGGCGCCGCACGACATCCTGGCGATCAAGGGCGTGGAGGCGCTTGCCTCCTACCTCGTCAACGAAATCCAGGAGGTCTACCGACTGCAGGGCGTGTCGATCAACGACAAGCACATCGAGGTGATCGTTCGCCAGATGCTGCAGAAGGTCGAGATCACCACGCAGGGCGATTCGACCTACATTCCGGGCGACCACGTCGACGTGATCGAGCTGGAAGAGGTCAATGAGCGCCTGATCGAGGAAGGCAAGAAGCCGGCCGAAGGCCAGCCGGTGCTGCTCGGCATCACCAAGGCCTCGCTGCAGACGCCGTCCTTCATCTCCGCCGCTTCCTTCCAGGAGACGACGAGGGTGCTGACCGAAGCTGCGGTTGCCGGCAAGACCGACATGCTGCAGGGGCTGAAGGAAAACGTCATCGTCGGCCGGCTGATCCCGGCCGGTACCGGCGGTACGATGAGCCAGATCCGGCGCATCGCCACCTCGCGCGACGAGTTGATCATCGACGAGCGCCGCAAGGCGTCCGGCGTCGAGGTCGCCGAGCCGATGCTGACCGACATGGTTAACGCCGCGCAGTAAGCGCACAAGAAAGAGAAGATAGAAAAGGGGCCCAGGTGGCCCCTTTTCGCGTTGTGGTTCCCCAATCGGATCGGAGGAGAACGATGAGCAGGAAGATCTGGGCTTCTGTCGACGACTACATTGTCGAAGCTCTTTTCGAGGCGGATCCCGCACTCGATGCCGTTCTGGCGGCCAACCATGATCAGGGCCTGCCGCCTATCGACGTTTCCCCGGCACAAGGCAAGCTGCTCTCACTTCTTGCGCGAATGCAGGGAGCGAGGAAGGTACTCGAAATCGGCACGTTGGGCGGTTATTCGACAATCTGGATGGCGCGAGCATTGCCGATGGACGGCAAGGTCGTGACGCTCGAGCTTGATCCGCACCACGCCAGTGTCGCGCGGTCGAACTTTGAACGAGCAGGGGTGCCTGACCGTGTGGAACTGCGAGTCGGACCGGCGCTTCAATCGCTTGCGGCCTTAGGCGCCGAGAATGCCGGGCCGTTCGACTTCATCTTCATCGACGCCGACAAGCCGAACAACCCGCACTATCTGTCCTGGGCCATGCGTCTTTCGAGGCCGGGGACCGTTATCGTCTGCGACAATGTCATCCGTGACGGCGCGGTGGTGAATGAAGATGGTCGCGATGCCAATGTCGAAGGGGCACGCGCGGCGTTCTCGTTCATCGGCAGCGACAAACGTCTGGAAGGCACCGCGATCCAGACTGTTGGCGCCAAGGGCTATGACGGCTTTGCAATAGCGATCGTTAATTGAATTTGTGCGGTGCGCCGGCCGGACCTGCGATCCGGCGGCGCCCACTGATCAGTCGAAAAAAGCTTCCACCACATTGCGCTTGCCGAGCATGAAGGCGTCGGCGACGTGCTGCAGGGGCGCGAGATCGACGTCGGAGGTGCCGGCGCGCACGATCTCGGCAAAGCGCTTGTAGAGCATCGGGTATTCGGCTTCCGGCTCCTCGTGAACGACGCGGCCATCGATGGCAAGCTTTGAGCCGCCGCCAGAAAGCACCATCGATCCGGCCTCGGTATCGGCCAGGATGTCCCAGCTTTGCGGGCCGGTCTGACGCCAGTCGAGTTCCATCGTCACCGGCAGACCGTTCGAAGTGCGGAAAGCGATATGGGCGGCGATCGGGGCCGCGCGGTTCTCGGGGAAATCGAGTTCTGCCGAGCTGATGAACATCGGCGGCAGGATGTGGGTAGCGATCGACAGCGCGTTGATGCCGGGATCGAACACGCCAAAGCCGCCGGGAGCCCAGATCCATTCCTGATTCGGATGCCAGCGGCGCACGTCTTCTTTCCAATTGATGGCGGCCGACCTGATCGTTGTCGATCCAAGGAATGCGCGCGCAGCTTCGACAGCCGGCGCATAGCGCGAGTGCCAGCTGGCGAATAGGCAGACGCCGTTCGCTGCCGCCAGCGCCTTCAGGTCTTCGACTTCGCTGACCGTGGCGCCGGGCGGCTTTTCTAGGAAGACGTGCTTTTTCGCCGTGAGCGCCAAGCGCGCGGCGTCGTAACGAAACTGCGGCGGCATGCACAGCGACACCGCCTCGAGCTCCGGCACCGCGTCGAGCATCGCCTCGATCGTCGGGAAGTTCGGGATGTCTTCCACTTTGCCGTGCCGGCTCGCTGCGGCGACCAGGCGATAATCCTGGTCCTTCGCCAAGGCCGGCAGGTGCTGGTCGCGGACGATCTTTCCCACGCCGACGATGCCGAGCTTGATGGGATTAGAGGACATGGGAACTCCGCAGGTTGAGTGTGCTTGGTTTTGCCAGAGGTCGCTTCTTAGCAGAGAACTTGTGCCGGGCAAGTCGCCGGGCTTTGTCGCCGGCCCGTGAGATCGACCGCGATTCAGATCTCTTCAGATCGGCACATCGAACGTCACGATCGACACTTCGCCTTCGAGCGCGCCCTGATAGGCGGACAGATGCGGCTCCTCGTCGGGCACGCCGTCCAGGTCGCCGATCTGATCGAGCTCGGCCTCGGCATAACCTTCCGCGGCAAGTGATTCGAGAGCGCGGCGCACCGCCGAATCGTCGTCCGGCGCGACCAGCATCACATGCACGCCTTCCGGCTTGCCGCCTTTGCGCTTCCACACCCGGCCGGTAATAATGGTGACCGGGCGCTCCTCATTGTCATTCACGGGTTCGTACCTCCGGGCGAGGGGGTTTGGGCTGCTCATGCCGCCTTTTCGCACGAAGCACGGCCTGGAAACAGCCGCAAGCCGGTCACTTTCTGGCTTCCTCTTGAAAAACGGCGCAAGAAAATTACATGCGCTTTTCGCATGGCTGCCACGCCTCGGGTTCAGCGCAATATTTGCCGCTCCGGGGTTGACGGACAGTGGCCATACGAGTAGAAGCCGCCCAGTCAGAACCGATGTGAGGCTCTTGCTTCCGAAGCGACACGCTTTGGAGTTTGCCTCAAACAGGGTTCGTTTTACGAGCGAAAAGACATTTCCGGCGTGCACGAAGCGGCTTCCGCTTCCTCTGCCATTTGTTCGGGCAAGACCGCGAGGCGCGGTTTGTGGCCCGAATTTGCGTATGGAAGTGACGCTTTGAGCGGCCCTGACCGGGCGAGATACGGAATTGAGAGACAAGAGGGTTTAATGCCTACCGTCAACCAGCTGATCCGCAAGCCGCGCATTGCGCCGGTGAAGCGCAACAAGGTCCCGGCCATGCAGCAGAACCCGCAGAAGCGGGGCGTCTGCACGCGCGTCTACACCACGACGCCGAAGAAGCCGAACTCGGCGCTGCGCAAGGTGGCCAAGATCCGCCTGACCAATGGTTTTGAAGTGATCGGTTACATCCCCGGCGAAGGCCACAACCTTCAGGAGCACTCGGTGGTGATGATCCGCGGCGGTCGCGTCAAGGATCTTCCGGGCGTCCGTTACCACATCATCCGCGGCGTGCTCGACACGCAAGGCGTGAAGAACCGCAAGCAGCGCCGTTCGAAATACGGCGCCAAGCGTCCGAAGTGACCGAAGCGTAGCCAAGGTCGTTCCGGGCGGCGTCAAGCGACGATCCGGGATCCAGGCCACCGCGTAGAATTGAGGCAGAGAAAAAATGTCCCGTCGTCACAGTGCAGAAAAGCGTGAGATCAATCCGGACCCCAAGTTCGGCGATCTGATCGTCACCAAGTTCATGAACGCCGTCATGTATGACGGCAAGAAGTCGGTTGCCGAGACCATCGTCTACGGCGCGCTCGACCAGGTTCAGTCCAAGACCAAGCAGGAGCCGGTCACCGTCTTCCATCAGGCGCTCGACAATGTCGCGCCGCATGTGGAAGTGCGTTCGCGCCGCGTCGGCGGCGCCACCTACCAGGTTCCAGTCGATGTGCGCCCCGAGCGCCGTCAGGCATTGGCCATCCGCTGGTTGATCGCCGCCGCCCGCAACCGCAACGAGACCACTATGGTCGACCGCCTCTCCGGCGAGCTGATGGACGCGGCCAACAACCGCGGCACCGCCGTCAAGAAGCGTGAAGACACCCACAAGATGGCAGAAGCCAACCGCGCTTTCGCGCACTACCGCTGGTAAAGCGCGAACGAGACTGAAGAGGCACCTCCCATGGCCCGCGAATATAAAATCGAAGACTACCGCAATTTCGGTATCATGGCGCACATCGACGCCGGCAAGACGACGACCACCGAGCGCGTCCTCTATTACACGGGCAAGTCGCACAAGATCGGCGAAGTCCACGACGGCGCTGCCACCATGGATTGGATGGAGCAGGAGCAGGAGCGCGGCATCACCATCACGTCGGCCGCGACCACGACCTTCTGGAAGGGTCGCGACGGCAAGATGCACCGCTTCAACATCATCGACACCCCCGGCCACGTCGACTTCACCATTGAAGTCGAGCGTTCGCTGCGCGTGCTCGACGGCGCCATTGCGCTGCTCGATGCCAATGCCGGTGTCGAGCCGCAGACGGAGACCGTCTGGCGCCAGGCCGACAAGTATCGCGTGCCGCGCATGATCTTCTGCAACAAGATGGACAAGATCGGCGCCGACTTCTACCGCTCGGTCGAGATGATCGGATCGCGCCTCGGTGCGCATGCCGTCGTCATGCAGCTGCCGATCGGCGCCGAGACCGAGTTCAAGGGTGTCGTCGACCTCGTCGAGATGAACGCGCTGGTCTGGCGCGACGAGACGCTGGGCGCTGCCTGGGACATCGTCGAGATCCCTGCCGACCTCAAGGCTCGTGCCGAAGAATACCGCGAGAAGATGATCGAGGCCGCCGTCGAAATGGACGAGACGGCGCTCGAGAATTACCTCGAAGGCAAGATGCCGAGCAACGACGAGATCCGTGCGCTCATCCGCAAGGGCACGATCGCGGTGAAGTTCTATCCGATGTTCTGCGGCTCGGCCTTCAAGAACAAGGGCGTGCAGCCGCTGCTCGACGCCGTCGTCGAATATCTGCCGTCGCCGGCCGATGTCCCGGCCATCAAGGGCGTCGACGCCAAGACCGACGCCGAGATCGAGCGTCATGCCGACGACAACGAGCCGCTGTCGATGCTTGCTTTCAAGATCATGAACGACCCGTTCGTCGGTTCGCTCACCTTTGCCCGCATCTATTCGGGCAAGCTCACCAAGGGCATCTCGGTCGACAACACCGTGAAGGGCAAGAAAGAGCGCATCGGCCGCATGCTGCAGATGCATGCGAATTCGCGCGCCGACGTCGAAGAGGCGTTTGCCGGCGACATCGTCGCCCTCGCTGGCCTCAAGGACACCACCACCGGCGACACGCTCAGTGATCCGCTGCATCCGGTCATCCTCGAGCGCATGGAATTCCCCGATCCGGTCATCCAGATCGCCATCGAGCCGAAGACCAAGAACGACCAGGAAAAGATGGGTCTCGCCCTTCACCGCCTGGCCGCCGAGGATCCGTCCTTCCGCGTCAAGACCGACGAGGAATCGGGCCAGACGATCATTTCCGGCATGGGCGAGCTTCACCTCGACATCATCGTCGACCGCATGCGCCGCGAGTTCAAGGTCGAGGCCAATGTCGGCGCGCCGCAGGTGGCCTACCGCGAGACGATCACCCGCAAGCACGAGCAGGACTACACGCACAAGAAGCAGACCGGCGGTACCGGCCAGTTCGCCCGCGTCAAGATCCTGTTCGAGCCGAATCCGGAAAGCAGCGAATTCGAGTTCGAAACCAAGATCGTCGGCGGCGCTGTGCCGAAGGAATACATCCCCGGTGTCGAAAAGGGCATCAACAGCGTCATGACCTCGGGCCCGTTCGCCGGCTTCCCGATGATCGGCGTCAAGGCGACGCTGATCGATGGCGCCTACCACGACGTGGACTCGTCGGTTCTGGCCTTCGAAATCGCCGGCCGCGCCTGCTTCCGTGAAGCAGCCCCCAAGCTTGGCGTGCAGTTGCTCGAGCCGATCATGAAGGTCGAAGTGGTGACGCCGGAAGATTATGTCGGCAGCGTAATCGGCGACCTGAACGGCCGTCGCGGCCAGATCCAGGGCCAGGAAGCCCGTGGCGTAGCTGTGGTCATCAACGCGATGGTGCCGCTCGCCAACATGTTCAAATACGTGGACAACCTTCGCTCGATGAGCCAGGGCCGCGCGGCCTACACGATGCAGTTCGACCACTACGAGCCGGTCCCGACCGCGGTCGCCCAGGAAGTCCAGAAGAAATACGCGTAACTCGAAACGAGTTGCATCAGTAACTTAATTCAAGGCCCGCACGGGCTGGCAGGAATGGAGAGATCACATGGCAAAAGGTAAATTCGAGCGCACTAAGCCTCATGTGAACATTGGCACGATTGGTCACGTCGACCATGGCAAGACGTCGCTGACGGCGGCGATCACCAAGTATTTTGGCGAATACAAGCGCTACGACCAGATCGATGCGGCGCCCGAAG
>NZ_JAMYME010000070.1:0-15441 GCF_040318345.1 Mesorhizobium sp. M1169 | reverse complement strand
CGTTGGCGTCAACGGCTTTGGCAGCGTCGCTCGACAGGGCCGGAAGATCATGACGGAGTCGCGTTAGACATTCCAGCGAGGCGAATATCGGTTTGAATCCCGCCCAACAATGCTGAATCATATCGTGTCAAGGCTTGCAACGACCGAAGACGCAACTGGCGCATATTGCACTTGGCTGTCAAGGTCGGGAATAGGGTCAGAACCTGCCCGTGATCTTGCATTCAGGGAACGTCCGAGAAGGGTCGGATCGCGAAGTTCCCCGCCGCATTGGCGAACGTCCCGAGATGGCGCATGGTGCCGTTTCGGAACCGGGTGGACGGGGGGCAGGATCGCCAATCAACCTGGGATCATGTTGCAACCAAGTTCGAACGTCGCGTTACTGGCAAGTAGAAACGTCGCATTGGGACGTTTCAGAGGTAGGCGCCAGGTCAGGATTGCGGGGTGACGTGCATCCTGGCGTCGCCGTGAGCGCCCGATCGGGGGCGATCCAGTATGGCACTTCGGCTTTACCAGCTTTGAGAGCCACTTACGCGCGAGCTTCGTTGGCCGGTGTCGGTTGCGGGTGATCCGATATTCGTCCAGCATCGCGACGACATGTGCAATGCGAAGCTTGGCGAAGAGTTTGACAGCGCAGATCAGCGCAAGATGTCCGACAGGCTCTCGGGCTTCTTCTCGCCAAGCGACAGATCAAGGCCCGACAGAAGTTCGACGAGGTGGCTTTGCATCAGGTCGGACGCGTTTTGTGCGTCGTGCTTTTCGATGGCATCGACGAGGGCGTGATGGGCGTGGCTTTCGCAGGTGGTGTCGCGGCGGCGCCAGTAGAGCGCGATGATCAGCGACGACCGCGACAGCAGGTCTTTGACGAAACCGGTCAGGATAGAATGGCCGGCGATTTGGGCGATGCCGACATGGAATTTTGCCGACAGCATGATGGCGTCGCTGTCGCGGCCGGCATGCAGGGCTTCGTGCTCTTTTTCGAGATGAAGCCGCAGTTGCGCGATCTCGGCCGGCTTTGCCACTTCGGCGGCAAGCGCGGCGACCTTGGGCTCGATCAGCGCCCGCGCTTCGAACACCTCGCGCGCTTCCTGCTTGGTCGGCTGGGCGACGAACGCGCCGCGGTTCGGCTCGAGCCGAGCCAAGCGGTCATGCGACAGCGCCTGCAGCGCCGCGCGTATCACCGCGCGGCTCACCGAATAGATCGAGGCGAGTTCGTCCTCGGGTAGTTTTGTGCCCGGTGCGAGGCGGTGGCTGACGATGGCGTCGCGCAGGCCGGCATAGACCGGAAACCAGCGCATCGTCGGCTTGTCGCCATCCCGTGGCTTTGGCCCAAGCAGGTCCATCGTCTCATTGTCCCGGCGGCCGGATCGCTTAGCGGCGCGAACACCGCGTTTCCGGCCGGACATCGAACATCCTGTGTGGGAATGTCAACAATTTTGCACGCATCAGGATACACGGCCGGAGGGCGAAAAGGACGCAAAGATTCCGGCGAAAGATTTTTCGAGTGGAACCTGGTAGCCGCCGCGCTTTGAGGTCGACAGGCCAAGGCCGACGAGGCTCTCACAGAGTTTTACTGCGCAGGCGACGCCGTCGAGCACGGGAAGCCTATGTTCGCGGCTGAGCGCGGCGGCGAGGTCGGCCATGCCGGCGCATCCCAGCACAATCGCTTCGGCCCGGTCGTCGCGGATGGCGCGCTCGATCTCCTCCGAAATTCGATGGCGGGCGTTGGAGCCGGGCACTTCGAGCTCCAGAACGGGAACGTCGCTGGCCCGCACCCTGGCGCAGCGGCTGGCGAGGCCGTAGCGCACCAGATTGTGCTCGATCGCCGGCACCGAACGCGACAGTGTCGTCACCACGCTGAACTTGCCGGCAATCAGGCTCGCCATGTGAAACGCCGCTTCGCCGATACCGACCACCGGCATCTCGCCGACGCAGCGTACTGCGTCGAGGCCGGTGTCGTCGAAGCAGGCGATGACGCAGGCACTCGCCGCCGGATGTTTTTGGATCTCGCCGATCATTCCCGGGATGGCGAAGACCTCGTCGAAATAGCCTTCGACGCTCGGCGGCCCGTCCTTCGGATTGACGGCGATGATCCTGGTGCCGGCCGAAGCCGCGCGGCGCGCCGCCTCGCCGATCTTTTCGGTCATCGACGCGGTGGTGTTGGGATTGACGACGAGTACGTCCATTTGCGCTTTCATATTTCGCCGCCGAGATAGAGTTTCTTGACCCGGTCGTCGCCAAGCAGCTCAGCCGAATGTCCGGCCAGCGCGATCTTTCCGGTCGTCAGTGCGTAGGCACGCTGCGAGATGCGCAGCGCCATGCGCGAATTCTGCTCGACCAGCAGCACGCTGACCTTTTCGTCGCGGTTGATCGCGACGATCGAGCGGGCGATGTCCTGAACGAGCTTCGGCGCGACGCCGAGCGAGGGTTCATCGAGCAGCAGAAGCTTCGGTTTGGCCATCAGCGCCCGCCCGATCACCAGCATCTGCTGTTCGCCGCCGCTCATCGTACCCGCCGTCTGGGAATAGCGTTCCTTCAGGCGCGGGAAGCGCCCGAGCACCATGTCCAGCGTCCTTGCGATTTCGGCCTTGTCGGTGCGGGTGAAGGCGCCCATCATCAGATTGTCGCGCACCGTCATGTAGGAAAAGACGCGCCGACCCTCAGGTACCATGGCGATGCCCATCCTGACCAGCTCGTCCGGGCGCGTTCCGTCGATGCGGTGGCCCTGGAAATGAATCTGGCCGCTGCGGACCTTCTTCAGGCCGGTGATGGCGCGCAGGATCGAAGATTTTCCCGCGCCGTTCGCGCCGATCAGCGCTACCGTCTCGCCCTCGTTGACGCTCAGCGACACACCCTTCAGTGCATAGACATGCTCGTAGTAGAGTTCGACGTCCGAGACCTTCAGCAGTTCGCTCATGGCTAAAATCCGATCGTCTCATCTTCGGCGCCGAGATAGGCCTCGATGACCTTTTCGTTCTCCTGGATTTCCTTCGGCGTTCCCTCGGCGATTTTCACACCGAAGTTCAGGACGACGATGCGGTCGGAAATGTTCATGACGGCGGGCATATCGTGCTCGACCAGCAGGACAGTCACGCCGCGCTTCCGCACGCCGCGCACCATCTCCACCGCGCGCACGGTTTCGTCATGGTTCATGCCGGCGAAGGGCTCGTCGAGCAGAAGCACGGTCGGGTTCGTGGCGAGCCCGATGGCAATCCCGAGGGCGCGCAGATGGCCGTGCGGCAGCGTGCTGGCGATCTCATGCCGTTGCGCGCCGAGACCGAGGAAGTCGATGATCTCGTCGGCCGAGCGGCCGAATTCATCCTCGTCGCGTCGTGCGGTATTCGTGCCGAGATAGAAGCCGGCAAGGCTGGCATTGGAACGCAGGTGATGCGCGATTATGACATTGTCGCGCACCGTCATGCCCTTGAAGATCGTCGTCTCCTGGAACGTGCGCACCACGCCCTTCCGGGCGACGATATGCGGCGCCAGGCCTGAGATCCGCTCTCCCCGGAACAGCACTTCGCCCGAGGTCGGATTGAGGAAAGAGGAAATCAGCTTGAACAGCGTCGACTTGCCGGCGCCGTTGGGGCCGATGACGGAAAGGATCTCGCGTTCGCGGACCGCGAAGGAAACATTGTTGACCGCGACCAGCCCGCCGAAGCGTTTGGTCACTGCCTTGATCTGGAGAAGCTCAGTCATGGTCCTAGCCCTGCTTCTTGCCGAACAGCCTGAGGCTGAGCAGGCCGTTGGGAAGGAAGAGCATCAGCGCGATCAGCACCGAAGAGAAGATCAGCAACTGGAACTCGCCGGTCTCGAACAGGAAATCCCAGCCGAAATAGAGCACGAAGGTGCCGATCATCGGCCCGAAGACGTGGCCGAGCCCGCCGAGGAAGCAGTTCAGCATGAAGTTCACCGAGTCGGTGACGGTGAAGCTCGACGGATAGATCGATTGCGAGATGGCGACGAACATCGCACCGCCGAGACCGCCGAGGAATGAGGAGATGGCATAGGCGATGACGCGCAAATAGGCGATGTTGACGCCGATCGAGGAGGCCAGTTCCTCGTTCTGCTGCAACGATTGGCAGAGTTTGCCGATGCGCGAATGGACAAGGCGGTAAAGCCCGGCAAAGCACAGCACCATCAGCGCAACCGAGACGAGATAGAAGGCGGGACGCGGATTGGCGAGCGTCGCGAAATCCGGAAGGATGCTCAGCCCGAAGATCGAGATGCCGCCGGGGAGCGGAATGCTGACCATGCCCTTGGCTCCGTTGGTGATCGGCAGTGCCAGCGCGAGCAGCCGCGCCACTTCGGTCAAAACCAGCGTGACCATGGCGAAATAGACGCCGCGAAGCCTGAGGATGGGCAGCCCGATCAGCACGCTTGCAGCGGCGCAGAACAGCCCAGCCAGCGGCAGTGTCAGCCAGAACGACACACCATACTGGACGACAAGGATGGCCGAAACATAGCCGCCCATAAGCGCGAAGGCGCCCTGGCCGATATTGATGCGGCCGATGTAGAAAGTCACCCACACCCCGGCGCTGGCGATGCTGAGCAGCGCGACCGAAGTCAGCGTGTAGTAGAGGTCGAGCCGACCGGTCGCCTCGATCAGCCAGGGCACGCCGATGAGTACGACCAGCAGGAAGACAGCGACGCCGAGGATGGTGCGTGTACGCTTCATGTCGATCACCCCCACGGCTTGCCCATGAGCCCGTTCGGGCGGATGCTCAGGAACACCATCAGCGCGGCGAAGATGACGAGATAAGTGACGTCGCCATATTGGCGTAGCACCGTCAGGCCGACCGATTCCATCATGCCGAGGATGAAACCGCCGGCGATCGCTCCGCTGACCACGCCGGCCCCGCCGATCATCACCATCAAGAACGCCTTGATCGAGATCGGCCCGCCGATGCCCGAATTGACGCCCGTGATGGCGACCAGCAGCCCGCCGACGATGCCGGCAAGCATGGCGCCGAGCGCAAAGCCGATCATCGAATAGCGGTCGACCTCGACGCCCATAAGCTGCGCCGCGACCCGGTCCTGCGCCAGCGCCCGCATGGCGCGTCCCGGCTTGCTGTACTGCATGAAAAGCACGAAGGAGGCGATGAACAGTATGGCGAGTGCGCCGACCAGCAGCCGGTCGTAAGGCATTATGAGGCTGTCGGAGACGAAGACGCCGTTGACGATCTTCGGCACGCCGCGCTGCTTTTCACCGAACAGGAGGAGGATCACGGCGTCGAGGAAGAATGCGACCGCCGCCGCGAGAAGCATCGTACTTTCCTCCCGCACGCTTCGCTTGATCACCGTTCTGAAAAGGAATTTCTCGACCAGCGCTCCAATAACCAGCAGCGTGATCCCGGACGCAACGAGCGCGACGACGAAAGGCATGCCGAGCTGGCCATAGACGGTGTAGGTGATGAAGCCGCCGAGAACGTACATCTGCCCATGGGCAAAGTTAAGCACGTTCATCAGCGCGAAGATCAGGGTCAGACCGAGCGCGATCAAGGCGTATTGCGCGCCAAGATAGAGCCCGTTGGCGATGACTTGTTCCATCAGGATGGTTCCCCGGCCATTCAGAGGCTCAAGACGAATGCACGAGCCTCTGCGGCAATCCGCTTCAGTGCAGTTGCGTCAATCGACTTGAGCGACGAAGAGCGTCTCGAACTTGCCGTCGCGGTATTCCGTGACCACCATCGGAACCGAAAGCTGGCGCTTCTGGCCAAACGACGTCATTCCGACATAGGTCAGCTTGGCATCGCCCTTCAGATAGGGATTGGGCGCCGAGAAAGTGTCGATCGTCTTCTTGAACTCCTCGACATTGTCGATCGCGGCCGGGTTCGCCTTCAGCGTCTCGATGATGTATTCGAGCGCGTAGACCTTGGTGTTGGACTCGTCATTGTATTCGCCGAACATTTTCGTATAGCGGTCGACGAACTCCTTCATCATGTCGGACGCGATTTCGGGCGTCGATGCGCCGCCGACTGAGATGAAGCCGTTGGCCAACTCACCCGCGCCCTCTTCCAGCACCTTGGCATCCTGCGCCGTTTCGGTGGAGATCAGACCTTCGTAGCCGAGCTCGCGCGCGGCGCGGATCAGCAGCGGCGCATTGCCGGGCGCGACACCCGAAAGCACCAGCAGGTCCGGTTTTTGCAGAACGATCGGCGTCAGTACCGGTGTGAAATCGCGGGTATCGTTTTGGTAGACGTCCGTGGCAGCCACAACCTCAAGTCCGAGCGCCTTTGCCGCGGCAACACCGCCATCCCGCTGGCTCAGCGGATCGGATTCGTTGGCGGCGACAAAGGCAACTTTTCTCACGCCCCTGTTTTCCATGAGATATTTGTAGATCGCCGGAGCTGACTGGTAGTTGGCGATCATGCCGAGCACAGCGTTGGACGCCGGTGGGGTGTAGAGTTCCTTCGGGAATGCGTAGGGAAAATAGATGATGCCCTTGGATTCTGCCACGGGACGCACCGCCGCCGCGCCATCGTCAACATTCGGACCGACGACATAGTGGATGCCCTCCTGGGCCATCTTCTCCATGCCGGCGATCGCCCGCTTGGGGTCCTTCTGATCGTCGAAGGTGACGATTTTGATGTCATAGGTCTCGTCACCAATCTTCACACCGCCGGTTTCGTTGATCCAGGCGGCGCGCGTCTGCATCGAGCGGACGTTGGATGTGCCCCACGCAGCGGCCGCGCCACTCGTCACGCCGACAAAGCCGATCTTGAGTTCCTTGTTGGCGGCGTGCACCGTGATTGTGCCGCCGGCCATGATTGCCAGCGCAGAGACGGTGCCGAGCGCGGCGAATGTGACTATTGAACGTCTATTGATCATTGTTCTTTCCCCTTTGGAGGCCGCGCATTGTTGCGACAGAACTCGACCGATACGCGGAGTTTTGTGAGTGAGGGCTCAAATCTATTATCTGTCAACAAAACTTTTACAGATTGTTGACAATCTTGTGCGGTCGTAGATGAAGGACGCGGTCCGCAGCATCGCGGCTTCCCTTCCAGAATCACGTTCCGTTCGCTCTGGCTAATATAAGCTTTGTGCCTAGTATTGACTGGGTGCGTAAAATTGTAGTACCGGCGCCGGCCGTCCCGAGTTCATTCCGCCGATGATGCCCACCTGGTCGCCAACGAGAGAGCAGCTCTCGGGCTCCCGCGACGAACTTCGCGAATGGTGCAGACGGCGCGTGCCGAAAATGCTGGAGCATGAGCGGCTCAGCTCTCGGGTAGTTGGCGCCCGCCCTGATCCTGCCGCATTGAACGCGGAAGGCCAGCTAATGGCTTTTGCCTAGCCCTCCCGCGGCAGTGGACTCTGTTCCGATGTGCCGCTACGTGCGGACGGCTATGTTCGAAGTACCGGCCTGTAACGTCGGAAAAGGAGTGACCCCATTTTTTTGCGTGCAAGATCTTTTCCCATCGCCGCAAGGACTGCTTTTCTGGTCACACTGGCCGGTGTCCTCGTGCTCGCACTCTCACCAGAGTGGCTTTTGCAGAATTTTGGCTTCGGCTTCACCTCTCATGATGACAAGCTCAATCACGCCGCAGCTTTCGTCGTGTTGACGGCTATCGGCAGTCTCGGTTGGCCAGAGCACAGGGCAAGACTGACCATTTTTCTTGCTCTTACCGGCGCAGCGATCGAGATCCTCCAGGGCATGCAAATGATAGGCCGCGACATGGATATGTTCGACTGGTTTGCCGATTGTGTCGGCGTCGCTTGCGGGCTCGCAATTGCAAGCTGGACAAAGAAATTAGTCAGCGGATTCTCCTAGGTCACGACCCGTCAAGCTGGGGCTAATCGGCCGCGTGAAGCATATGCGCGGCGAAGAGGATCTACGTCACGCTTCGCTGCAGGACTTCAGAGAGCATTAAGTAAGGCCGCAGCGATCACTGAGACTATCATCCGCAAGCCGATCTGCGCATAGCAGCCGAGGGGAGTTATGGCCTTCTCTTTTTCATCAGAGCGCGGACTTTAACAATCATCGCTGCATTAGACCTCAATTGAGAGGCATGTATTTTGCGCATGTATCTGTCGGCGATCACCTTGTAACGAAGGGACAATCGCACCACGCGGTCGTACGTTGCGTCTTCTCCTGCGCACAATTGCTGCGCTTTTCTTGCTAAGGTACTCGGGGCGCCAGGCTGGACCGCTAGTTTTGCGGCCCACCCCAAATTACATCTGATTAGCGCGCTCTGTTCGGCCTTGATCATTGGATCGACTGCGGACCTAGCCTGAGAACTAAGAACCGCAGATGCGACCAGAACCGCGATAAAAAGCCGCTTCACAGTTGCCCCCAAACGCTGCATAGGCAGCCCGCTGATTAAACATTGGCTCCAAGTTTATAGCGCGCCGCCCGTTATGCGCAGCCGCCCACTCCGTTATTTTCGCCCCTGTTTCTGCCGGAAATATGTGATGACTTTGGAGACCATCGCCATCACAACCAGAACTCCGAATAGAATAAGAACGGAAAATCGGCAGATTGCCGACAAGGTTCGTCATCTGGCGCGCAGTACGACAGGGCGGCCGCGGAATTCATCGTGGTTAGCAGCGCGGAAGTGGAAAGACCGAGTAACTTCATACGCAGGTTTTTGGGAATATCGGCCTGCACCGGTCGGGCCGAGCTCGCGGTGCCGCATTTACTCGCAGCTATGGCGTACCTGATCAGCCACCGTGCCCGCGGGACCCAACATAGCCTCGTTGAGCCCGGTGTAGCCATCTGTTTTGTCAACCTCGTTTATAGTGTTGAAGGTCCCACAATATGGGCATCCCAATTTTTACCTGCTACAGCCATGATACTGCCGCCTCCCCAAACGCGATTGTCTTACAGGCCTCTCGAACAGCAGCAATGGCTACCAGATTTTGATCACAGCTTCATTGAGGCGGAAGGCAATTTTTTATTCGCAGCAATGTCCCGACGACGCCGGAACATCGAATAGGCCCAGCCGCGGCGCTCGCATTCGACCGAGTGTCGTTCCTCACCGCGCCAAGGAACGCGACCGCCTCTCCGCTCGTTGATTGCTTTTTGAATCGAACCGCCGTCATGCCGTCCACCTCGATACGCAAAACGGAATACGATCCTGACAGAAGCGGCAAGCGGTACGAGTTTGAGGGGGTACCGCCGGAATCCTTTGCCGCGTTCCGGGCCGCGTTCGCCAAGGGCCGCTATTTCAACGACCACATCCGCAATAATTTCCGCTACCGTCTGGTTGCGAGCGATAGCGACCCGGGATGACCTGACCTGCCGGCGGCTCAGTCGTCCTATCGCTCCAACCGGCGGTTGCTGGACGCGTTGCCGCTGTGGCGCTTAGGGTTGGTTACGGTCCGCGCTCACCTGGCAAGCCCACCCCCCGCATCCCCCCGCCTAGTGCAAAGCGTTTGATCGGTCCCGCCGTTCTGGCAGTGCGGCGGGACTTTTTTGCGGTCTAGCTGAAGCACCGGGCGCGAAAAGGTTCGGTGCACCCAGCCAATCCTTCCCCTCGTACGATATCGCAAGATCGGCCGTCCGGTCCGCGCCTCCTCCATCCAGACGCGGGAGGATCAGCGCGCGATCACGTCTGTTCACGCTAGAGCCGATCGCATAGCTTCGGACGCTCTGTAGCGCGTTACGAATCAGCGGAACCAAGCTATCGCGCGCTCTCTTGTGGTAAGGCTGTAGGCGAGGACGGTCATGGCGATCACTCCTTACCTTTTTTCTCCGAATCCAACGTCGCTGGCGCGCTGAAGGTTTCAAAGGCCGCTCTGCCGCCGGAGGTCGATTAGCGGGACTATTGCTCGACCGGCAGCGGGGTGTGCTGCGGCTCGGCGTGATGAAACACCTGTCCAAGATCACGCGCGTCGAACGTCTGACCGCAAACTGAGCAGTAGACGAAGTGCTTCGATTCATCCTCCACTGGCCCGTCATGCGGCTTGCCTTGGTAGCCGGTAGCGATGTTGTCGGTTCTGATCCTCGTCATTCTTCCGCAACGCAAACTGTCGCGTTTTGGTTTCCGCGCGGAGTCGCGTTATGTCGCTCTGGCTAATATAATCCGAGTGCCTAATTCTCTAATGTGCGTAAAATTGTAAGTACCGGCCGGCTCGAGTTCATACCGCCGATGATGCCTACCCTGATCGCCAAGCCGCCCCAGGGCGACGGATGGACTCACGAGGTCAAGTTCGACGGCTACCGCTCCCAGATCATCATCGACGCCGGCCGGGTGCGCGTCTTCACCCGCCGCGGGCTGGACTGGACGTCGAAATACCGCGACCTCGCCGCAACAGCCAAAACGCTGACCGTTGAGAACGCCATCATCGACGGCGAAATCATCGCCCTCAACGACAAAGGCCTGTCCGACTTTGCCGAGCTGCGCAAAGCGATCACGCGACGCCAGCACGATCTCTATTTCGTCGCCTTCGATCTGCTGCACCTCAACGGGCACGATTTGCGCGACATGGCGATGGAGCAGCGCCGCGAGATCCTGGAGGGCGTCATTCCGCCCGAAGAACTGTTCGTCCATCGGTTTGAGGGCCGCAACTGAGCTTTAGTCGCAATGCCCGTTGGCCCCGGCTGGCGGCCTTTTGAACCTCAGGCAAAGCTATGATAACAGGTGATCGGTAGGGGCGAGATGACTGAGAAGAGGGGGAAACGTTTGAGCCGCATTTTGGTAACGGTCATCGCAGGAATCTGCTTCACAATATCGACTGCTTGGGCCGGGCAGGGAGAGCAGCAAAACATCAATTACTTGGCACGGATGGCGGATGGCAAATTGCATCGGGCTGCAGCAATTTCAGGTAACATCTATGGCGTATTGAAAAGGTGCCCAGCGCTGAGACCAAGCGAAAGTGGCAAAGCCATGATGGCTGTCTCCATCCTTTTGTACGACGGGCTAGAAAAACACTTGGCGCCTAATCCGGCTAAATTCGAGAGGGCGATCCGCGTGTTTGACGGCGCTTACCGTAAGGCTGTTCTGAGTAAGGTTAATTGCCAGACCGAGAAGGCCAAAGACCCGGATAGTTACCGGTAGATGTCCGCCTTTGGGCCAATCCGTTCGCGAGCAGGGACGGTAAGGAGCGCTTGGTCCCTGACCTCTGGCAGGAATACGCCGATGCCTGACGGCAGGGCTTTGACAATGTGCCGAGAGCGGCGCAAGCGGCGAGCCCGAAGCCGAGCTGGACAAACAGGCCGTCGTTAAATCGCCGACAACTTAGTTCGTGCTCAGCATTCTGCTATGTCGATCGGGGAGATAAGATGCGATTTAAATTGGCCCTGCCAATTCTCTTAGGGATGCTGCTGCCAGCTCATGCAGAAGGGACTGACGAGTGCGTAACGAGCCAAAGTCCCGACATGCCAGGGATGGCTATCGGGATGTATGTGTCGATCCATGTCCTGGCAGACGGCGCAGAAAACAAACCTATGTGGCCATGGCTCGCCAAGGTATTTGAAAAGACCGAATGCCTATCTCGCGCCGCGAGCCTGGAAAAGGCGAAGGACGCCGAAGGCACTATCGCCTCGATGAATGTGGCGGACGCGATGGAAGGCCTAGGACTAGAGGTGGCCAAGACGTCCGACTTAGAAGATGCCGACAAAGAAACGAAAGAGCTCGCACTGTCGGAGTTAGGCGGCTGCGCCGGACTGATGGCGCTTTTGAAAGAAGTCGATAACAGGGAAAAGCAATAAAATCGACAGACTGGCGAAAACCACGTCCACATGGTTGCCCTGGTGACGTGCCCGATTTGGAGAACCTCATTTGAAGTGCGCTAGCAAATTGATAGTCGCAACAGCACTGCTAATTGCTGGCTGCCAAAGCGATGGTAGAGCCCAATTTGAAGCAGGCCGAGCGAAACTGCAGACCCCGGAACAGAGGCGCGCTGCAATTCAGCACTGCCTCCAAGGCGTAACGTCGAAAAAGAGATGGCATCAAGGACGACCTCCTCCCAATGGCGTCAAGTGGTGCACCGATTTCGTCAACGACCGCGCTACGGGCCGCTGGACCTATGACGACTATCGGAATGGAAGACCGCACATTGCCTATGATTATAGAAGAGACAGGATCGTGAAGTTTCCCGCCTCATGACGGCCTGCCTTGTTGTGTCGTCAGGCCCTTAGGCGTCGGCCGAAATGGGTTTGAGCCTGACCGCGTCTGGCCGAATCCCGTCGGCGAAAGTTACACAGCCGCGCCGAGCTTCTGTGGCGGCGCCGGCAGCTTGATGTCGGTTTTATAAAACCAACGTCTTTTCAGCTCTGCTTCCTCGGAGAAATAGACGGTCGAGCAGTCCAGCTTTCGATTCCTGTATTCTGGAATTTCAATCCAGATCGTGCAATGATACCACCGCGGATCGACGTCGGGGTTGTGCCTCCAATACGAGATGACCACGGTGTTGACACCATCCAGCATCTCTTCGCGCAGCTGGTGACAACCCGAATGCCGGGGATTCCCGAGTTGAAGCGCCTCAACGCGCCAAGGCGCGTATGGCGCCGTTCGCTCGTATAGGATGCCATTTGCGTAGACCGACTCTCTATGCATGACCACCACGGCTGGATCGCGCTTGATCACGGCGTCCCAAGTCGCCTGAAAGATCGGTATCTTGACGAATGCTTCGTTGGCCGTAGTGATGGGCTGGCATGCCGGCTCTTCAAGGCGCGGGCCGTTGCGCGGCTCCGCATAGGAGGCCGAAGGTAAACACGCTGCGAAGGTGGCATGGACGAGGAATCGTGTCAGCAGGCTCATCTTCGGAGTAAAGCACGTCCCCTCGACCATCGCGAGATGGAATCCCAGGCTGAACTTACTCCATATCCGGCACGTCGCCGCTGGCGAATAGTAGGGTCGGCGGGCCGGTGATTGCCAAGCGCCTGGTTCGCATCGCGGCTCAAGATCGGTTAGGCCAATGTGCCTTCCTGCAGGGCCTTTTAGCAAAGCGGGTTCGCGCGTTTCTCTCTGCTGCTGATCTGTCGGAGAGTAACCGAGGGACAGTTCGCCTTCATCGCCTCGGTCGGCGCAGCCGGCACTTCCCCGCGTTTCTTTCTCCGAAATGGTGAGATACGCTGCCGCCACATTAAGGGGGACGATCTTGAGCTCATACTATCGCCGTTGCATGTCCACGGTTGTTGCAATCACGATCCTGGCCATGGGGGTTCTGCTGGCTGCGGCCGAAGACCTGAAATACGCAAACGATGACTTTCAAAGTCTTCGATCACCCCCCTGCAGTGCGTGCGTTGTGGTCTTTGCCAGCGGCGAGGTTGCCGACACGACGATCGAACGTTTCCAAGAGGCGCTCGACAGGCTGGAGAAGACCAGCGAGTGGTCACGCGCAAAGGCGAGAACGGGCGCTGGACCGCAATTGATCCTGCTTCTCGATTCTCCCGGCGGCCTGGTCAACCCAGCCTTTTCCGTCTCGCGGCAGCTAAGGATAAATGGCGCCATGACCGCCGTGGCACGGCCGTCTGTCACCTTCGCGACAGACGGGGCGCTGGACCCATTGTCATGCAACTCGGCTTGCGGCCTCATGCTTTTGGGCGGCAAAGTGCGGTTTTCGCATTTACTGTCCAATATTGGCCTCCATCAGATTCGTCCGGCGGTCGAGCAAAAGCTAAGCTTTGCCCGCGAAGAGGTTCTGCTCTACCTTACAGTTTTCAAAGAAAGTGCGACTGCACTTTCTCGCCATCTCGCCGAGATGAATATAGACCCGAGGCTGCTGCTCTACATAATGCAGGCGCCCGATGACGAGATGGGTTTTCTCGGCTATTCGGAAGCAAAATCGCTTGGGATGCCATATCCGACTCTCTGAACGATATACTTAGTTATCCCTCATAGAGTGCTCTCGGCAAGTCAATGCGAGCGGATCGATGCTGATACGAAAGGTGGCGCGTGGGCGCCACCATTCTTGCTTTTCTTACGTGAATTACCTATTATAGGTAGTTAAAAGGAAGTACGGCGATGAAGCAATTCACATTCTCCGACATGAATCGCGTGTCAGGCGAAATCCTCGAAACGGCATTGATCGAGCCGGTGGCCCTGACCAAGCGCGGCAAGGAAAAGCTCGTCATCCTGTCCGCTGCTCAGTACCACCAGCTCGTCGGCCAGCCGCATTCGGTCGCCTATACGATCGAGGACGCACCGGATGAAGTCCACAATGAACTCATGACAGGACTGGATGCCATAATTTCCGGCGACACGCCCGATGCTTAAAGCTGGCGATCTGCTCCGATATTATTACCTATGGGCGCGGGAAGCAGACGCCGGCGAGGAATCCGGACGGAAGGCGAGGCCGGTTTGCATCGTTGTCCGGACGCTAGCAACGCCCGCAGCCTTGTTTCTCTTTTCCGCTGACTTCGCAAAAACCCGACCGGTCGCGCCCGCATCTCGCCATCAGCGACATCGAATGCCGCCGCGGCGGCCTCGACTATCCGTCATGGCTGATCCTGCACGAATTTAACCGGGTGCAGGTCGATGAAGCCTATGATCTGGTGACGACGACGCCGATCGGCGCGTTCAGTCCCGCATTTGTCCGCAAAATTGCTGGCGTGATCAAAGAGACGGCAGGCCAGCGTCGATTGCGCGGCATCGTTCGCAAATAGCCGGACTGATTTTCTTGGCGGGCCTCCGGTCCTTACCCGCATCGAACGGGCCAGCACCGGAGCGCGGGGCGCCCCTACGCCCTCCCCTCGCGCCCCATCCTCCCCTTCTGACGGTGTCTTCTCAAGAGGATGAACATTGTTGTCGTTGGCCGCCTGCAATTCCTCGAAATGCTCCCGAGCAACCCGCCGACCCAACAAACGGGCGATCGACAGGACGGCCCGTTCAGCCATGTCTCGTGCCGACATGTCAGCCCTGTAATCGTGGCTTGCGCTGTCGTTCCCAGGTTTGGCCTCGTCCACCATGGCATGCCCGCTCTTCTGTGTAGATCGAGGGCATTGAGCGGCGTGATGATCAGCAAGACAAGTTCAGTTGTCGCGCTGTCGTAGTGTGGCGTGCAAATACTTGAGCACTGCGATTTGGAATTCCGAAGCCAGGCCAAATTACCAAAGCTGGGTCCTCTTGCAATATCGCGCGCGATATCCAATATGCCCGCATGAGACTGCTTCTCGATACGGCGACCATGGTGGCTGGGATCCGAAGTGATGCTGGCGCCTCGCGCCAACTGTTGGTCGCAGCTTTGGAACGCCGGCTGACGCTCATCGCTTCGGTGACGTTGATGATCGAGTACCAGGCGGTCATGACAAGGCCCGAGCACCTTGAGGCTTCCGGCCTGTCGGCCGAGGATGTGAACGCGTTGCTAGATGCCGTGGCGGCCGTCGCCGAGCCGGTTCGCCTTCTCTTCCTCTGGCGACCTGCCGTGCGCGACCCGGATGACGACATGGTGCTGGAAGCTGCGGTAAACGGACGGGCGGATGCTATAGTGA
The DNA here is from genome assembly GCF_040318345.1 of Mesorhizobium sp. M1169. Taxonomy (NCBI): domain Bacteria; kingdom Pseudomonadati; phylum Pseudomonadota; class Alphaproteobacteria; order Hyphomicrobiales; family Phyllobacteriaceae; genus Mesorhizobium; species Mesorhizobium sp. M1169. The sequence continues at coordinate 68 of NZ_JAMYME010000070.1, read as the reverse complement.
CGTTCAACCTACGCGACTTCGGCAAAGTGGCCGAGCGCTTCGGTATCTTGGTCCTGTCGCCGGGCGAG
>NZ_JAMYME010000069.1:0-15781 GCF_040318345.1 Mesorhizobium sp. M1169 | reverse complement strand
GACGGCTCCCTTGTTTGAGATCTCAACGAACTCATTCTGGCACATCCGATGCCGTCGGGCGCCGTCCACCCCATCATGCCGTTACTCTCGCGGCAGGGGCCCCGGCAGGATTCAATCCGGCCGTGAAATGCTCTGGATAGACCACCCGCAAAAAAGCCCGGCGCATGGCCGGGCTTTCTGTCGAATAGAGATTTCTATCAGTCGGCATCGATCGCTGTGGCCATGCGGGCGATGGCCTGTTGATAGACGCTCGCCGAATTCCAGCCGGCAATTGCGCCGATATTCGCCTGCGCGCTGGCGCCCGGTCGCCAACCATGACCCTTGAGGAAGTTGGCGGTAGAAGCCAACGCAGTGGCCTTGTCACGCAGGTTTTTGTTGCCTACGCCATATGTCAAAACATTTCCGGGCAGGAACTGCGTGTGACCAATCTCGCCATGCGCGGCACCGACCGACGAGGCGCTCAACGCTCCGCGATCAACCAGCTTCAGGGCCGCAATGGCATGCGGGTAGAAGAACTCCGGACGGCGGCAGTCATAGGCCAGCGTTAAAATGGCGGAGACCGTATTCTGGTTGCCCATGGCGGAACCGAAGCCGGTCTCCATGCCCCAGATGGCGAGCAACACGCCCGGCGACACGCCGTAATTCTGTTCGATCTTGTCGAACAGCGCAGCATTGGCCTTCTTCAGCGCACGGCCCCTGGCAATGATCGCGGACGCGCCACGGCGCTTCATGAAAGCTTCCACCGAGCCGCTGAAAGCCTTATGGATGGCGCGGTCGACGGAGATCGTCTTTGTCGCGTAGGTTGCGCGAGCCAGAGCGGCCAGACCCTTCGAGCCGACACCGTCGGCCTTCGCCTCCGCGGCGAACTCCGGTTTCCATGCCTCGAAGCCGGCGCCGCTCTTGCCACAGCTGGCCGCCGCCTGCGCGCCCGTCGCCAGCGCAAGCACCGCCACCACCGTGGCCACTACAAACATCTTCCCCTTGGCAAGAAATGCCATGCTGCTCTCCTGGTTGCCTGAATCACGTTCCCAATTGCGAACTTGCCTGCGAAACACCTGCTTGTCACTGCCCCGGCGCCACGCCGATGCACTCAATACAGCAGGAACCTCAAATCCACCATACTGGCGGACGCCCGGGAATTTGCCTACGATCAAGTAATTATTGTGGCGGGGACAGAATAAGCATGGAAGACGTTGATGTCGTGATCATCGGCGGGGCGCTGAGCGGTTTGTGTGCTATGCGGCGGCGGCGGCCCGGCCGCTCGCAAGCGCGCGCCACGCTGATGCAGCCCGTGGCGGAAAAGATCTTCTTCGCCGGCGAGCATTTGGCCGGTCCGCTGATGCAGACCTGCGGCGGCGCCAGATTGTCGGGCGAGGCAGTGGCCAAGGAGGTCGTCGCCCAGCTTGCGGCAAAATAGCATCGGCCGGCAGGAACGTCGGCAGCTGACAGGCGTTTGGCGTTCTCCTGCTCGTATCGTCCTCCGCATTTCGATTGCGAATGATTTGAGACGCCAATGAAGCTTTTCGACTGCCCGCATTGCGGCCACCGTCTCTATTTCGAGAACGCGCAATGCCTGAACTGCGCCAGCCTCGTGCTCTACGATCCCGAGCATGCGCGCTTCGCGCTGTCCGACGCCGAGGTCTTCCATTGCACCAATGCCGACGAATGCGCCTGCAACTGGATGGCGGAGCCCGGCCACGCCTTCTGCCGCGCCTGTGCGCTGAACCAGCTGATCCCGGATCTGTCGGTCGACGGCAATCGCCGCCGCTGGATCCGTGTCGAGGCGGCAAAGAAGCGTGCCGTCTATTCGCTGCTCGCCTTCGGCCTGCCGGTCGCACCCAAGCAGGACGTTGGCGACGAGATCGGTCTCGCTTTCGATTTTCTTGCCGATCCGATCGGCGGCGGTCCGGGCGGCGAGCGTATCCTGACCGGTCATGACAACGGCCGGATCACGCTCAACGTCGCCGAGGCGGATTCGGCAGAGCGCGAACGGCGGCGCGTCGAGATGGGCGAGAACTACCGCACGCTGCTCGGCCATTTCCGCCATGAGCTCGGCCATTATTACTGGGACCGCCTGATCCGCGACGATTCGCAAAAGCTTGCCGGTTTTCGCGCTTTGTTCGGCGACGAGCGCGCCGGCTACGAACAGGCGCTGAAGACCTATTATGCCGATGGCGCGCCGCCCGACTGGCAGCAGCGCCATATCTCGGCCTATGCGACGTCGCACCCATGGGAGGACTGGGCCGAGACATGGGCGCATCACATGCACATCACGGACACGCTGGAGATGGTGCATGCCCTGAATTTCCCGCTCGGCCGGCTGGAAACTGTTGAAGCCAACGAGCTGCCGCGCGCCGATACCGGCGGCAAGTTGCAGCCGGCACCATCGGAACCCGCCGCCAGCCCAGAGCCCTTCGAAAGGATTCTCGACCGCTGGCTGGTGCTGTCGGAGGCGTCCAACTCGATCAACCGCTGCATGGGCCTGCCCGATCTCTATCCCTTCGTCATCTCGGACGTGGCGGCGCAAAAACTTGCTTTTGTTCACGAGCTTTTGACCGACCTGCCGAAAACGACTGGAACAAATCGTGAGCCGGCCGAAGCCTTTTAGCCGGAACGCATGCGGCTTTGCTTCGTTTTCCGTGCCAAGGGACTGTGAAACGGAGAGAAGACCATGAAACGCATATTGTTTCCGGCGGTGGCCGGAGCGCTCATGGCGATGTCGGGCTCTGCATTGGCCGACACCGCCGTCTCGGCCATCACTGATCTCAATGTACGCGCCGGCCCCGGCCCGCAATATCCGGTGATCGGCGTGCTCGCAGCCGGCCAGTCGGCGACGCTCGACGGCTGCATCGCCAACAGCAAATGGTGCACCATCGCCGAGGCCAACGGCCAGGGCTGGGTCTATTCCGACTATGTGACGGCCGATTTCGGCGGCAGCCGTGTGGTCCTGACACAGCATCCGGCCAGCGCCGGCATTGCCGTCGTGACGCCGCCAGCCGATAGCGTCGAGTATTCCGACAGCTATACCGGAGCAATCGTCGCCGGCCAGGCGATCGAGCCTATCCGGAGACCGCCGGCCGAGATCCGTACCTATGTACGTACGCATCGGCTCGATCCGGTCTATCTCGAGGGCGAGGTGGTGACGGGCGCGACGTTGCCTGATACCGTCGAGCTACGCGAGATTCCGGACTATGATTACCGTTACGTCTATGTGAACGGCCAGCCGGCACTGGTCGATCCGGGCAGCCGGCGTATCGTGTACGTCGTGCGCTGACGATACAAACAGGGCGGTCGCCCTGTAATGGCGGCCGCTCGCACTCCCGACATTGCCACAAGCCGGTATTGCCGCTGCAATACCGGTTTCCACATTGGGGCCGATGTTCTAGACCTTGCGAGCCGAAGCACCAGCCAGCGAGCCCGCGTGACGATCGACCCAACCGCCTTCCAACAGTACCGGCAGACCGCCAACAACAAGACCACTTTGCCGCGGCTTCTGCTTGGAGCGGTGGTCGTCATCCTGTTCTGGCTCGGAACCACAGCCGCCGTGCTGTTCGGCGGCACCTATGCCTTTGCCGTTTGGCAGGCATCGTCTGGCACCGCCCCGCCAGGTGGGGGAGCGGTGCAGGATTTCATGGCCTCTCCTGCAGGCATCCTTGCGGCGCTGGCTTCATTTGCCGGAATCTGGCTCGGCCTTTGGGCTGCCATGCGCTGGATCCATCGCGAGAAGCTGACAGCCCTGATTGGCGTCAGCCGGCGCATTTCTTGGTCGGGGTTCCTGAAAGGACTGACCGCGGTGCTGATCACCTCGCTGCTTTCCGAGATCCTGCTTTATGGTTTGCAGCCCGACATCGCGCGCGGCGCGATCGGCCTGTCCGCGTGGCTTTTGTTCCTGATCCCGATCGCCGCCCTGACCTTTCTGCAGACCTCGTCGGAGGAGATGCTGTTTCGCGGTTATCTGCTCAGGGGCCTGGCGAGCCGGTTCCAGAACCCTTTCATCTGGGCGCTGCTGCCGGGATTGCTGTTCACCTCCCTGCACTGGAGCCCAGGTTCAAGCGCTGCCATCAATGCCTGCGTGCTGGCCTCGATCGCCGCCTTTGCGCTGCTGCTGACGCTTCTGGTCTATGCAACCGGCAATCTCGGTGCCGGCTTTGGCGCCCATCTCGGCAACAATCTGACCGGCTTCCTGCTGATTTCGCACCAGCAAAGCTATAATTCCTTCGCCCTGTTCAACGCCAAGCCGCTCGAAGCCGCGGGCTGGACGACTTCAGACGCCGTCCTCATCGCTTCGATCGGCATCGTCAGCAGCCTGTTGACCGTTCTGCTGCTTTTACATCCGCGCTCACCGCTGAAGGTCGAGCCGGATATGGCGCCCGCCGGCAGCGTGCGCTGATGTGCATTGCCTGGTCGTCCTGAGCTATTTGACGCAAAGCTTGACCAAAGCTTGACTCTGCGGCCGATTTCCTGTCTACACGCCGCGAATTCCGCGACGAGTATTCCTCCGAGCAAACCGACCGGGACGCCGAAACCTCCTTGAGGTGAAGTGCTGTAAATCGATCCCGGAGGCCAACACCCGGCAGCGCTGTGCGCCCCCGGGTGCTTTTTGGCTTTGGGCTTTGCCCGGACCGGCTTTTGCTTGGACAGTTGGCGCGAACGCATTACCTCTCGGGCATCATCCGGGTGCCAGGGAAAAGGAAGAAGAATGTTTGAATCGCTACAGGAACGTCTTGGTTCGATCCTGAACGGCCTCACCGGCCGCGGCGCCTTGTCGGAGGCCGATGTCTCGGCGGCGTTGCGCGAGGTGCGCCGTGCGTTGCTCGAGGCCGACGTGGCGCTGGAAGTTGTGCGTTCCTTCACCGACAAGGTGCGCGAGAAGGCCGTCGGCGCCGCCGTGGTCAAGTCGATCAAGCCCGGCCAGATGGTCGTCAAGATCGTCCATGACGAACTGGTCGAGATGCTCGGCGCCGAGGGCGTCGCCATCGACCTCAATGCACCGGCTCCGGTCGTCATCATGATGATCGGCTTGCAGGGTTCGGGCAAGACGACGACCTCGGCCAAGATCGCCAGGCGCCTCACCGACCGTCAAAACAAGAAGGTTTTGATGGCCTCGCTCGACACGCGGCGTCCCGCCGCGCAAGAGCAGCTCCGCCAGCTCGGCGAGCAGGTCAAGGTCGCCACATTGCCGATCGTCGCCGGCCAGACGCCGGTCGATATCGCCCGCCGCGCCGTGCAGGCGGCCAAGCTCGGCGGCCATGACGTCGTCATCCTCGATACCGCCGGCCGCACCCATATCGACGAGCCGTTGATGGTCGAGATGGCCGACATCAAGAAGATGTCGTCGCCGCACGAGATCCTGCTGGTCGCCGATTCGCTGACCGGCCAGGACGCCGTCAATCTGGCAAAAAGCTTCGACGAGCGCGTCGGCATCACCGGCCTCGTGCTGACCCGCATGGACGGCGACGGCCGCGGTGGTGCGGCGCTCTCGATGCGCGCCGTCACCGGCAAGCCGATCAAGCTGATCGGCACCGGCGAAAAAATGGACGCGCTGGAGGAATTCCACCCCAAGCGCATCGCCGACCGCATCCTCGGCATGGGCGACATCGTCAGCCTCGTCGAAAAGGCGGCCGAGAACATCGACGCCGAGCAGGCGGCGGCGATGGCCAGGAAGATGCAGTCGGGCAAGTTCGACCTGAACGACCTCGCCGGCCAGCTTCAGCAAATGTCGAAAATGGGTGGCATGGGCGGCATCATGGGCATGATGCCCGGCATGGGCAAGATGAAGGACCAGATGGCCGCCGCCGGTCTCGACGACAAGATGTTCGGCCGCCAGCTCGCCATCATCTCGTCGATGACCAAGACCGAGCGCGCCAACCCCGATATTCTGAAGCACTCGCGCAAGAAGCGCATCGCCGCCGGCTCGGGTACCGACGCGGCCGAAATCAACAAACTGTTGAAGATGCATCGCGGCATGGCCGACATGATGAAGGCGATGGGCGGCAAGGGCAAAGGCGGCGGCCTGATGCGCGGCATGATGGGCGGCCTCGCTTCCAAGATGGGGCTCGGCGGCATGATGCCTGGCGGCCCAGGCGGTCCCGGAGGCGGCATGATGGGCGGCGGCATGCCGGACCTCTCCAAGATGGACCCCAAGCAGCTCGAAGCCTTGCAGAAGCAGGCGCAGGCGGCCGGGCTCGGCGGCATGAAGGGCCTGCCCGGTGGTCTTCCCGGTGGCGGTGGCCTGCCTGGGCTGCCCGGCGGCATGAAACTTCCCGGCCTGCCGGGCGGTGGCGGGCTGCCAATGCTTGGCAAGAATGGCCTCGGCAAGAAGAAGTAAGGGCGCCATGAACGAAGAGAAGGGCATGGCGGACGCGCGTGCGGCGCTGGCCAATTATCGCGCCTCTATCGACAATATCGACGCGGCGCTGATCCACATGCTGGCCGAGCGCTTCCGCTGCACCAAGGCAGTCGGCGTGCTGAAGGCGGAACATGGCCTGCCGCCTGCCGACCCGGCGCGCGAGCAGGAGCAGATCGCCCGTCTTCGCCAACTGGCGAAGGACGCCCATCTCGACCCGGATTTCGCGGAGAAATTCCTGAACTTCGTCGTCCGCGAAGTGATCCGCCATCACGAGCAGATCGCCGCATCCAACGGCGTGACGAAAACCGGCTGAGGACCAGCCACCAACCGATCAACCAGATCAGAGCTTTTAGGAGAAAAGAAATGCCACTGAAAATCCGATTGGCCCGTGCGGGCTCGAAGAAGCGTCCCTATTACCATGTCGTCGTCGCCGACGCTCGTTCGCCGCGCGACGGCCGTTTCATCGAGTCGCTCGGCTCGTGGAATCCGCTGCTGCCCAAGGACGGCGAACGCGTCAAGGTCGACGCCGAGCGCGTCAAGCATTGGCTGTCGCATGGCGCCCAGCCGACCGACCGCGTGCTGCGCTTCCTCGATAAAGCCGGCATCGCCAAGCGCGAAGCCCGCTCCAACCCGAAGAAGGCCGAGCCCGGCAAGAAGGCGCAGGAGCGCGCAGCCTTGCTGAAGAAGGCGCAGGAAGATGCCGCCGCGGCCGTTGTCGCCGCTGCAGCCGCGCCGGCCGAGGCGGAAGCCGCCAGTGCCGAATAAATCATCTCCACAACCACGAAACGGCGGGCCCTGCCCGCCGTTTTGCTATTACATCCATATGATGCGGCCCGATCAATAGCCTTCCGGGCAACTCGCAACGTAGACACGACCGTTACGATCGCGATAACGGCATTGGCCGCTTTCGCTGGCACGGCCGATCAGCGCACCGGCCAAAGCGCCGGCCGCACCGCCGATCACCGCGCCCTTGGTCGGGTTGCCGGCCACAGCAGCGCCGACCGCCGCACCGCCCAGGCCACCAACTGCCGCGCCTTGCTCAGTACGGGAGCAGGCACCGAGCGGGACCAGCAGGGCCATCAAGATCATCACCTTTTTCATTGTCGTTCCTCTCCAACAGGGTGCCGTCCTCGCCGCTGCACCCCCTAACTCGCAACCAGGCGATTTGATCCAAAGAAGAAGATCGGCTGCCGCCCGGCGGCGCTCAATTTGATCCAAAGAGTAGAAAGGCGGCGGCACACCGTGCCCGCTCTGGCGGCCTGGCCACCATCGAACGGCTTTCGATGTCGCCGCTATTGGCTGAACGGGAATAACGCGCGCACCCTTGGATCGCGCAGATACAGGCCACCCCAGAGGATGGCGCCGAGATAGACGCCGAACAGTATGTGCGAGAACAAAGGGCTGCCGATACGCACATGCGTGGCGACGGCGCCGCCGAGATAGGCGGTGAGCAGGATGGCGCCGAGCACCGAGGTGCGTGGCAGCGCGTAAAGCGCTGTCGAGACCAGTCCAATGGTGCCGAGCATGCGCGAGACATTGGCATTGGCCGGCCAGCCGAGCTGCACCATGGTCTGGGTGACGATTTCGAGCGGCGGTAGCTTGATGACGCCGTCGAAGATCATGAACAGCACGATGACGGCGCTGAGCACGCGGCCGGCCCACAGGGCACGCGGTGAGACGGGTGCTGCCTGAGACATTGATGTTCCCTCCGGTCGTTGTGAGCACTGGCTCCTCCGCCAGCTCGAACCAAGGACGCGGCCCATGACGGCGATCCGACATGCCTCCAGTTCTTTTCACTCCAGGGGCAACCTTGGGTGTGTACGTTCAGTCAGCAACGAACCTGGCCAAGTCCACCTTGCGGGGTGAGGTGGAGGGCGTTATTGAAAATCCGTAGAGGTGTCTTCCGAGCGCTCGACGGCACCACCGCCTGATCGCACAGCGAAAGCAACCGATGGCCGGAGAGACCGACCTGAAACAGTTGCTGGCGGCAATGACGCCGGAATTGCTTGCCGGCGTTCATGTCTTCACCACGTTGCCACCCGATGCGCCCGCTCCCGACAGGCTCCACCCGGTGATGCTATTTCGCGAGCGCGAGGGCACGACGCTGATCGTGCTTGAAGACCATGCCAAGGCCGCTGGACTGAAAACCGTGTTCCGCTGCCGGATGCTGACGCTGAACATCCATTCGTCGCTGGAAGCGGTCGGCTTCCTCGCCGCCATCACCGCGCGGCTGGCCACCGCCGGCATCGGCGTCAATCCGGTCTCGGCCTTCTACCACGATCATCTGTTCGTGCCCGCCGACCGGGCGGAGGAGGCGCTGGAGTTGCTGTTGGACCTAGCGGAGGAGAACCGGCTGTGACGCCGGCGCCTTGCTGCCTATTTGAGACGCCTGCGCTCCCCCTCATACGCCTGCCGGAACCTTCTTCCCGTGAACGGCGAGAAGGGCGCAAAACGGCCGAAGGCCGAGCCCGCGACTGCGGGCCGCCGGCCTTCCGGCGCCCCCGCGGAGGGCCAGCCGCGACAGCAGCGATACGGCCGTGAGAGAAAAAGCAAGCTGAGCAAAAATCGCGGCCGAAGGCCAAGCCTGCGACCGCAGGCCGCCGGTCGTCCGGCGCCCCCGCGGAGGCCAGCCGCGCTAGCGGCGATACGGCCGTGAGCGAACTATGCCGCCTTCTTCTTCGGCTGGATCAGCCCGCGCTCGACCAGCAGTTCGGCGATCTGCACCGCATTGAGTGCCGCGCCCTTGCGCAGATTGTCGGAGACGATCCACATCGACAGGCCGTTATCGATGGTCGAGTCCTCGCGGATGCGCGAGATGAAGGTGGCGTCCTCGCCGGCCGATTCCAGCGGCGTGATGTAGCCGCCGTCCTCGCGCTTGTCGATGACCTGGCAGCCCGGCGCCTCGCGCAGGATCTCGCGCGCCTCATCGGCGGTGATCGGCTTCTCGAACTCGATGTTGACCGCTTCCGAATGGCCGATGAACACCGGCACCCGCACGCAGGTCGCCGTCAGCTTGATCTTCGGGTCGAGCATCTTCTTGGTCTCGGCCACCATCTTCCACTCTTCCTTGGTGAAGCCGTCGTCGAGGAAGACGTCGATATGCGGGATGACGTTGAAGGCGATACGCTTGGTGAACTTCTTGATGTCGACCTGGTCGGCGACGAACACCGCGCGCGTCTGCGTGAACAATTCGTCCATGCCTTCCTTGCCGGCGCCGGAGACCGACTGGTAGGTGGCGACGACGACGCGCTTGATGGTGGCCGCGTCATGCAGCGGCTTCAGCGCCACGACCAGCTGCGCCGTCGAGCAGTTCGGGTTGGCAATGATGTTCTTGCGCGTGAACAGCGAGATCGCATCCGGGTTCACTTCCGGAACGATCAGCGGCACGTCCTGGTCGTAGCGGAAGGCCGACGAATTGTCGATGACGACGCAGCCCTGCTTGCCGATCTTCGGCGACCATTCCTTGGAGACGTTGCCGCCGGCCGACATGATGCAGATGTCGGTGTCGGAAAAATCATATTGGTCGAGCGCCCTGACCTTCAGCGTGCGGTCGCCGAACGACACTTCCGTGCCCTGGCTGCGCCGCGAGGCCAGCGCCACCACCTCGCTCACCGGAAAGCCGCGTTCCTCCAGTATGTTGAGCATTTCCCGGCCCACATTGCCCGTGGCGCCGACGATCGCAACCTTGAAACTCATCGAAATCTCCTGTCCCTCTCCGCTCGGTTTCTGGAGAAAACCCGCCGGCCGATGCGGGTTTCAACCCCCGGGCCGGACCCGGGAGGGGTGGTTAGGCCAAGGGAATCAGACCGTTTTGGTGGTCGTTTTGCCGGTTTTTTTGGGCAAGAACGTGATTTTGCTGGAACGAGGAGACGCAGCGACGCGCCCGGCCCAATGGTTCGCATTGGGGCCGGGGATGTCGAAGGCAGAAAGCGCCATCAAAAGGCCGCGCATCGAAAACTATCCCGTTCGGTGCCGGCTTTTACGCGGTTTACGTCTAGAGTCAATCGCAAGCAGGCCGACCCGCCCGCCCTGTACAATGACGGCGGCACCAAGTACGAACGAGCATCGTCTGGCTCGTGGCGCCCGTCTGTGGCGCATGCCGACATTTGACCCGTCGCCGGGTATTCAGAATCCGAATTTCGAAAGAGCAAGATGTCCAACTTCGAAGCTATTGTTCCCGCGCTGGCAAAGGCGCTGGAAAAACGCGGCTATGTCGAGCTGACGCCGGTGCAGAACGCCGTTCTCGAGCTTGGCCAGGCCGATGCGCTGGTTTCGGCCCAGACCGGCTCCGGCAAGACCGTCGCCTTCGGTCTGGCTTTGGCGCCGACCCTTCTCGATGGCGCGGAGCGCTTTTCCCACGCGGCGGCACCCCTGGCGCTGGCCGTGGCGCCGACGCGGGAGTTGGCCCTGCAGGTAACGCGCGAGCTGGAATGGCTCTACGAACTGACCGGCGCCACGGTGGCGTCCTGCGTCGGCGGCATGGACATGCGCACCGAACGGCGCGTGCTGGAGCGCGGCGCCCATATCGTCGTGGGCACGCCCGGCCGCCTGCGCGATCACATCACCCGCAATTCGCTCGACATGTCGGCGCTCAAGGCAGTGGTGCTCGACGAGGCCGACGAGATGCTCGATCTCGGCTTTCGCGAGGATCTGGAATTCATCCTCGATGCCGCACCCGCCGATCGCCGCACGCTGATGTTTTCCGCGACCGTGCCGCGCTCCATCGCCACGCTGGCCAAGGGCTACCAGCGCGATGCTGTGCGCATCTCGGCCTCCGGCGAGGAAAAGCAGCATCTCGACATCGAATACCGGGCGCTGAGCGTCGCCCAGGCGGACCGCGAAAACGCCATCATCAACGTGCTTCGCTACTACGAGGCCAAGAATGCATTGGTGTTCTGCAACACCCGCGCCGCCGTCAACCATCTGACGGCGCGCTTCAACAATCGCAACTTTTCCGTCGTGGCGCTGTCCGGCGAGCTTAGCCAGAACGAGCGCAGCCACGCGCTGCAGGCGATGCGCGACGGCCGCGCCAAGGTCTGCATCGCCACCGACGTCGCGGCACGCGGCATCGACCTGCCCAATCTCGAGCTGGTGATCCATGCCGACCTGCCGACCAGCCCGGAGACGCTCCTGCACCGAAGCGGACGCACGGGTCGTGCGGGACGCAAGGGCGTCAGCGCGCTGATCGTGCCCAACAATGCCCGCCGGCGCACCGAGCGGCTGCTGCAAAGTGCCGGCCTTGCGGCAACCTGGGCGAGCCCGCCGTCGGCCGACGACGTGATACGGCGCGACGATGAGCGCATTCTCGCTGATCCGGTCTTCAGCGAGCCTATGAAGGATGAGGAGCGCGGCTTCGTCGAGGTGCTTCTCGATCAGCACGGGCCCGAACAGGTTGCCGCCGCCTTCGTGCGGATGTGCCGCTCCAGCCACTCGGCGCCGGAGGATCTTCTCGACGTGGCACCGTTCACGCCGTCGGCCGAAAAATTTGCGCGCCGGGATGAGGCACCGAGCCGCAACGACGATTTCGGCGACAGCGTCTGGTTCTCGCTGTCGGTCGGACGCCGGCAGAATGCCGAGCCACGCTGGCTGATCCCGATGCTGTGCCGGACAGGCGGCATTTCCAAGCGCGAGATCGGCGCCATCAAGATGCAGCCGGAGGAAACCTTCGTACAGATCGCAGCGGACTGGGCCGAGCGTTTCCTCGCTGCGATCGGCCCCGACCGCAAGCTGCAGGGCAACATTGCGGTCAAGCGGCTGGATGGCACGCCGGATTTGTCGCGGGCCGGCTACCAGGAACCACGACCCGACAAGAAGCCGCACCGCGGCAAGCGCACCTTCGATCAGAACACGCCCAAATTCGAGAAGCGCGCACCGGCCGACCAGCGCCCGGCATTCGAGGCGAAGCCCTGGGCCGGGAAACCGGCCAAGGCGAAGTTCGAAGGCGGACCTGCGAAACACAAGAAATCGAAGAAACGGCCGGGGTAAATAGCCAGCACTCTCCATTTCCGCACGCCCCTTGCGGTCTGCCGGAACTTTGCACAGTCTGGGGCGGGGAAATGGGGGTGGGCAGGACATGCGCGGCGAAGTTCTTCATTACGACGAAGACCAGGGTTTCGGCTTCATCACCGGAGCCGACGGCAACCGCTACACTTTGGCGCGCGAAGATTTGCGCCGCGAAGCAGGGTTGCCGGAGGTACGACCGTCGAATTCCAGCCGGCTGGCGGACGGGCACGCGATGTTTTTTCGATCCGCGCCCAACCTGCCAGTGCGCCCGCCGACGCCTCCACTGCAACCGCCGCCCCAACTCAGGCCGGCAATGCGCCCGCGGCACGTCAGCCGCAACATTTCGGCCGTTCCGCTGAACAAAGTCCGGCCGAATCGGCTGGCCTGTGGAGCTACTTCTGGTGGGGTCTGACCGAGAATTACTTCAACTTCGCCGGCCGTGCCCGCCGCAAGGAGTATTGGGGCTATTGTCTGTTCTGGACGATCGCGCTGATCGTGGTCATAGGACTCGGCGTCTTTATCGACGACGCCATGGGCAATCTCGACAACAGTGAATTGCCGGCAGTGACGGTCGGCCTTTCCGGTCTCTTCCTGCTGGCGACAGCCCTGCCGTGGTTCGGGCTCAACGTGCGTCGCCTGCACGATACCGGCCTGACCGGCTGGCTCTTCCTGCTTTTCCTGATCCCGACCTTCGGCACCGTGATCATCCTGATCTTTGCGCTGATCCCGACGCAGCCGCGCGAAAACCAGTGGGGTCCGGTGCCGGAGGGGATCAAGACCGCATAACCTCACCTGAGTTGGTTCTGCTAAAGCTGCTTGTGTTCGCTCAAGGCGATGCGTTCGATGATCTTGAAGTCCTTCGCGGAATGACCACGAAGGGTCTTCTTGTGGGTCTGGATCGTTTCCGTCCCGACAACCTCGAATGTGGACCCTTCATAGGCGATTTCGCAGTCGGCCACCCTATCCGGCCAAAGCCAGATCAAGAGACACAACTCGTATTGATCGGGAATGGCTTCTAGCAGGTAGAAATCGCTCTTTTCGACCTGATATCGGTCGCAGATGAACTGCAGCAATGGCGCGAGGTGTTGATCGCCGCGAAACTCAGCCTGGCGTTGGTGCTCGCCGAGAAGATCCCTTTCAATGGCGCGCTGCACCTCACCCATACACCTGTCACCCCAAAAATTTGGCGATGATCGCGTCGCCCATCTCGGTCGTGCCGACCTCGGTCATCCCCGGCGAATGAATATCCCTGGTACGCAAGCCCTGATCGAGCACGGCGGCGATCGCGCCTTCCAGCCGGTCGGCCTCTTCAACCATGCCAAAGGAATAGCGCATGCACATGGCGAAGGAGGCGATCATGGCGATCGGATTGGCGATGCCCTTGCCGGCGATGTCGGGCGCCGAGCCGTGCACCGGCTCGTAGAGCGCCTTGCGCTTTTTGGTCTTGACATCAGGTGCGCCGAGCGAGGCCGACGGCAGCATGCCGATCGAGCCGGTCAGCATGGCGGCGATGTCGGACAGCATGTCGCCGAACAGATTGTCGGTGACGATGACGTCGAACTGCTTCGGCCAGCGCACCAACTGCATGCCGCCGGCATCGGCCAACATGTGATCGAGCTTGACGTCGGCATACCTGGCCTTGTGCGTCTGGGTGACGACCTCGTTCCACAGCACGCCAGATTTCATCACATTGCGCTTTTCCATCGAGGTGACGTGGTTCTTGCGCGTGCGTGCCAACTCGAAGGCAACGCCCGAAATGCGCTCGATCTCGAATGTGTCGTAGACTTGGGTGTCGATGCCGCGCTTCTGGCCGTTGCCGAGATCGATGATCTGCTTCGGCTCGCCGAAATAGACGCCGCCGGTGAGCTCGCGCACGATGAGGATATCGAGACCTTCGACCACCTCCTGCTTGAGCGAGGAGGACGCCGCCAGTGCCGGATAGCAGATTGCCGGCCTGAGATTGGCAAACAGCTCCATGTCCTTGCGCAGCCGCAGCAGACCCGCCTCCGGGCGCACCTCGTAAGGCACGGCATCCCATTTCGGCCCGCCGACGGCGCCGAACAGCACCGCGTCAGCCGCCATTGCCTTGGCCATGTCGGCATCGGAAATTGCCGCGCCATGTGCGTCGTAAGCGCAACCGCCGACAAGGCCCTCGTCGGTGGCGAAATCGCTGCCGAGGCTGTCGTTCATGCCGGCGATCAATTTCTTCACCTCGGCCATCGCCTCGGGGCCGATACCGTCGCCGGCAAGCAGGAGAAGATTTTTCGAAGCCATGAGAACCGTCCTGATTGTGTCGTGAGCCGCGGCCTTGCTAAACGCCAAGCGGCCGGCGCGCAAGCCTGCGGTTCAGAGCATCGGACCCAAAAGTGGAAACCGGTTTTGGGAAACTCCGATGCTCAAGACAAAATGCCTAGAGATGCGAAAGGATATTGACCAGCCTGCCGAACGGGTCGCGTACGAAGAAGCGCCGCACGCCCCAGGGTTCGTCCGCCGGACCGTATTCGATGGCAAAGCCGGCCTTTCTCATGCTTTCAAGCGCGTCATCGACGTCGTCGACTTCGATAGAGATGTCCGGCACCGGCGTTCCTGATCCCCCTTCGGCCATGAAACTGACCTGCACGGACATCGTCTCTTGCGAGCCGTAGGTAGCGATCCAGCCCATATCCATCTTGAGATCGAGGCCGAGCACATCCTGATAGAAAGGTTTTGCCGCCGCGATATCCTGCGTGTCTATGTTTGCAACGATGCGCCTGACCTTCACCATGGGCCGATCCTCGTGCTGACCGTGTCGTTGTCGCAACCGTGACAGGCATCAGGCTGTGCGCCGCAGCGCCGTCACCTCGATCTCGATCTTCATCTCCGGCTTGTTGAGCTGACACACGATCATCGTTGCCGCCGGCCTGATCTCGCCAAAGGCCTCGCCGAGGATCGGGAACACCACATCCACGAAAGCCGCATCGGTGATATAGTAATGTGCCCGCACCACATCGGCCATCTCGAAGCCGCCGTCCCCGAGCGCCTTGGCGATCGTCGCCAGGCAATTGCGCGTTTGTGCCTCTACGGTCTCCGGCATCGACATGGTCGCATAATCGTAGCCGGTCGTTCCGGACACGAAACACCAGTCGCCCTGCACCACGGCGCGCGAATAGCCGGCGGTCTTCTCGAAGGGCGAACCGGTGGAGATCAGTTTTCGCATGGCTTCCTCGCAGTGGTTGCGGCCATCCTGAAGGTATAGGGTCCACCCGGCCATGGGCCAGAGGCAACCGATTGTTGTTACGACGTGGAAGCGCAGACCTTGGAGATTGGCCAGAACATCTCTCCAGTCGTCATCCTGGGGCGAAGCAAGGAGCGAAGCGACGCGGCGCAGACCCCAGGATCCATATGTGGACGGCGCCCTGCCTGCAACGGTTGTTTTGCGTCGTTTTCGAT